>NZ_JBEDNP010000006.1:0-332250 GCF_040105315.1 Pseudonocardia tropica
AACTCCGACTCGGACAACGCGCAGGTGTCGGCGCTGAGGGCCTGTTCGACGAGGAACCGGAGCAGGGTGAGGTCACCGGAGGGAAACCCGCCGCCGTGCACGCCGGTGGCGTGGGCGGGTGGCTCCTGGGTGGCGGTCACACCATCGACGATAATCGAACGTGTGTTCGATTGCTAGTTTCCGTTCGCTATCGCGAATTCGTGAACTGCAACGATGGTGCTCCGTGAGGTGGTGCGATGTCTCGGGACGGTCGGCGACCAGCGGACGTGCTCAGGGGCTGACGTCGGCCGGTGCTCCCCCGGACCGCGCCGGGCCCGACCACGGCGGCCGACCCGCGGTGATCGAATGCGACCGGGTCGCCGGGATCAGGCGGACATCGTCCGCGCCCGCGCCCCCTCCACGAGCCCCCGCACCATCACCGGTCCGAGGTCCCGGGACCGCCGCACGAGCCACGGCACCCCCTGCACCACCAGCCACGCCCCCCGCTGCCAGGCCGTCACCTCCCGCCCACCGGCGGCGGTGAGCCCGATCTCCCCCGGCACCGCGAACCCGGCGGCGCCGAGCAGCGCGGCGAACCCACGCGCCAGCAACCGGTGCCCGAGCTCGGACGGGTGCAACCGGTCCACGCTCCACGCCGCCGGGTCGTAGCTGCCGACGGTGTCGAGGTCGAGGATCCCGACGGCGGACCGTCCCGTCGTGGCGACCGCGTCGGCCACCGCCCCGTCGACGGCCCCGTTCAGGGCGGCGATCCGGGCGGCGAGCGCCCGCTGCAGCGGTCCCGGCAGCGGCCAGACGCGCGCGTGGTCGTGGAAGCGGAGCAGCAGCACGGTCGCACCGGCCCGCAGCAGCAGCTCGAGCGACTCGGCGCAGTCCCGCCGGATCGCGGCCGGGTCGAAGTCCGAGCGCAGGGTGTCGTTCATCCCGGCGCACAGTACGACGACGTCGGGCCCCGACGCCGCGGCCGCGGGCACCTGCCCGTGCCGTGCGTCGGCCATCCGCGCCCCGGTCCGGGCGTGGTTGTCCAGCCGGACCGAGCCGGGATGGGCGGGGTCGTCGAGGGCGTCGCGCAGCAGCGGCCCGAACCCACGCCAGCCACCGCCGGGCAGGGGGTCACCCAGCCCGACGGCGGTGGAGTCGCCCAGCAGCACGAGGTGCCGGACGGGCCGCCCGGTCGCGCGCGGTACGGCGACGGGACGGACGGGGCGCAGGACCGGATCGACGACGGACGGGCGCGCGGTCATCGGGGACACGCCGACACGATCACCGCCGCAGCCACCGTCTCCGTGTGCAACCGGTGACGGGTCCCGTACCGCCGTGGGAACTCTCGGGGCGGGGCCCTACCACTCGCCGCCGCGGAAGGCGGGGAACAGCGGCAGCGTCGACGACGCGTCCGGGAAGCGGGTGTCGAGCGCGGTCACCACGGCCTCGGCCAGCGCGGCCGTGCCGGGCCGGGCGGTCGCCTCCGCGGTGGCGCCGAGCCCCCGCCAGTAGTGCCGCAGCGCCGTGGAGGTCCGCGGGGACCGCCCGGCGTCGGGACCGATCGGCCCGTCGCGCTCGGGCACCCGCGGCAGCAGCAGCCAGGTCGACCACCACACCCACAGCACCTGGGCGTCGGCCAGGCGCGACTCCAGCAGCTCGGGGTCGTCCAGCTCGGGCCACACCGGCGCGACCTCGGCCCGCCAGGCGTCGAGCATGGCGCCGGCGACGGCGTCGGGCAGTGCGAAGCTCGACGAGCAGCCGGGGAACGGCACCCGCACGTAGGCGGCGTCGAGGACGACGTCGCGGAAGCAGCCCCACTCGAAGTCGACGAACCGCACCCCGCGGCTGGTGACCAGGTTGTTGTCCGGGCAGGTGTCGGACGGGCTGAACGCACGGAACCCGGTGCCGCCGAGCAGGCGCACCCCGCCCTGGGCCTCGAACAGCGCCATCTCCGGCACCTCGACGCCGAGGATCCCGGCCAGCAGCTCCGGCAGACCGGCCAGCGCGGCGCGGGCCTGGTCGGCGACCGGGTCCCGGCGCGCCTTCTCCCCCAGCCGGCGCAGCAGCGCCCCGAAGTCGCCCTCCCGGCCGGCGGTCGCGGCCTGCATCCGGCCCAGGCCGCGGGCCCAGCCGAGCAGGCAGGTCCGGGCGGCCTGGGGGTCCGGGCCGAACAGCTTGTCGGCCAGGGTCAGGCTGCGGCCGAGGTCCTCCAGTACGAGCAGCCGCTGCACCGGGTCGTGCGCGATGATCACAGGGCTGGGCCGGACGTCGCTCGGCAGCGCGGTGAACAGCTGGCAGGACGCGACCTCGTAGCGGAACGGGTCCGACGCCAGGTCCGTGCCGTCCTCGGGCGGCGCGTAGTGCTTCACGACGACGCTGCGCCGGTCGGAGAACGGGTTCTTCGCCATCCGGGCCCGGGCGACGACGGAACGGCCGCTGCCGCCCAGGTCCTCGGGCTCGAACAGCTCGACCTCCGAGCCCGCCCGCCGCGACAGCAACCGCGCGGCCCCGGCCACCGCCGCGACCGCGCCGGGAGTCGACTGCGGATCGGTCATCGAAGGGGACCCTACCCGTCGGAGAGCGCGCGGTCCGCGCCCCGACGACGCGATCCGCGACGGGCGAGCACCAGCACCGCGGCCGCCGCACCGATGGCGCCCACCAGGTTGACCCCCAGCTGCAGCACCGACTGGGCCGCCTCGCTCCAGCGTCCCTCGATCACCGCGACCGAGGCGTAGGCGGCTGCCGGGACGGTCGTCACCGAGATGAACACCCCGACCAGCGCCGACGAGCGCGCCGAGGTCAGCGACAGCATCCCGGCCGCCCCGGCGAGCACGGCGACGACCAGCGAGAACGGCCCCACCTCGTAGATGAAGTCCATCTGCTCGAGGTCGTCGAGCCCGGCGGAGGACAACCAGCCGAGCAGGTCGAACACCAGGGTCGCGACGGCGGTGACGGCCATCGCCAGCGGGAACCCGGCGGCGAGCGCGAGCGCACCGCGCGAGACCAGGTCGCGGCGGCGCAGCACCAGCCCGATCGCCATCGCCGCCATCGGGCCGAACTCCGGGCCCAGCACCATCGCCCCGACCACGGTGACCGGCGAGTCGGTGACCGCGCCGACGGCGGCGAGCAGGCAGGCGATGGTGAGGAAGGTCAGGAACGTCGCGGACAGCCGCGACTCCTCGCCGGTGCGCTGGATCAGCTCGTCCCAGACGACGGCGTCGGCCCCGTCCCCCGGCGCGGCCTCCTCGGCGGCGTCGGCCCGGTCGGACAGCACCGTGTCGAGCTGTTCGAGGGTGATGCCGCCGTCGTGGTCGACGCCGAGGTCGGCGAGCCGGCCCAGCAGGTCGTCGGCGCACTCCCGGGCGACATCGGCCTCGACCAGGTCACCGGCCGGGTGCACCGCCACCCCGGGGTGGACCACCAGGTGGGCCACCCCGGGTTCGGCGTCGAGGACGCTGCGGACCTCGACCGTCCGCCCGGGTGGGCAGACCACCCGCAGGTGCAGCACCTACGCGGCCGGGCCGGACTTCTCCGGGGCGCGCTCGGGCTTGGCGTCGACGCCCGCCTCCTTGCGCTGGGCGGCGGTGATCGGCGCCGGGGCCTGGGTCAGCGGGTCGAACCCGCCACCGGTCTTCGGGAACGCGATGACCTCGCGGATCGAGTCGACGCCGGCGAGCAGCGCGGTGATCCGGTCCCAGCCGAACGCGATCCCGCCGTGCGGCGGCGGGCCGAACGAGAAGGCGTCGAGCAGGAAGCCGAACTTCTCCTGCGCCTCCTCCGCGGACAGGCCCATGATCTCGAAGACGCGCTTCTGCACGTCGGCCGAGTGGATACGGATCGAGCCGCCGCCGATCTCGTTGCCGTTGCAGACGATGTCGTAGGCGTAGGCCAGGGCGTTGCCCGGGTCCTTCTCGAACGTGTCGATCCACTCCGGGGTCGGCGAGGTGAACGCGTGGTGCAGCGCGGTCCACGCACCGCCGCCGACAGCGACGTCGTCGGTGTCGGCGGCCGACTCGAACAGCGGCGCGTCGACGATCCAGACGAACGACCAGGCCGACTCGTCGATCGCACCGGTCCGCCGCGCGATCTCGCCGCGGGCGGCACCGAGCAGCGCGCGGGCCTCGGCGGGCTTGCCGGCGGCGAAGAAGATGCAGTCGCCGGGGTGCGCGCCGACGGCCTCGGCCAGCCCGGACCGCTCGGCCTCGGACAGGTTCTTGACGACGGGGCCACGCTCGTCGACCCGGCCGTCCTCACCGATCAGCACGTAGGCCAGCCCGCGGGCGCCGCGCTGCTTGGCCCACTCCTGCCAGCCGTCGAGCACCTTGCGGGGCTGCGACGCCCCGCCGGGCATGACGACGGCGCCGACGTAGGGGTTCTGGAAGACCCGGAACCCGGTGCCCGCGAAGTACGACGTGAGCTCGGTGAGCTCGATGTCGAAGCGCAGGTCGGGCTTGTCCGAGCCGTAGCGGGCCATCGCCTCGGCGTAGGGCATCCGGCGGATCGGGGCCTCGATCTCGTACCCGACGAGGCGCCACAGCGCGGTGAGGACCTTCTCGGCGAGCGCGATGACGTCGTCCTGCTCGACGAAGCTCATCTCGATGTCGAGCTGGGTGAACTCCGGCTGGCGGTCGGCGCGGAAGTCCTCGTCGCGGTAGCAGCGCGCGATCTGGTAGTACCGCTCCAGCCCGCCGACCATGAGCAGCTGCTTGAACAGCTGCGGGCTCTGCGGCAGCGCGTACCAGGAGCCGGGGCGCAGCCGGGCCGGGACGACGAAGTCGCGCGCGCCCTCCGGGGTGGACCGGGTCAGGGTCGGCGTCTCGACCTCGATGAAGTCCTCGGCGGCGAGCACGTCGCGGGCGGCCTTGTTCACGTCGCTGCGCAGCCTCATCGCCGCGGCGGGCCCGGAACGGCGCAGGTCCAGGTAGCGGTGGGAGAGCCGGATCTCCTCGCCGACGCCGGTGTGCTCGTCGATCGGGAACGGCAGCGGCGCGGACTCCGACAGCACGGTCAGCGCGGTGACCGTGACCTCGATGTCGCCGGTCGGCAGGTCGGAGTTCTCGTTGCCCGCGGGCCGGCGGACGACCTCGCCGACGACCTGGATGCAGAACTCGGAACGCAGCCGGTGGGCCCGCTCGGCCATCTCGCCCTCGCGGAACACGACCTGGGCCGATCCGGAGCGGTCCCGCAGGTCGATGAAGATCACGCCACCGTGATCGCGGCGGCGGGCCACCCATCCGGCGAGGGTCACGGTCTGGCCGGCGTTCTCGGCACGCAGCGTGCCGACGGGGTGGGTTCGCATCACGGCGGTCAAGGCTATCGGCACCCCCCGGGCCGCCTGCCACCAGGTTTCCGGCGGGTTCTCACAGCAGGCTCAGCTGCCCGTCCCCGGGCTCCGCAGCCCGCGGCGCCGCGACCGGCTGCCGGGTCCACCCCGGGTCGCGCGGGTTCGGTTCGGGCCGGTCCAGGCCGTGCCGGGCCAGCAGCGGGGCGACCCGCCGGGCCAGGGCACCGCGGTAGTCGCGGGTGGCGTAGGCCCCGCCGCGGTAGAGCCGCTCGTAACGCGGCAGCAGCGCGGGGTGGGTCCGCCCCAGCCAGGCCAGGAACCACTCCCGGGTCCCGGGACGCAGGTGCAGCGCGAGCACCGTGGCCCGGCTCGCCCCGGCGGCGGCGATCTCCGTCAGCAGGGCGTCGAGGGCCTCGGTGGAGTCGGTCAGCCACGGCAGCACCGGGGCCACCATGACCCCGCAGGGCAGGCCGGCGTCGGTGATCCGGCGGACCAGGTCGAGGCGGGCCCGCGGGCTCGGGGTGCCCGGCTCCAGGTGCGACTGCAGCTCCCGGTCCAGCAGCGCGATCGACACCCCGGTGCCGACGCGGACGTCGGCGTTCGCGGCCGCGAGCTGCGGCAGGTCCCGGCCCAGCACGGTGCCCTTGGTGAGGACGGAGAACGGTGTGCCGGAGCGGGCCAGCGCGGTGATCACCCCGGGCATCAGCCGGTAGCGGCCCTCCGCCCGCTGGTACGGGTCGGTGTTGGTGCCCATCGCGACGTGCTCGCGCCGCCACGACGGCCGGGCCAGCTCCCGTTCCAGCACCCGCGCGACGTTCACCTTGACCACGATCTGGGAGTCGAAGTCCGCGCCCGCGTCGAGGTCGAGGTAGGTGTGGGTGGTGCGGGCGAAGCAGTTGTGGCTGACCACCCCGGCGGCGACGAAGTCCCCCGTGCCGGTGGTGATGTCGACCATCGGGCGGAGGGTGCCGGTGTCGCGGACGGCCACCACCCGCGGCGCTCCCCCGGGCGGCTCCTCGACGCGGGCGCCACCGACGTCGCGCACCCGGGCCACGGCCGGGTCGGTCACCGCGACCAGCCGCAACTGCTCGGCGACCCCGCCCAGCACCCGCAGCGCCCGCACCCCGGGCCGGGCCGACGGCTCCGAGGCCACCCGGAACCCGAGCCGGCGCAGCGCGTCGACGCAGGCCCGGGCGAGCTCCTCGTCGCCGGGCACGATCCGCAGCACCCCGGCGGAGACCTCACCGCAGGCGTCGACGATCCCGCCGACGAACCCGGCCGACCAGCCGCGGGCGGGCCGCTGCGGCCACTCCGTCGGCGACGGGGCGGGCGCCGCGAGCACCCCGGCGGCCACGGGCACCGGCCGCGCGGTCAGCAGGTGGTGGGCGCGGGCGAGCGCCTCCAGCTCGACCCAGCCGGTCGGGAACGGCTCGGCCCGCACCCGGCCGCGCACCGCGTCGGCCCGGACCAGCCCGCACAGCCAGCCCTCGGCGTATCCGTCGGGCCGGGCCCCGCCCGGGACCGCGGCCGCACCGGGCCCGACCAGCGCCGTCCCCGGGCTCAGGTGCGGCCGGTCCGCGGAGGCCCGGCAGCGCCCCGGTCGCACGTGCGCCCAGCCGGAGGTGGTGAGGAAGCGGTGCTCGGCGGAGGTGACGAGCCGCGTGCCGTCGTCGAGGGTCACCTCCTGGGCGCGGCGCCGCGTCGACCAGCGCGCGAGCACCGGGGTGCGGACGAAGCGGCGCCGACCGCCGCCGTCGGTGACGGTGCCGACCACCTCGTCGCCCGGGCGCAGCTCCCCGATCGGCCGCGACCGGCCGTCGGCGGTGAGTACCGGGGTCTCCGGGACGAGGCAGTAGGTGCACGCGTGCGAGCAGCCGCGGTAGGGGTTGACCGTCCAGCCGAACGGCACCGGTGACGACGACGGCACCCGGTTCAGCACCGAGCGCGCCTCGACCTCGTGGAACACCGTGTCCGCGAACCCGGGCGTGCGCACCGAGCGCAGCAACCCCCGCATCCCCGGCAGTGCCGTCGCGTTCCCGACACCGTCCGCCCCGACCTGCTGTCCGTCCCATCGCACGGGTCGAGTCGAACACAAGTTCGAACGACGGGCAACCGGTCGTCGCCGGGCGGTCGCGTCCGGGCGAACGGCACCCCGCAAGTCGAAGATCGTTTGCGAGGATGCGGACGTGCCCCCGCCCCCGCCCGTCCCGCGCGACCCGTCCGCCCCCGACGGCGGGCGGCCCGCCGCCCCGCGGACGGGTGGGCGGCGGCGCGCCGAGGACCGGCCCCCGGGCGCCTCGGGCGGGCACCGGCTCCCGGGTGGCGAACCGGCGCGGCACCGGGCCCGCCACGCTCCGGCCCCGCGCCGTCCGCCCCCCGTGGAGCACCGCCCCGGGCCCGCACCGGCGGGCGGCGCGGCGACGGACCCGGCCGACGGCGCCGAGACCGGTCCGATCCCCCATCCCGGGCACCCGGGCGGCTGGGGCGACTGCCCCGGCCGGACCGACCTCGGCGCCACACCCGGCCCGGCGGCCCCGCCCGCCCCCGGCCGGGGACTCGGGCAGGGGCACGGTCACGGGCACGGGCACGGCGCCGCCTCCCCGGCCGGGCGACGGGTGCGCAGGCTGCTGGTCGCGCTGCTCGTGCCGTGCGTCCTCGCGACGCTCGCCGGGGTGGCCCTGCTGTGGCCGGGCGCGACCCCGGTCCCGGAGATCCCGCCCACCCAGCAGGTGCACGGCACCGTCACCGCGGTGCAGGTCGCGGACTGCTCCCCCGGCGCCGGGGACCGTCGCTGCACCGGGGTGACGGTCGCACTGTCCGACGGGCCGCGCGCCGGACGGGACCTGGTGCAGCTGGTGCCGAACGAGCCGTCGACGCCGCGGTTCGCGGTGGACGACCCGGTCACGCTGTCGTGGTCGGGCGCGAACCCCGACGACGCGGGCTCCTACCAGCTCGTGGACTTCCAGCGCGGCGCCCCGCTGGGGTGGCTGGCGGCGGCGTTCGCGCTGGCCGTCGTCGTGCTGGGGCGGCTGCGCGGGTTCGCGGCGCTGGTCAGCCTGGCGCTGAGCTTCGTCGTCCTGCTGTGGTTCGTGCTGCCGGCGATCCTGTCCGGCGGCTCCCCGCTCGCGGTCGCCGTCACCGGCGCCTGCCTGATCATGTTCGTGGTGCTGTACCTGACCCACGGGTTCACCGCGCGGACCTCGTGCGCGGTGCTCGGCACGCTGGCCTCGCTGGCCCTGATCGGGGTGCTCGGCTACCTGTTCACCGTCACCTCGCGGCTCACCGGGCTCGACGACACCACCGCCACCCTGATCGGCACGCTCGGCCCCGGCGTGCCGGTCGACCCGCGCGGGCTGGTGCTGGCCGGGCTGGTGATCGGCGCGCTCGGGGCCCTCGACGACGTCACCGTCACCCAGGCCTCCGCGGTGTGGGAGCTGGGCGCGGCGAACCCCGAGCTGGGGGTGCGCGAGCTGTTCGCGGCCGGGATGCGGATCGGGCGCGACCACGTCGCGTCCGCGGTGAACACCCTGGTGCTGGCCTACGCCGGCGCCGCGCTCCCGCTGCTGCTGCTGTTCACGGTGGCGGCGGGCGGCGTGACCCAGGTGCTCACCAGCCAGGACGTGGCGACCGAGATCGTGCGGACCCTGGTGGGCAGCATCGGGCTGGTCGCCGCCGTCCCGGTGACGACCGGGCTGGCCGCGCTGGTCGTCGGCCGGCGCTGAGTCCGGTCCGGCGACCTACCCGGCGGGCTGGAGCACGAGGTCGTAGCGGGCCTCGTACCAGGGGACCTCGCTGTGCCCGCCGTCCGGCGTGGGGCCGGGCCCGCGGCGGGTGAAGCCGACGACGAGCTCGCGCTTGACCCCGAACACGACGTCGGAGTCGAGGAACTCGGTGCCCTCCCGGAACAGGTGGGTGATCAGCGGCTCGTAGCCGGGCACGGCCAGCAGGAAGTGGATGTGCGCGGGCCGCATCGGGCTGATGTCGGTGCGCGAGACGAGGTCGCCGACGGGGCCGTCCATCGGGATGGCGTAGCCGAGCGGGGCGATGGTGCGCAGGCAGTAGCGGCCGTCGTCGCCGGTGGTGTACTTCGCGCGCAGCCGGGCCTCGTCGACGTCGAGCTGGGCCTCGTAGGTGCCGTCGGCGTCGGACTGCCAGACGTCGAGGACGGCTCCGGTCACCGGGGTGCCGTCGAGCGCGCGGACGCTGCCGTGCACGAACAGCGGGTCGCCGGGCAGCCCGTCGGACATGTCCTCGCCGGAGGCCTTCTCCGGGGAGCCGTCGATGTGGAACGGGCCCAGCACCGTCGCCGGGGTCGCGGCCGGGTCGAGCCGGTGGTTCTGCTGGACGACGAGCATCGACAGCCCGAGCACGTCGGAGGCGAGGATGAACTCCGCGCGCTTGTCGTCGGAGATCTGCCCGGTGGCGGTCAGCCAGCGCACCGCGGCCATCCACTCGTCCTCGGTGAGGCGGGTCTCGCGGGCGAAGTCGTGCAGGTGACGCACCAGGGCCGTCATCAGCTCGGCGGTGCGCGGGTCGTGCGCGGTCGCCCAGCGCGCGACGGCGGTGTCGGTGATCGTGTCCTCGGTGACGGTGGGCTGCGTCATCGCAGGTCTCCCTCGGGCTGGTACGGGTCGGGGTCGACGGACCGGTTGTGCAGGTCCACCGACAGGAAGATCTCGTTGGCGACGGGGTGGCGCAGCTCCTCGGCGAGCTGGCCGATCAGGCCCGCGGTGCGGGCGAGCAGGGCGAAGCCGCGCAGCAGCTCCAGCGGCAGCCCGAGGTCGGCGAGCGCGGCGCCGCAGACCCCGGCGCCGTTGAGCGGCAGGGTGCGGCCGAGGACCTGCGGGTGCACCCGGCCGATCGCGGCGAACAGGCTCAGGTGGTCGCCGAGCAGGCCCTCCTCGGCGGCGATCGCGAACAGCCGCGGGGTGCGGGGGTCGCCGTCCTTGTGGACGTGGTGCCCCAGGCCCGGCACGAACCGCCTCGCCGCCCGCTGGGCGGTGACGATCTCCAGCGCGACGGCGTCCCAGCCGTCGTCGGTGGTCGGGCGCTCGGCGGGCAGGTGGTCGTGCAGGAAGCGGCCGCAGTCCTCGGTGACGCCGAGGAAGCGCGACCCGCCACCGAGCAGCCCGGCGGCGAGCGCGCCCTGCACCGAGTCCGGCGCGGACAGGTGGGTGAGCCGGGTGACGATCGCGGTCGGGGTGAACCCGTGGTCGGCCAGCGCGGCCAGCACCGCCTCGAACACCCGGGTCTCGCCGGGGGTGGGCCGGCGCTGGGTGGCCAGCCAGAACGCGAGCTCGCCGAACCCGACCGAGCCCATGACGTCGTCGGCGAGGTCGTGGCCGAGCAGGGTGATGGTGTCCTTCGTCGAGGCACCCAGGGCGGTCGGGTAGGTCATGAGTCGAGCCACTTCCGCAGGTCGGCGCCGTGCTCGTCGAGCCGCGGCGGGGGGAGGCGGTAGACGGCCGGGGTGGCGGAGAACCGGACCGGGTGCCGGGTGGTGGGCACCGCGCGGTCGCCGTCCCCGACGGTGACGACGGGGTCGAGCCCGAAGCGCTCGGCCATCGCGAACCCGCCGTCGATGGTCTGGATCGGCCCGGACGGCACGCCGGCGGCGGTGAGCAGCTCGAACCACTCGACGGCGCCCTTCGTCGCGAGCCGCTCGACCAGCAGCGGGCGCAGCTCCTCCCGGTTGACCGTGCGGTCGGCGTTGCGGGCGAAGCGCGGGTCGTCGGCGAGGGCGGGGACCCCGAGCACGCCGCAGAGCCTGCGGAACTGGGCGTCGTTGCCCGCGGCGACGATCAGGTCGTCATCGGCGGTGGGCATCGGCTCGTAGGGGAACACCGAGGGGTGGGCGTTGCCCATCCGGTAGGGCACCGTCCCGCCCGCGACCCAGGCGGAGCTGTGGTTGACCAGCCCGGTCAGCGCGGAGGACAGCAGGTTGACCTCGACGTGCTGGCCGGTGCCGGTGCGGTCGCGGTGGCGCAGCGCGGCGAGGACGCCGATCGCGGCGTGGTTGCCCGCCATCACGTCGAACACCGAGATCCCGGCCCGGTACGGCGGCCCGTCCGGGTCCCCGGTCAGGCTCATCAGCCCGGACATCGCCTGCACCATGAGGTCGTAGCCGGGCACGTGCGCGCCCGCGCCGGAGCCGAACCCGGAGATCGAGGCGTAGACGACGCCCGGGTTGTCGGCGGCGACGGAGGCGTGGTCCAGCCCGAAGCGGGCCATCCCGCCGGGCCGCAGGTTCTCGATGACGACGTCGGCGCGGCGGGCGAGCTCGCGGGCCGCGGCGAGGTCGCCGGGGTCGCGCAGGTCGAGCGCGATCGACCGCTTCCCCCGGTTGATGCCGAGGTAGTAGGTGGCCTCGCCGTCGCGTTCGGGCGGGGTCCAGGTGCGGGTGTCGTCGCCCGCCGGTCCCTCGACCTTGACGACGTCGGCGCCCATGTCCGCCAGCAGCATCGTCGCGTACGGCCCGGCCAGGATCCGGGAGAAGTCGGCGACGAGCACGCCGTCGAGCGGCCCGCCGGTTCCGGGTTCCGCCATCGGTGTCCCTCCGCAGTGATCGCTGTGCGGACGAGTGTCCGCCAGACGATCGTGACCCCGGGCGCGGGCGGCGGTCAAGCCGTGGCCGACACCGTCACGTGCGGCGCGGAGGCGAGCCGGGCGAAGTCGGCGCTGATGTCGCCCGCGGCCTGCAGCAGCAGCGGCAGGTGGTGTTCGAGCAGGGTCTCCAGCGAGGTCTCCGCGGCGTGGCAGTTGACGTTGACCCCGGCGACGACCCGGCCCTCGCCGTCGCGCAGCGGGGCGGCGACCGAGCGGATGCCCGGGGCGAGCTGCTCGTCGGTCATCGCCCAGCCGCGGGCGCGGACCTCGCGCAGTTCGGCGTCGCGCTCGGCGGCCGCCGGGGCGTGCCGTGGGGTCAGCCCGGAGCGCGACGGCTCGGCCAGCACCCGCTCCAGCTCCTCGGGGGCCAGCGCGGCGAGCTGGACCTTCCCCAGCGACGTCGACGCGGCCGGGAACCGGGTGCCGATCTGCACCGACAGCGCGACGATCTTGGGTACCGCGACCCGCGCGACGTAGACGATGTCGCTGCCGTCGAGCTGGGCGATCGAGCACGACTCGTGGGTCCGCGCGACGAGGCGCTCCAGGTGCGGCCGGGCGACGTCCCACAGCCCGGTCGACCGGACGTAGGCGACACCCAGGTCCAGCACCCGCGGGGTGAGGGCGTAGCCGCGCTCGCCGGAACGGACGTAGCCGAGCTCGGTGAGGGTGAGCAGCACCCGGCGCACGGTCGGGCGGGCGAGCCCGGTCGCGCCGGCCAGGTCGGCGAGGGTCATCTCCGCCCGGCCGGGCCGGAAGGCGGTGATCACCTCGAGACCGCGGGCGAGCGCCTCGATGAAGTCCGGGCCGGTCCCGTCGCGTGCCATGGGCCCACGGTAGCCGGACACCCCCGCGACCCGGCCGTTGACAGCCCGAGAAGGGTGCGCGACAGTGGCCGCCGTCCGTGCGATGTCCGCACAGCGGACGTTTGTCCGCAAAGTCGAGGGGTGCGTCGATGAGCGTCGTCTTCCGCAACGGGACTGTCCTGACCGTGGATACGGGCCGGACGGTCCTGTCCGGCCACGACGTCCTGGTGACCGGTGACCGGATCGCCGCGGTCGGGGTCGGCCTGGAGGTGCCCGAGGGCACCGAGGAGATCGACGCGACCGGCGGGATCGTGATGCCCGGCATGGTCGACACCCACCGGCACATGTGGCAGACCTCGTTGCGCGGGTACGGCGCCGACTGGACGCTCACCCAGTACTTCGTCTGGAACTACCTGGAGTGGGGCAGGATCTTCCGCCCGGAGGACATCCACGCGGGGAACCTGCTCGCCGCACTGGAGGCCCTCGACGCGGGCGTCACCACCACCGTCGACTGGTCGCACGGGCTGCAGACCCCGCAGCACGCCGACGCCGCCGTCGACGCCCTGGCCTCCACCGCGGGCCGGTTCGTGCTCGCCTACGGCAACATCCACGACGCCCCCGCGAACTGGACCGCCGACCCCGGGTTCCGCGAGTTCGTGTCCCGGCGCATCACCCCCGGCGACGACATGCTCGGCTTCCAGCTCGCCTTCGACGTCACCGGTGACCCGGCGTTCCCCGAGCGCCCCGCGTTCGAGGTGGCCCGCGAGCTCGGCGTCGGCGTCACCACGCACGCCGGGGTGTGGGGCGCGACCGACGACGACGGCGTCCGGCTCATGCACGAGCACGGCTTCGCCGGCCCGGACACCGTCTACGTGCACGCCGCGACCCTGTCCGCGGACTCCTACCACCGGATCGCCGCCACCGGCGGCTCGGTGTCGGTGTCCACCGAGAGCGAGCAGAGCGCCGGGCAGGGCTACCCGCCCACCTGGGCGCTGCGCGAGCACGGGATCCCGGTGTCGCTGTCGATGGACACCTCCATGTGGTGGAGCGCGGACCTGTTCTCGGCGATGCGCACCACGCTGGGCGCCGACCGGTCCCGCGAGCACCTGGAGGCGCACGCGCGCGGGGACACCGTCACCCACTCGTCGCTGCGGGCCGAGCAGGTCGTGGAGTGGGCGACCCGGGGCGGGGCCCGCGCGATCGGGCGCGGGTCCGACCTCGGCTCGGTCGAGGTCGGCAGGAAGGCCGACCTGGTGCTGCTGCGCAACGACCACTCGCCGGTGTCGTTCCCGCTGCTCAACCCGCACGGTCACGTCGCGTTCCAGGCCCAGCGCGGCGACGTGCACACCGTCCTGGTGGACGGGCGCGTGGTGAAGCGCGACGGGCGCCTGGTCGACGTCGACCTCGCCGCCGCGCGGACCGCGGTCACCGCGACCGTCGAGCACCTGCGCGCCACGATGGGCGAGGCGGCCTGGCAGGCCGGGATGAACCCCGAGATCCCCGAGACCAAGGTCCTCGACAACCCCTACACCTACACCGACTACCGCAGCGCGGCCACGCACGGCGGCTGATCAGGCGGAGAGGCGGGCCACCAGGTGCGCCTCGCCGTTGCCCTCGCCGTGGGCGAGGACCTCGAGGCCGGCGAACGCGGCGGTCAGCTCACCGGGCACCGCCCGGAACGGGCCGCCCGCGTCGCCGACCTCGGACAGCACCGTGACCACCAGCAGCCCGCCCGGGGCGAGCGCGGCACGCAGCGCCGGGTAGAGCGCCGGGTCGCGGAACCGCTGGCAGACGACGACGTCGTAGCGGTCGTCGTCGCGGGGGAAGCCGGCGTCGAGGTCGGCCTCCACCCAGCGCACCCGGACGTCGTGGGCGGCGGCGAGCCCGGCGCCCGCGGCGAGCCCGGCCGGGGACACGTCGACGGCGACGACGTCGAGCCCCCGCATCGCCAGCCACACCGCGACCGCGCCGCGCCCGCAGGCCACGTCCAGCGCCCGGCCCGAGGACGGGAGCAGGTCCGTGCGTCCGCGCAGCGCGTCCGGCGGGAGCGGCGACCCGGCCCCCGCGGCGGTGTGCCGGGCGTCCCAGCGTTCGCGGTCCGAGGCCGCCACCGCGGCCTCAGCCCGCCAGGGCGGTCACGACGGCGTCGGTGACCGCGTCCAGCGGGACGTCCTGCTGCTCGCCGGAGACGAGGTCCTTGAGCCCGACGGTGCCGTTCTCCAGGTCCCGGTCCCCCAGGACCAGCGCGAACCGCGCGCCGGACCGGTCGGCGGACTTCATCGCGCCCTTGAGCCCCCGGCCGCCGTAGGCCAGGTCGACCCGCAGGCCCCGGGCCCGCAGCTGCGCGGCGACCACGACGAGGCGGCGCTGCGCGGCGTCGCCGAGGGACACCCCGAACACCTCGACCCGGGCCTCCGACCAGGGCTGCACACCCTCGGCCCGGCAGGCGAGCAGCGTGCGGTCGACGCCGATGCCGAACCCGACGCCGGACAGCTCCGGTCCGCCGAGGGTCGCCATCAGGCCGTCGTAGCGGCCGCCGCCGCCGATGCCCGACTGCGCGCCGAGGCCGTCGTGGACGAACTCGAAGGTGGTCTTGGTGTAGTAGTCCAGGCCGCGCACCATCCGCGGGTTGGACGTGTAGGCGACGCCGAGGTCGTCGAGGTGGGCCAGCACGCGGGCGTGGTGGTCGGCGGCGGCGTCGGACAGGTGGTCCATCAGCAGCGGCGCGTCGGCCATCGCGGCGCGGACCTCGGGGCGCTTGTCGTCGAGCACCCGCAGCGGGTTGATCTCCGCCCGGGCCCGGGTCGCCTCGTCGAGGTCGAGCCCGGCGAGGAAGTCCTGCAGCAGCGCGCGGTAGGCGGGGCGGCACTCGGCGTCGCCCAGCGAGGTGATCTCCAGCCGGTAGCCGGTCAGGCCGAGGGCCGTGAAGCCCTCGTCGGCGATCGCGATGACCTCGGCGTCCAGGCCTGCGTCGTCCACCCCGATCGCCTCCACACCGACCTGCTGGAGCTGCCGGTAGCGCCCGGCCTGGGGCCGCTCGTAGCGGAAGAACGGGCCGGCGTAGCGGAGCTTGACCGGCAGGCCCTGCTTGTCGAGGTTGTGCTCGATCACCGAACGGACCACGCCCGCGGTGCCCTCGGGGCGCAGCGTCACCGAGCGGTCGCCGCGGTCGGCGAAGGTGTACATCTCCTTGGAGACGACGTCGGTGGACTCCCCCACCCCGCGGGCGTAGAGGCCGGTGTCCTCGAACACCGGCAGCTCGATGTGGCCGTACCCGGCGCGCTCGGCGGCGGCGGCGAGGGTGTCCCGCACGTGCACGAACCCGGCCGAGGACGGCGGGAGGTACTCGGGGATGCCCTTCGGCGCGGCGAACGGCTCGGGCCTGCGGGCCCGGCCCACCTGCGGCTCGGTGGCGGTCACGGTTGCTGCACGTCCTCTCCGGGGATCATGTCGGGGGTCCTCCAGCCTAGAACCGGTGTCTCTCAGCTTTCTCCCCAGGTCGCCCCGATACCCTCACCGCGCGTACGAGTGATCAAGTCAGGGAGTTGGGCGGGACGTGGCGACGAACGAGCAGCGCCGGGAGGCGGCCAAGCGCAAGCTGGAGGCGCAGCAGGCCCACCGGGCGCAGCGGCAGCAGCAGCGCAAGCGGAACACGACGATCGCGGCCGTCGTGACGGTGCTGGTCGTGGTGCTGGCCGCGGTCGGGGTGTACGCGCTGACCTCGGCCTGGGGCGGTTCCGACGCCGCCGGGCAGAGCGCCGCGGCGCCGGCGCCCGCCGGGGACGGCCCGGACACCGCCGGTCGGCCGACCGTGCCGCTGCCCACGCGCCCGACGGCGCTGCCGGCGTCGGTGGACTGCACCTACCCGAAGTCCCCCGAGCCCGCCTCGAAGCCGGTGAACCCGCCGGCGGCCGGCTCCACCCCGGCCCAGGGGACGGTCACGGCGGACCTGCAGACCAGCGCGGGCCCGATCGACCTGACGCTGGACCGCGGCCTGGCGCCGTGCACGGTCAAGAGCTTCGAGAGCCTGGCGCAGCAGGGCTACTTCGACGGGACCTCCTGCCACCGGCTGACGACCAGCCCGGGCCTGCAGGTGCTCCAGTGCGGTGACCCGAGCGGCAGCGGGCGCGGCGGCCCCGGCTACTCCTTCGCCGACGAGGTGTTCCCCGGCCTCACCTACGGCCGCGGGCTGCTCGCGATGGCCAACGCCGGCCCCGACACCAACGGCAGCCAGTTCTTCATGATCTACGGCGACGCCCAGCTGCCGCCGAGCTACACCGTGTTCGGCTCCATCGGCTCCGAGGGCCTCGCGACGCTGGACAAGGTCGCCAAGGGCGGCGAGTCCGTCGGCTCCGGTGACGGCGTGCCGAGCATCCCGGTCGAGATCCAGCGCACCACCCTCGGCTGACCGGCTCCCCGGTCCGCCCCCGGGTGGGGCGGGCCGGGGTCAGGCCGCGCTGGTGACCCGGTAGACGTCGTAGACGCCCTCGATGTTGCGCACCGCATGGAGCAGGTGCCCGAGGTGCTTCGGGTCGCCCATCTCGAAGGAGAACCGGGAGATCGCGACGCGGTCGCGGGAGGTGGTCGTCGTCGCCGAGAGGATGTTGACCTTCTCGTCGGCCAGGACCTTCGTGACGTCGGACAGCAGCCGGTGCCGGTCGAGCGCCTCGACCTGGATCGCGACCAGGAACACCGACTCCGGCGACACCGACCAGGTCACGTCGACCAGCCGCTCCTCGCGCGCGGTGAGGTCCCCGGCATTGGTGCAGTCGGTGCGGTGCACGCTGATCCCGCCGCCGCGGGTGACGAACCCGAGGATCTCGTCGCCCGGCACCGGGGTGCAGCAGCGGGCGAGCTTGATGTAGAGGTCGCCGAGGGCCTGCCCGTCCTCGCCGCTGACGACGACACCGGCGTTGCCCGACGGACGCCGGTGGCGGACCGTCGACGGCGTCGCCCGCTCGGCGAGCTCCTCCTCGGCCTCCTCCTCGCCGCCGAACCACGCGACGAGACGCTGCACGACGTGCTGGGCGCTGGCCTGGTGCTCGCCGACGGCGGCGTAGAGCGCGGAGACGTCGGAGTAGTGCATCTCCCGGGCGAGCGCGGACATCGCGTCGCCGGAGATGAGCCGCTGCAGCGGCATCCCGGTGCGTCGGGCCTCCCGCGTGATGGCCTCCTTGCCCTCCTCGACGGCCTCCTCGCGGCGCTCCTTGGCGAACCACTGCTTGATCTTGGCCTTGGCCCGCGGGGACTTCGCGATCTGCAGCCAGTCCCGCGACGGCCCGGCGTCCTCGGCCTTGGAGGTGAAGATCTCCACGACGTCGCCGGAGGACAGCTGCCGCTCCAGGGCGACGAGCTTGCCGTTGACCCGGGAGCCGATGCAACGGTGCCCGACCTCGGTGTGCACGGCGTAGGCCAGGTCGATCGGGGTGGAGCCGGTGGGCAGGGTGACGACGTCGCCCTTCGGGGTGAAGACGAAGATCTCCCGCGCGGCGAGGTCGAAGCGCAGCGAGTCGAGGAACTCGCCGGGGTCGGCGGCCTCGCGCTGCCAGTCGAGCAGCTGGCGCATCCACGCCATCTCCTCGACCTCGACCTCCTTGTTGCCGCCGCCCTTGACCTCCTTGTACCGCCAGTGCGCGGCGATGCCGTACTCGGCGGTGCGGTGCATGGCGTGGGTGCGGATCTGCACCTCGAGGGGCTTGCCGTCCGGCCCGATCACCGTGGTGTGCAGCGACTGGTAGACGCCGAACCGGGGCTGGGCGATGTAGTCCTTGAACCGCCCGGGCATCGGCTGCCACAGCGCGTGCACCATGCCGATCGCGGCGTAGCAGTCGCGCACCTCGTCGACGAGCACCCGGACCCCGACGAGGTCGTGGATGTCGTCGAAGTCGCGGCCCTTGACGATCATCTTGCGGTAGATCGAGTAGTAGTGCTTCGGTCGGCCCTCGACCTTGGCCGGGATCCGCGCGGAGTCCAGCTGCGCGGACACCTCGTCGATGACCTGGCGCAGGTAGGTGTCGCGCGAGGGCGCCCGGTCGGCGACCAGCCGGACGATCTCCTGGTACTTCTTGGGCTGCAGGATCGCGAAGGACAGGTCCTCCAGCTCCAGCTTCACCGTGGCCATGCCGAGGCGGTGCGCGAGCGGGGCGAACACCTCGAGGGTCTCGTTGGCCTTCTTGACCTGCTTCTCCGGGCGCAGGAAGCGCATCGTGCGCATGTTGTGCAGCCGGTCGGACAGCTTGATGACCAGCACCCGCGGGTCCCGGGCCATCGCGACGACCATCTTGCGGATCGTCTCGGCCTCCGCGGCGGAGCCGAACTCGACCTTGTCGAGCTTGGTGACGCCGTCGACGAGGTGCGCGACCTCGTCGCCGAAGTCGGCGCGCAGCCGCTCCAGTGAGTAGTCGGTGTCCTCGACGGTGTCGTGCAGCAGGGCCGCGACCAGCGTCGTGGTGTCCATGCCCAGCTCGGCCAGGATCGTGGAGACGGCGAGCGGGTGGGTGATGTAGGGGTCCCCGGACTTGCGGGTCTGGCCGTCGTGCTTGTCCTCGGCGACGTCGTAGGCGCGCTGGAGCAGCACCAGGTCGGCCTTGGGGTGCAGCGAGCGGTGGACCGCGGCGAGCGGCTCCAGCACCGGGGTCACGATGGCGACGCGCTGCGGCGTCATCCGCCGGGCGATGCGGGCACGGACCCGGCGGGTCGCGGACGGGCGCGGCGGCTCGTCGTCGGGCGTCAGCGGGCGCGTGGCCGGATGGGCGCCGGTCCGGTCGACCTCGGTCACCGCACCTCCTGCTCGTGCTCGGTGGCGGGAAGGGTCCCGGGTCCGAGGATAGTCCGCGAATCGGGGCCCGTCGTGGTCAGGCGTTCAGCAGGGCGTCGATCCGCAGGTCACCCAGCTTCGCCCGGCCGTTCAGCGCGGCCAGCTCCAGCAGCGTGCCGAACCCGACGACCTCGGCCCCGGCGTCGGCCAGCAGGGCGCAGGCGGCCGCGGCGGTGCCGCCGGTGGCGAGCACGTCGTCGACCACGTAGACCCGCGTGCCCGGCTCGACGACCCCGGCCGGCAGCTCCAGGGTGGCGCTGCCGTACTCCAGGTCGTAGCTGCGCGACGCGGCGACCGCGGGCAGCTTGCCCGCCTTGCGGACCGGCACGGTACCGACCCCGGCGACGAGCGCGACGGCGGCGCCGAGCAGGAACCCGCGCGCCTCCACCCCGACCACCAGGTCCGCCTCGCCCGCGTTGGCGGCCAGCTCGGTGGTGACGGTCGCGAAGGACTCCCCGTGCGCCAGCACCGGGGTGATGTCACGGAACAGCACCCCGGGCTGCGGGTAGTCGGGTACCGAGCGGACCAGCTCGGCGACCCGGAGCAGGTCGTCCGCGGAGTCCCCGGTGATCCCGGGCCCGACCCGGATGCCGTCGACCTGTGCCCCGCTCATCCGCGACGCCGTCCGGTCTTGCCGGTCGGGCGGGCGCCGGGCCGCGGGGCGGCGGGTGCGGAGGAGCTCACGGCGGCGAGGGTATCGGTGGCCGGATCGTCCTCGACGTCCGAGGCCGTCCCGCCCCGGCCGGCCGCGCGGGCACGACGCGCCTCGACCCGGGCGGCCTGGTCGCGGACCCGCTTGTCGCGCAGCTTGATGTCCACCAGGACCGGGGTGGCCAGCAGCAGCGAGGAGACGACACCGGTGATCATGCCGACTAGCTGCACCAGTGCCAGGTCGGCCAGCGTGCCGACACCGAGCAGACCGACACCGATCACGAGCAGGCCGAGCACCGGCAGGATCGCGATGAGCGAGGTGTTCATCGACCGCATCAGCGTCTGGTTCAGCGCGAGGTTCGCGGCCTCGGCGTAGGTGCGCCGGGTCAACTTCAGCAGCCCGCGGGAGTTCTCCCGGACCTTGTCGAACACGACGACGGTGTCGTAGAGCGAGAACCCGAGGATGGTCAGCAGACCGATCACGGTGGCCGGGGTGACCTCCAGCCCGATGATCGAGTACACCCCGGCGGTCACGACGATGTCGTTGACGAGCGCGATCAGCGCCGCGGCGGCCATCGCCCGCTCGAAGTAGAACGCCAGGAACAGCGTGACCAGGACGATGAACACCGCCAGCGCGATCAGCGCCTGCGTGGTGACCTCGCCGCCCCAGGTGCCCGAGACCTGCGAGTCGCTGATCGAGGCGGCGCTCGGGGTGCCGTCCGCGCCGAGCGGCTGCAGCTGGGTGAACAGCGCCTCGCGCAGCGGCACGAGCTGCTCGGGGGTCAGCGGCTCGGACTGCAGCACGATCGACGCGGCGTCGCCGGACCCGACGGACTGGGTGACCTCGGGCGCGAAGCCGATCACGCCCTCGTAGACCCGGTCGACCTGCTGGGTGCTGATCGTGCCGTTCGCCCCGGTGGCGGGCAGCTGGATCTGCGAGCCGCCGGTGAAGTCGATCCCGAGGTTGAAGCCCCGGAAGACCAGCGACAGCACGCAGACGGCGATGAGCACGCCGAAGCCGATGTACCAGGTCTTCCGGCGGCCGATGATGTCGACGTTCGCGGTGCCGGTGGTGAGCCGGGTCCAGCCCGACAGCGACTCGGGGTTCGTCATGCGCCCGTTCCCTTCCCGGTGGTGGCCGCACGCCTGCCGACGGCCGGCTTCTCACGGCGGTGCCGCATCCCGATGCGGTCGACCGCGCCGAGCCCGGAGAGCCCGGGCCTGCCCAGCGACGTCGACCGGGAGATGAGCACGACCAGCGGGAAGGTCACGAGGAACACGACGACGAGGTCGAGGACCGTGGACATGCCCAGGGTGAACGCGAAACCGCGGACCTCGCCGACGGCCAGGATGTAGAGCACCGCGGCGGCGAGGAAGCTGACCGCGTCGGCGGTGAGGATCGTGCGCCGCGCCCGCTCCCAGGACCGCGGGACGGCCGAGCGGAACGTGCGGCCGTCCCGCATCTCGTCCTTGAGCCGTTCGAAGAAGATGACGAACGAGTCGGCCGTGATGCCGATGGCGATGATGAACCCGGCGACGCCCGCCAGGTCCAGGGTGAACCCGATCCAGCGCCCGAGCAGGATCAGCACCGCGTAGACGACCAGGCCGGACAGGGCCAGCGACAGGATCGTCAGGATGCCGAGCAGCCGGTAGTAGAACAGGCAGTAGGCGAACACCAGCGCCAGGCCGACGGCACCGGCGATGAGCCCGGCCTCCAGCGAGGCCAGCCCGAGGCTGGCGGAGACGGTCTGGGCGTTGCCGGAGTCGAACGACAGCGGCAGCGAGCCGTAACGCAATGTTCGAGCGAGGTCCTGGGCCCGCTCCTGACTAAACTGCCCGGAGATTTGGGTATTTCCATAGATTGGCTCATTGATTGTTGCCACCGAAGCGACTTCGGTATCGAGCGTGAACCCGACGGCCTTGCCACGATTCGTCGTGGTGTAGTCGGCCCAGATCTCCGTACCACGGGGCTTGAACGTCAGGTCCACGACGTAGCCGGCCCCCCGCTGATCCTGTGCGGCCTGCGCGGAGGCGATCTCGGTGCCCTCCAGGAAGGACGGGCCGAGCAGGTACTTGTTCTGCTTATCCTCGCTGCATGCGACCAGCGGCCTGGTCGGGTCGTCGTAGCCCTGCAGCGGGTCGGGGGCGTTGCAGTCCAGGGTCAACAGCGCCTGCAGCTGGGTGGCCTGGTCGGTGCTCTGCCGGGTCTCGCGGAGCTTCGTGACCTCGGCGGCGACGCGCGGGTCGTCCGGCGCGAGCCCGCCCGGGCTCGGCGTCGGGGACGGTACGGGTGTCGGCGGCGGGTCCTGCAGCGGCGAGACCTGCGCGACCGGCGCGACGGGACGGCTCTGCTCGCCCATGCCCTGCGGCTGCGCCGGGGCGGGGCTCGCGGGGGCCTTGCTCGCGGGAGCCTGGCCGGACTGCGCGTCCTGGCCCGGCGCGGGCTGCTGCCCGGCGGCCTGGTTCGCGGGAACGGGGCCCTGCAGCACCTCGCGGAAGCGCAGCTGCGCGGTCTGGCCCAGGGAACGGGCCTGCTCGCCGGCGTCGCCGGGGACGGTGATGACGATGTTGCTGCCGTCCAGCTGGACCTCGGCGCCGCTGACACCGAGCCCGTTGACGCGCTGCTCGATGATGTCCTGCGCCTGGATCAGCTGGTCACGCGGCGGCGGCTGCCCGTCGGTGGTGCGGGCGGTGAGCGTGACCCGGGTGCCACCCTGCAGGTCGATGCCCAGCTTCGGCGTGAGGTTGCCGCCCCCGGTGAGGAACACCAGGGCGTACAGCACCACGACGATGCCTGCGAAGGCCGTCAGGTAGCGCCAGGGGCGCAGGTGCTGCTGCCCCGACGACGTTGCCACGTGATCGTTCTCCTGATCCGACTCGTGCGGCGGCCGCGGCCGGCCTCACGGTCGGTCGCCGTCCCACCGGGCCGGTGCGGCAGAGCCGCGGCCGGGCCCGGTACGGACGCCGAGGCCGCCGGAACGGGCCGCCCGGCCCGTTCCCGACGTGCTCAGTGGATCGTCGGCTTGTTCTCCGACGCGTCCTTGTCGGCCGGCTCGGCGACGGTCTCCTCCGTCGCCTCGTCGGTCGCGACCTTCTCCCGGATCGCCGCACGCAGCCAGGTGGTGACCACGCCGTCGGCGATCTCGAGGTCGATCGTGTCCTCGTACGAGGCGTCGACGATGGTGCCCCGCAGCCCGGACGTGGTGACGACGACGTCGCCGTCCTCCAGCGCCTGCTGCATCGCCTGCGTCTCCGCCATCTGCCTGCGCTGCTTGCGACCGTTCAGGAACAACGGCACGAACAGCAGCAGGATGATGAGGAACGGCAGCAGGGAGAAGATGCTCGAGCCGCCACCGGCCTGCTGGGCGAGGATTGAAGTCATCGTGCGGGGTCTCCGTCTCGTCTCGTAATCGTGAGTGTGCCAGCCGGGACCGACACCGACGGCCGGCCCCCTCCCGGAGGCGGACCGCTCGTCGCAGTGCGACGGGCCGAACGGCGTCAACCGGGGTCCGTCGGCTGCCCGACACGCCCCGGAACGAGCCGGACGCCCGGATCGTTCCGGTACGCCCGCATCGGGACGCCCGCCGGGCACGCGGTGTCCGGAGGACTCCGCGCGGTGTGCGGACACCAGGGTGCCCGTGGTCCCGGCCGGGCGGTGCCCGATCCGTTCGGTCCGTCCGGATCCTCCCATGTGTGACGGCCCGCGCAGTCCGGTGCCCCGACGGCACCCCGGGTCAGAACAGCGGGTCGACCCGGTGCCCGGCCGGTGCGTCCGCGGGCGGCGTCAGCCCGAGGTGGGTCCAGGCCAGCGGGGTCGCGACCCGCCCGCGCGGGGTGCGGGCGATCATCCCGGCCCGCACCAGGTAGGGCTCGCAGACCTCCTCGACGGTCCCCGGCTCCTCCCCCACGGCGACGGCGAGGGTCGAGACGCCGACCGGGCCGCCGTGGAAGGAGCGGACCAGCGCGCCGAGCACCGCGCGGTCCAGGCGGTCCAGGCCGAGCTCGTCGACGTCGTAGACCGCCAGCGCGTCGCGGGCGACCTCCCGGGTGACCACGCCGTCCGCTCGGACCTCGGCGTAGTCACGGACGCGGCGCAGCAGCCGGTTCGCCACCCGCGGGGTGCCGCGGCAGCGCCCGGCGATCTCCGCCGCGCCATCGCGGCGCAGGTCGATGCCGAGGATCCCCGCGGCGCGGCGCAGCACGCGCTCCAGCTCGGGGACGTCGTAGAACTCCATCTGCCCGGTGAACCCGAACCGGTCGCGCAGCGGACCGGTCAGCGCCCCGGCGCGCGTCGTGGCCCCGACCAGGGTGAACGGGGCGACGTCGAGCGGGATCGAGGTCGCACCCGGCCCCTTGCCGACCACGACGTCGACCCGGAAGTCCTCCATCGCGAGGTAGAGCATCTCCTCGGCCGGGCGGGCGGTGCGGTGGATCTCGTCGATGAACAGCACGTCGCCGGGCACGAGATTGGACAGCATCGCGGCGAGGTCCCCGGCCCGCTCCAGCGCCGGGCCGGAGGTCAGCCGGATCGCGGCGCCCATCTCCTGGGCGATGATCATGGCGAGGCTGGTCTTGCCGAGGCCGGGCGGGCCGGACAGCAGGATGTGGTCCGGCGGGTCGCCGCGCCGCCGCGCGCCCTCCAGCACCAGCTGCAGCTGCTCGCGGACCCGTGGCTGCCCCACGAACTCCTCCAGCGAGCGGGGCCGCAGCGACGCCTCGACGTCGGTGTCCCCGGGCTGCGCCGCGGCGTCGACGGCGCGCTCGTCGAGATGACCGTCGACCGCGGCGTAGGGGTCGGGGTCGGTCACCGCGACCTGCCGAGGCTCGACAGCGCGGTGCGCAGCAGGTCCCGGGCGTCGGTGTCGGGGGCGTGGGCCAGCACCGCGTCCACGGCCTGCTCGGCCGGGCGCTGGGTGAAGCCGAGCCCGAGCAGCGCCTCGACGACCTGCTCGCGCACCCCGAGCACCGGCGCCGGCGCGGCCGCGACGGCGCCCGCGGGCACCGCGACGGGCGCGGTCACCTTGTCGCGCAGCTCCACGACCAGACGCTCGGCGCTCTTGCGCCCGACGCCGGGGATGCGGGTGAGCACGGCCAGGTCGCCGTCGGCGAGCGCCCGGCGCAGCGTGTCAGGCTCCAGCACCGCGATCGTCGCGAGCGCGAGCCGCGTCCCGATCCCGGACACCGTCTGCAGCAGCAGGAACAGCTCGCGTTCCTCGGCGTCGGCGAACCCGTAGAGGGTCAGGGAGTCCTCGCGCACCACCAGCGTGGTCGGCAGCCGGGCCTCCTCGCCGCGACGCAGCCCGCCCAGCGTGACGGGCGTGGCGTACACCGCGAGCCCGACCCCGCCGACCTCGACGACGGCGTGGTCCAGCCCGATCTCCAGCACCGGACCGCGCACTGAGTGGATCACCGCCAAGCCTCCTCGCGAACTACAGTTCGAGATGAGAGCCTATCGGCTACCACGCCTGCACGTACGGTCGACGCGCTCCCGGCGGCAGCTTCGGCACCCAGAGCAAGGCACCACCAGGGTGAGCCAAATACTTACGAGCTGCCACTAACATCGACGGCGCTAATCGATCTACATTCCGTGCAATTCAGCATATTCACAGCCGGTTCTCAATCACCTGATAATAGTCGCCGATGCAACCGTCGTCCTTCAATCCTTGCACAGGAGGACAGCCAGCAACACCATTCGGCACCCATCCAACCTGCTTGCAACTGAAGTAGTCGTTGTTGATCGGGAAGCTGACCGTCGTGTTTCGCGTATTCGCGTCTCTGTTGCACTCTGCTAATGAACGATATACCGGCAACGGCGCCGCCTGAGCCAATGGGGCCATCCCGAAGCTCATCGCCAGCACTGAGATCCCGACAATCACGATCCTCTGCATGGCTCGACTCCTTCGACTACACCTTCTTCGGCCAAGTGGCGCAATAACGTTAGCACCTAGCCGCTACAGCTATCAACACTCAGACAAGGAAAGACCACTACGTCGCATACTTGCCTTAGCGTTCCGAATGTCCGATTATCAGATGTCTTGCCCATCTCCCGCCCAGCCCGGCGCGTCGCATACTGGAGTGGGACTATACAAAACACAAGAATCGATATTAAGAGCCCTTCATGTCATGAATCCACAGCTGGCAGCTACGGGGCGCGTTCAGCGTACGAAAGCAGCCGGTCAGGGTCCGTCAGGAATGACTATCAGGGCGACCGTTGCCCCATCCCCGTGCTGATCGAAGTTCGGCTTCCGCTTGCGCTACGGCCCATTTATCAGCGGCGCTTGTCCGACCGCTTCCGCCAGCAGGCCGGCCCTGTTCGATGCGGGCGCGGTGCACCGCGGCCAGCTCCTCGGCGCGGGCCTGCGCCTGCGCCATCCGGTCGATCATCGGGGAGCGCCAGCAGTGGCAGATGGCCAGCGCGAGCGCGTCGGCGGCGTCGGCGGGCTTCGGGGGTGCGTCGAGGCCGAGCAACCGGGTGACCATCGCGGTGACCTGCGCCTTGCCCGCGCGGCCCTCCCCGGTGACGGCGGCCTTGACCTCGCTGGGGGTGTGGAAGGCGACCGGCAGCCCGGCCCGTGCGGCGACGAGCGCGACGACCCCGCTGACCTGCGCGGTGCCCATCACCGTGCGGACGTTGTTCTGGCTGAACACCCGCTCGACGGCGATCACGTCCGGGCGGTGCCGGTCGACCCAGCGCTCGACCTCGTCGGCGACGGTGAGCAGCCGCCGCTCCAGCGGCAGGCCGGGCTGGCTGCGGGCGACGCCGACGGCGACGAACCCGACGGTCCGGCCCGCACCGGCCTCGACGACGCCGATCCCGCACCGCGTCAGTCCGGGGTCGACCCCGAGCACCCGCACCGCGTCCCCCTCGCCTCGGATCCGCACGGCCGTTCGGGAACCGTACCGGTGGGGGCGGTCCCACCCGAGCGGGCACGCCGGACCGGCGGGTCCGGCCCGGACCGGCCGGACCGGGATGACAGGGTGCGCAGGTGACGTCGATCCTCCGGGTCCTCGCGTGGGTGTGGGCCGCGCTGCTGCTGGTCGTGCTGGTGGGGACCTTCCGCCCCGGGACCCCGGCGATCGGGCTCGCGGGGTCGTTCCTGTCCGGCGCGTACCCGCTGCACGTGGCCCTGGCCGCGGTGCTGGGGATCCTGCTCGGGCTGGCGGCGCGGGCCGCGGGTGCCCGGTTCACCGGTCTCGCGACGGCGGTGCTCGCCCTGGCGGCGGTCGTCGGGTCGGTCACGGTGCTGACCGCGCAGGGCCGGGCCGCGTCCGAGCAGGGCGTCCCGCTGGACTGGACGGCGACGCTGACCGAGCTGGGCCAGCCGGACGGGCGGCCGGACCGGTCGGTGGAGTTCTCCGCCGGCCGCACGCTGGACCTCTACCTGCCGACCGGCGCGGGTCCGCACCCGACGATGGTGTGGGTGCACGGCGGGTCGTGGACGAGCGGGGACCGCAGTGACCGGACCGCGCTGAACCGGTGGCTCGCCGAGCGCGGCTGGGCGGTCGCGGCGGTGGACTACCGGCTGCCGCCGCCCGAGCCCGTCGGCCGCGACCAGCAGCGCGACGTCGCGTGCGCCGTCGACTGGGTCCGCACGCACGCGGGCGAGGCGGGCCTGGACCCCGCGCGGCTGGTGCTGGCCGGGCAGTCCGCCGGCGCGACACTCGCGCTGTCGACCACCTCCGGGCTGCTCGACGGGACGCTGGCGTGCTCGGAGGCACCGGCCGCGTACGGCGGCACCGGCCCGGCCGACGCCCCGCCGCCGACGCCCGGCCCGCCGCCGGTCGGCGTGGTCGCCTACTACCCGCCGGTCGACCTGACGCTGGTCGACCCGGACGTGGCGCGCACCCTGTTCGGGGGCACCGCCGGCGAGGCACCGGGCCTGCTGCGGCTGCTCTCCCCCGCCGAGCAGGTCCGCCCCGGGCTCCCGCCGACCCTGCTTCTGCTCGGCTCCGCGGACCACTACGTCCTGCCCGACCGGGTCGCCGCCTACGACCGGGAGCTCCGCTCCGCGGGGGTCGACGGCAGGCTGGTCACCGTCCCCTACGCCGACCACGTCTTCGACCGGCCCTTCGGCAGCCCGGGCGCGCAGCTGACCCGGGAGGCCGTGATCCGGTTCCTGACCGGGCTGACCTGATGCGGGTCGAGGTCACCGCCCTGCTCGCCGCGTCCCGGTCGACGCGCTCGCCGCACCGGGCCGCGGCGGCACCGGCGCGCTGTTCGCCCTGGACTCCGGCGACGGGCCGGTCCGCTTCCGCGCGCACCGCGCCGCCGCGCCGTGCCGCTGGATGGACACCGAGATCGGCGACGGCGCGTGGACGGCGCTGCGCGGCCGGGGCGGTGTCCGCTGCGAGCCCCTCGACGACGGCGTGCTCCGCCTCGGACCGGCCGAGCTGACGGTCCTGGAACCGGCGGCAGCCGTACCGCCGGACGCCGGGCGCGGACCGTCCGGCGGGGTGTCCGCACCGTCCGCCGCGACGACGTAACAGCAGGTGGGAGCGTCGCGACCCTACCGGCGTCGGCCCCGGAGGAGGTGACGCCGATGCCCCTGGTCCCGCACCCCCGTCGCCCCGACGAGCCGCCGGCCGTCCCCCCGCGGGCGGGCGTCGTCGTCCACCGGGGTCTGCCCGGGGACCGGGCGACCTGGGCGCGCCGGGCCGGCCGGATCGGCGGGCTCCTGGTCGCCCTGGCCGACGCCGAGTCCGCCGGGCTGGAGCTGCCCGCGTCGCTGGCCGGGCGCCGGGCGCTGTGGGCGTGGTCGCGTTCCGCGGAACGCGCGGTCGCCGCGGCCGGGGACGCCGACGCGGTCGTCGTGATCCGCACCGACGACGCCGACGTCCTCGCCGCCGCCGGACGCGACCTGGCCGCGGTGCTGCGCCACGAACGCGACACCCGCCGCACCGCCACCCCCGGCGACGACACGGCCGGCGCTCCGGCCGCGACGGGCCCGGCCGGACGGCTCTGCGCGATCCTGCACGCCGCGGCCCGCCGGCAGGACGTCGCGGTGGAGCAGCTCGTCGCCGAGCTGGGCCGGGCCGCCCGCGTCCTCGCGCCGGGTCACCTGCGTCAGCCCTCCGGCGCCGGGTACGGCACCGGCGCCGCCCCCGCACCGGGAGCGGTCGCCGGCTGACCCCCGGGTCCGGGCCCCGGGGTCCGGGTCAGTGCGCTGCGGCGTCCCAGCTGCGACCGGACCCGACCGACACCTCCAGCGGCACGGACAGGTCGGCCGCGGCCGCCATCTCCCGGCGCACGAGTGCCTCCAGGGTCTCGCGCTCGCCGTCGGCGACCTCGAGTACGAGCTCGTCGTGCACCTGCAGCAGCATCCGGCTGCGCAGCCCCTCCGCCTGCAGTGCCCGGTACACCCCGAGCATCGCGACCTTGATGATGTCCGCCGCGCTGCCCTGGATCGGGGCGTTGAGCGCCATCCGCTCGGCCATCTCCCGACGCTGACGGTTGTCGCTGGTCAGGTCGGGCAGGTAGCGCCGCCGCCCCAGGATGGTGGCGGTGTAGCCGTCCTTGCGGGCCTGGTCGACGACACCCGCGAGATAGTCGCGCACCCCGCCGAACCCGGCGAAGTAGTCGTCCATCAGCCCCTTGGCCTCCTCGGTGGAGATCCGCAGCTGCCCGGACAGACCGTAGGCCGACAGCCCGTAGGCCAGGCCGTAGTTCATCGCCTTGATCTTGGCGCGCTGCTCGACCGACACCTCGGTCGCCGCGACGCCGAAGACCCGGGCCGCGGTCTCGGCGTGGAAGTCGTGCCGGGAGCGGAACGCCTCGATCAGCGCGGCGTCCTCGGACAGGTGCGCCATGATCCGCATCTCGATCTGGCTGTAGTCCGCGGTGAGCAGCTCCGCGTACGGCGCGCCGTCGGGCCCGGCCCCGACGACGAACGCGTCCCGGATCCGGCGCCCGGCGGCGGTGCGGATCGGCACGTTCTGCAGGTTGGGGTCGGTCGAGGACAGCCGCCCGGTCGCGGCGATCGTCTGCGAGTAGGTGGTGTGGATCCGGCCGTCCTCGGCGACGGACTTCATGAGCCCGTCGACGGTCACCTTGAGCCGGGTCGCGTCGCGGTGCTGCAGCAGGAACTGCAGGAACGGGTGCTCGGTCTGCTCGTAGAGGCTCGCCAGCGCGTCCGCGTCGGTGGTGTAGCCGGTCTTGGTGCGCTTGGTCCTGGGCATCTCCAGCTCGTCGAACAGGACGACCTGCAGCTGCTTGGGCGAGCCGAGGTTGATCTCCTTGCCGATCACCTCGTAGGCCTGCCGCGCGGCCTCGCGGACCTGGCCGCCGAAGTCGGACTCCAGGTCGGACAGGGTCTCGCCGTCGACGGCGATCCCGGCGGCCTCGCAGTCGGCCAGCACGAACGCCAGCGGCAGCTCCAGGTCGGCGAGCAGCTCGCTGCCGCCCCGCTCGGCGAGGTCGGCGTCGAGGGCGTCGGCGAGCTCGGCGATCGCCGAGGCCGCGAGCATCTCCTGTCCCGCGGCCCGGGCGTCCGCCTCCTCCTCGCCGCCGAGCAGTGACAGCTGCCCGTCGGCGGGCTCCTCGGTGCGCAGCTCGCGGCGCAGGTAGCGCAGCGCGAGGTCGGCGAGGTCGAACGTCCGCTGCCCGGGCTTGGCGAGGTACGCGGCGAGCGCGGTGTCGCTGGTCAGCCCGCCCAGGGTCCAGCCCCGCGCGCGCAGGGCGTGCAGCACCGGCTTCACGTCGTGTGCGGCCTTCGGCACGGAGGGGTCGGCGAGCCAGTCGCCCAGGGCCGCCTCGTCGTCCGGGGTGAGGCCGGTCAGCGCGAGGTAGCCGGCGGCCGGGACACCGGCGGTGGCGCCGGCGGCCCGCTGCTCGACGGTCGGCTCCCCCGCGGCGAGCGCGATCCCGTCGAGGTCGCGCCCGGCGATCGGGCCGGTGACCCCGGCGAAGCTCACCGCGACGCGACGCCCGTCGCGGGCGTGGGCGTCGAGCCAGGCCCGCACCGCGCCGGGTGCGACGACCTCGCCGGCGACCTCGAAGCCGGACTCGGCCTCGGGCTCGGCGGAGGACAGGGTGGAGAACAGGCGCTCGCGCAGCACCCGGAACTCCAGCTCGTCGAACAGGCGGTGCACCGCGTCGCGGTCCCACGGGCGCAGCTCGAGCTCGTCGGGGGCGGCGCCGAGGTCGACGTCGCGCACCAGCTCGGTGAGCTGGCGGTTGAGCAGCACGTTCGCCAGGTTGGCCCGCAGGTTGTCCCCGGCCTTGCCCTTGACCTCGTCGACCCGGTCGGTCAGCTCGGCGAGCGAGCCGAACTCCCGGACCCACTTGGCCGCGGTCTTCTCCCCCACCCCGGGGATGGAGGGCAGGTTGTCCGAGGGGTCGCCGCGCAGCGCCGCGAAGTCCGGGTACTGGGTCGGGGTGAGCCCGTAGCGCTTGTCGACCTCGGCCGGGTCGATCCGGCCGAGGTCGGACACGCCCCGCTTGGGGTACAGGACGGTGACGTCGTCGGTGACCAGCTGGAACGCGTCACGGTCGCCGGTGGTGATGAGCACCTGGTAGCCGTGCCCCTCGGCCTGGGTGGCGAGGGTGGCGATGAGGTCGTCGGCCTCGTACCCGTCGACGGCGAACACCGGGATGTTCAGCGCGGTCAGGACCTCCTTGATGAGGTCGATCTGGCCGCGGAAGTCGTCCGGCGTGGACGAGCGGTTCGCCTTGTACTCGGCGTAGCGCTCGGAGCGGAAGGTCGTACGCGACACGTCGAAGGCCACCGCGAGGTGGGTCGGCTCCTCGTCGCGCAGCAGGTTGATCAGCATCGAGGTGAAGCCGTAGACCGCGTTCGTGGTCTGCCCGGTACCGGTGCGGAAGTTCTCCGCGGGCAGCGCGAAGAACGCCCGGTAGGCCAGGGAGTGGCCGTCGAGCAGCAACAGGCGCGGCTTCGCCGGTGCCTTCTTCTTCGCCGAGGCCGACTTCTGGGTGCCCTGCGTCGCTGTGCTCATCGGCGGCGAGTCTAGAACCGACCCCCGACAGTGAACGCGGCCGCCGGTCGGCTCCCGGCCGGGCCCGGCGGCACACCGTCACCCGCGGGGCGGTCCCGGCGGCGTCGGTCGCCGGGCAGGACACCCGCCGGCGCCGGCACGTCCACCTGCGCGGGCGGGTACCCGGCGACGGCGGGCTCACCTCACCCGGTGGAGGCACCGACCCCGGGGACGACGGCGCGGCCGCCCCACCGGGGGGACGGCCGCACCGGGACGGGACCTGCCGCTCAGCCGACCTCGGCCATGACCTCGTCGGAGACGTCGAAGTTGGCGTAGACGTTCTGGACCTCGTCGGAGTCCTCGAGCGCCTCGATCAGCTTGAAGACCTTCTTCGCGCCGTCCGCGTCCAGCTCGACCTGCATCGACGGCACGAAGACCGCCTCCGCGGAGTCGTAGTCGATGTCGCTCTGCTGGAGCGCGGTCCGCACCGCGACGACGTCGGTCGGCTCGGAGACGACCTCCCAGCTCTCGCCGAGGTCGTTCACCTCCTCGGCACCGGCGTCGAGGACGGCCATCAGCACGTCGTCCTCGGACAGCTCGGCCTTCGGCAGCACCACGACGCCCTTGCGCTGGAACAGGTACGCCACCGACCCCGGGTCGGCCATGGTGCCGCCGTTGCGGGTCATCGCCGTCCGGACCTCGGTCGCGGCCCGGTTCCGGTTGTCGGACAGGCACTCGACCAGCACCGCGACCCCGTTCGGGCCGTAGCCCTCGTAGGTGATCGTCTGGTAGTCGGCGCCACCGGCGTCGGCACCCGAACCACGCTTGACCGCACGGTCGATGTTGTCGTTCGGGACCGAGCTCTTCTTCGCCTTCTGGATGGCGTCGTAGAGCGTCGGGTTGCCGTCGGGGTCACCGCCGCCGGTCCGGGCCGCGACCTCGATGTTCTTGATCAGCTTGGCGAACATCTTGCCGCGGCGGGCGTCGATCACGGCCTTCTTGTGCTTGGTCGTCGCCCACTTGGAGTGACCGCTCATCGGCTCGTCTGCCCACCTCTCGTGCTCGCACCGCGCACGCGACGCGCGGTGAGGGGCAGGTCCGACGCCCCGCAGCGCGAGCTGCGGTCGGGCCGACCTGCGGGAACCCGTCAATGCTACCGACGACGCGGCTCCGCGCCGGGTCGGGCCCGCGCACGCCCCACCCGTCACCGACTCATGCAAGATCGACTATGCTTCGCCACCGTGTCCCGCCGGGAACCCGGCGAGGACTACTCTGACAACCGTTATCGGCACCTCCACCGGGCGCCGGTCGCGAGAGGAGCGCACGTGTTCGGAGCAGTGGCAGGAAAGGCCGTCGGGCTCGTCGTGAGCGGGCTGGCCGGCGCGGTCGCCTACGACGGCGTCAAGAAGGTCGCGCGCTCCGGCGCCGTCCGCGAGGCCGCCGTCTCGGTGACCACCTGGGGCCTCAAGGGCGCCCGCGCCGCCGAGACCGGCGCCGAGAAGGCCCGGCTGGCGACCGCCGACATCGTCGCCGAGGCCCGTGGCCGGATCGGCGAGGAGGCCCCCGTCCCGGGCAACGGCCACGGGCACGGCCACGAGCACTGATCCCGGTCCTCCGGGCACGACGAGCGAGACGAGCGAGACGATGAGCACCGACACCGCCGGCCCGGACGCCACCGTCCTGAGCGACGCCGCCGGGCGCATCCGCTTCGCCGTCCCCGCGCTGCGCGGGCGGACCGCGCTGGCCGTGGCCGTCGAGGACGAGCTGGACCACGTCGGCGGGGTCCGCCAGGTGCACGCCTACCCGCGCACCGGCAACGTCGTCGTCTGGTACCGCCCCGGCTGCGACCGCGTCGAGCTCGTCGAGGCCGTCGGCAAGGGCCTGGGCGCCGAGCCGGAGGCCACCGCGGACCGCACGCCCCGCTCGGCCGACCAGCCGGGCGGCGAGCTGGCCCGGCTGGTCGTCGGCGGGGTCGCGCTGGCCGCGCTCGGCTTCCGCCGCTACGGGCTGCGCCGCCCGCCGCTGCTCGGCCCGGCCAGCCGCACCGTCGCCACCGGCGTCACGATCTTCACCGGTTACCCGTTCCTGCGCGGCGCGCTGCGCTCGCTGGCCGGCAGCCGGGGCGCGGGCACCGACGCGCTCGTCTCGGCGGCGACGGTCGCGAGCCTCGTGCTGCGCGAGAACGTCGTCGCGCTGACCGTGCTGTGGCTGCTCAACATCGGCGAGTACCTCCAGGACCTGACGCTGCGCCGCTCCCGGCGCGCGATCTCGGAGCTGCTGACCGGTGCCACCACCCGTACCTGGACCCGTACGGTCGCCCCCGACGGCGGCACCGTCGAGGTCGAGGTCGACATCGCCGACCTGTCGGTGGGCGACGAGGTCGTGGTGCACGAACGGATCGTGCTCCCCGTCGACGGCGAGGTCGTCGAGGGCGAGGGCGTCGTCGACCAGGCCGCGATCACCGGCGAGCAGCTGCCGGTCTCGGTCGCCCCGGGCGACACCCTGCACGCCGGGTCGGTACTGCTGCGCGGCCGGATCGTGGTCCGGGCGACGGCCGTCGGCCAGGACACCGCGATCGGCCGGATCATCGACCGGGTCGAGCAGGCCCAGGGCGACCGGGCCCCGATCCAGACCGTCGGGGAGAACTTCTCCCGCCGGTTCGTACCGGCCTCGTTCCTGCTCTCGGCGCTGACCCTGGTCGTCACCCGCGACGTGCGGCGCGCGATGACGATGCTGCTCATCGCCTGCCCGTGCGCGGTCGGCCTGTCCACCCCGACGGCGATCTCCGCGGCGATCGGCAACGGCGCGCGGCGCGGCATCCTCATCAAGGGCGGCGCGCACCTCGAGGCGGCCGGCCGGGTCGACGCGGTGGTGTTCGACAAGACCGGCACGCTCACCCAGGGCCGCCCGGTCGTCACCAACGTCATCTCCTTCCACGACGACTGGTCGCCCGAGCAGGTCCTGGCCTACGCCGCGTCGTCGGAGATCCACTCGCGGCACCCGCTGGCCCAGGCGGTCATCCGGTCCACCGAGGAGCGGCGGATCGAGATCCCGCCGCACGAGGAGTGCGAGGTCCTGCTCGGGCAGGGCATGCGGGTCCAGGCCGACGGCCGGGTGCTGCTCATCGGCTCGCGCGACCTGCTCCGCGCCCAGGGCGTGACGGTGCCGCGCAAGGCCGCGGACTGGGTGCGGCGGCTGCAGAAGGCCTCGGAGACGCCGCTGCTGCTGGCCGTCGACGGGTCGCTGGTCGGCCTGGTCTCGCTGCGCGACACCGTGCGGACCGAGGCCCGTGACGTGCTGGAGCGGCTGCGCGCGGACGGCGTCACCCGGATCGTCATGCTCACCGGCGACCACCCGCAGACCGCGAAGGCCGTCGCCGAGGAGCTCGGCATCACCGAGTACCGGGCCGAGGTCATGCCCGAGCAGAAGCAGGACGTGGTGCGGGCGCTGCAGGAGCAGGGCCACACCGTCGCGATGATCGGCGACGGCACGAACGACGCCCCGGCGCTGGCGCTGGCCGACATCGGGATCGCGATGGGCGTGGCCGGGACCGACGTGGCGGTCGAGACCGCGGACGTCGCCCTCGCCGCGGACGACCTGAACGCGCTGCTCGACCTGCGCGACCTGGGGCGGCGCTCGATCACCCTGATCCGGCAGAACTACGGCATGTCGATCGCGGTGAACGCGGCCGGGCTGCTGGTCTCCGCCGGCGGGGCGATGTCACCGGTGGTCGCGGCGATCCTGCACAACGCCTCCAGCGTCGCGGTCGTCGCGAACAGCTCCCGGCTGATCCGCTACCGGATCCCGGCGGGGGCGGCGACCACCGTCGTCGAGGGTGAGGTCGTCCGGTAGAAGGCGCGCGCCGCGGGGTGGAACAGCAGCACGACGGCGGCGACGACCTCGACCACGTGCAGCCCGCGCAGCGCCGCGGCGACGAGCTCGGGCCCGGTCGCGGACACCAGGAACAGCCCGACCGAGCCCCCGTCGGCGAGGGCGCGCAGCGGTTCGACGACCAGTGAGGCCGTCCCGAACACCCCGAGCACGCCCAGGACGGTCCACCGGTACACGCCGTGCCCGGAGCGCAGCTGCAGCACGAGAACGCCCAGTACCAGGTAGATCCCCGCACGGACGGCCAGTTCCCCGGCCGACGGCGGCACCGGTGCGGCCAGGCGGACCAGGGCCTCGGCGAGCCCGGCCAGGATGGCGCCGAGCCACAGCGCGACGCTGAGTCCCACCGCGGACGGCAGGGCGGGGCGCGACCCGGTGGGTACGACGGTGGTGGTCATGGTCCCAGGGTCCCCGCGCCGGGCCGGTCGGCCCACACGGCGCTCCCCCGGGTGGACCTGGGGTATCCCCCACCCCGGCGGGAGGGGTCAGCGGGCGGTGCGCACCATGTCGACGAACAGCGCGTGCACCCGCCGGTCCCCGGTCAGCTCGGGGTGGAACGAGGTCGCCAGCACCCGGCCCTGGCGGACCGCGACCGCGCGCCCGGCCGCCTCACCGGCGTCGGCGCCGGCACTGGTGACCTCCGGGACGGAGGCCAGCACCTCGACGTCGCCGCCGGTCTTCTCCACCCACGGGGCGCGGATGAACACCGCGTGCACCGGGCCACCGGTGAGCCCGGTGAACTCCAGGTCGGTCTCGAACGAGTCGACCTGGCGGCCGAAGGCGTTGCGCCGCACGACGACGTCGAGCCCGCCGAGCTGGTGCTGGTCGGGGCGGCCGTCGAGGATCTCCTCGGCCAGCAGGATCATGCCGGCGCACGAACCGTAGGCGGGCAGGCCGTCGCGGAGCCGGGCGCGCAGCGGCTCGAGCAGCTCGAAGGTGGCGAGCAGTGTGGACATGGTCGTCGACTCGCCGCCGGGCAGGACGATGCCGTCCACCGTGGCCAGCTCGGATGCACGGCGGACCGGTACGGCCTCGGCGCCCGCCGCGGTCAGCGCCGCCAGGTGCTCGCGGACGTTGCCCTGCAGGGCCAGCACGCCGATCCTCACCGCCATGCCCGCCAGCCTAGACCCGTGCGACCTGCGGTAACCGCCCGTCCGGGGGTGAGCCGCGGCACCGTACGGCGGTGCCGCGGCCCGGGGTGCGGGACGCATCCTGGGATGCCGCGCGGTGCCGGGCACGGCCCGTCCGGGGACACGGGGGTGGGCGTCATGGACATCGGAGCGACGGTGCGGGTCTTCCGGGCCGAACCGCTGGCCGCGCCGGGCGACCCGGCCCCGGACGGCCCGCCGACCGACGGGGCGGCGACCCCGGCCGTGCCGGTCCCGGACGGCATGCCGCCGAGGGCCCCCGACCGGGCCGGTGAACCGGTGTGCGCCGCGCGCTGACCACCCCGTCGGACGGCACCGCACCGGACGTCGCGGGCGTCGTCGTCGGCTGGCGGTGCTGGCGCGTCACGGGCCCCGCCGCCGCGCCGCGGCTGCGCTCCCCGGTGCACGTGGCCACCGAATGGCCGCCGGGCGGGGCCCTCGTCGCGCGCTGCGAGCTGCGCGGACACGAGGCACCGGACCCGGCCTGCACCTGCGGTCTGCACGCGGTCCGCGACCCGGCCCGGGTCGGCGGCGTCGGGTTCGGTCCCGGCACCGTGCTGGGCTGCGTCGCGCTGTGGGGTCTCGTCGTCGAGGGCGAGCACGGCTGGCGGGCCGGCGCCGCGGCACCGCTGGTGCTGTTCTGCGGGCCCGCGCTGGGCGAGCCGGAGCGCGGCGGGCTGGCGCGGACCTACCGGGTCGGGGTGCACCGGCTGCCGCTCCCGGTCGCGGCCACCGTCGAGCGGGGGCTCCCGGCCGCGGCGGCGGGCGGGGTCCGGGCCGCCGCGGTCACCGGCCGGGGCCTCGACGACGCCGCGGCCGCGTTCGTGGCGGCCGTACCCGAGCCGGACGCCCCGGCGCGCCCGGTGCGGGTGCCGCGACCCCGCCGGTTCGCGCTCGGGACGACGGCGGTGCTGGCCGTGCTCGCCGCGGCGGCGGCCTCCCCCGTCGAGCACGTCCCCGTGCCCGCGCCGCCCGGGGTGGTCGTCCCCCGGTGAGCCGGGTCAGCCCGCCTCGACCTCGCCGCGCTTCGCCTGCTTCGCGGCGGCACCGCGCAGCGCCTCGGCGACGGCCGGGGCCACGCTCGTGTCGAACACGCTCGGCACGATGAACGACGGGTTCGGCTCGGCGACGACGTCGGCGATCGCGGTGGCCGCGGCCAGCATCATCGCGTCGGTGATGTCGTGGGCCTGGGCGTCGAGCAGCCCGCGGAACACGCCGGGGAACGCGAGCACGTTGTTGATCTGGTTCGGGTAGTCCGACCGGCCGGTGGCGACGACGGCGGCGTGCTTCATCGCCAGCGTCGGGTCGACCTCGGGGTCCGGGTTGGCCAGCGCGAACACGATCGCGTCGTCGTTCATCGTCCGCAGCTCGTCCGCGCCGAACAGGTTCGGCGCGCTGACCCCGATGAACACGTCGGCACCGACGAGTGCGTCGGCCAGCGAGCCCTGCTTTCCGTCCTTGTTGGTCTGCGCGGCGATCGAGACGAGGTTGTCGTCCATCCCCTCGCGTCCGGTGTGGACGATGCCGTCCACGTCGACGGCGACCACGTCGGCGGTCTGCTCCGAGCCGAGCAGCCGGATGATCGCCGAGCCGGCCGCGCCGACCCCGCAGACGACGACGCGGATGTCGGAGAACTTCTTGCCGACCACGCGCAGCGCGTTGCGCAGCGCACCGAGGACGACGACGGCGGTGCCGTGCTGGTCGTCGTGGAAGACCGGGATGTCGAGCAGCTCGCGCAGCCGGCGCTCGATCTCGAAGCAGCGCGGCGCGGCGATGTCCTCGAGGTTGATGCCGCCGTAGCCGGGGGCGATCAGCTGGACGGTGCGGATGATCTCCTCGGTGTCCTGGGTGTCGAGACAGACCGGCCAGGCGTCGACGTTCGCGAACTGCTTGAACAGCGCCGCCTTGCCCTCCATCACCGGCATCGCCGCGGCGGCGCCGATGTTGCCCAGGCCGAGCACCGCGGACCCGTCGGTGACGACGGCGACGGTGTTGCGCTTGATCGTCAGGCGACGGGCGTCGGACGGGTTCTCCGCGATCGCCATCGACACCCGCGCGACACCCGGGGTGTAGGCGCGCGACAGGTCGTCACGGGTGCGGAGGTTCACCTTGGACCGCACCTCGATCTTGCCGCCGAGGTGGAGCAGGAAGGTCCGGTCCGAGACCTTGCGGACCGAGAAGCCCTCGAGCTGCTCGATGGCGGTCTTGATCTCCTCGACGTGCTCGGTGTTGCGGGCGTTGACCGAGATGTCGACGACGAGGCTCTCGGCGCGTGCCTCGACGACGTCGAAGGCCGTGACGACGCCACCGACCTGGCCGACGGCGGCGGTGAGGTCACCGGCCGAGGCGGGGTGGGCGGGGGCGTCGACGCGTGCGGTGATGGCGTAACCGGGACCGGGAATGGACACGGGCGGGGACAGTACCGCCGGGGGTGTGGTTACCGTGGCGTCAATGATGTGACGACGCGCGTCACCGCTCGTCGGCGTCGTCCGCGGGGATCCGCGGCAACGGCCCGGTGGGGGCGTCGGCGACGGCCATCTTCGCCGCCGAGTCGGTCGGGGCGTGCCCGCCGAGCGCGGCCAGCGCGGCGTCGTTGCCGACGTCGGCCCCGGCCCGCTCGGACAGCAGCCAGCGCACCTCCAGCAGGTCGCAGTAGGCCTGCACGGCGTCGCCGGCACCGCCGAGCGCGGCGTGCGCCCGCGCGGACCCGGGGTCGAGGCAGTGGTCGATCCAGCTGCGGGCCGCGGCGCGCTCGGTGACCGGGTGGCCGGTGCGTCGCTGCATCCAGTCGCGGTGGGCGTTGAGGTCGCCGAGCAGGATCCGGGCCTGGCCCTCCCCCACGCCGACGCCGGTCAGTCTGCGCAGCGTCTCGGAGTGGTAGTTGCGGTCGCCGACGGCGATGTGCAGCCGTGACCGGCCGTCGCCGACCGGGAGCAGGGACACCTCGTCGACGGCGAAGCCGAGGTCGTTGAGCTCGCGGATGGCGCCCTCGACGCGGTAGCGGTCGCCGAAGGCGAACACCGGTGAGGTGTGCAGGGCGTCCCACAGCTCCCGGTAGCGTTCGGGCAGGGCGGTCGCCTCGTCGATGAGCTGCGGGATCATCTCCGGCGGGCGTTCCAGCGAGGTCGCGAGGTCGATCATCCCGGCGGCGATGTTCTCGACCAGGATCGTCACGTCGTGCTCGCGCTGGCCGTCGGACAGCCCGTCCGGGTGCACCTCGCTGGTCTCGGCGTCGACGAGGAAGGCCTGCAGGGTCTGCCCGTCGCGGGTGAACAGGGTGTTGCCCAGCGAGCAGTCGCCCCAGAACACGCCGTGCCGGTGCAGCTCGACCAGCAGCGAGATCATCGCGTCGAACAGCCGGGCGCGGTGCCGCGGCCGGTTCGGCGGCAGCCGCAGGAACAACCTGCGGTACTGCCAGGACCCGTTCAGGTACCGGGTCACCAGGATCGCGGTCTCGTGTGCGGGCTGGTTCACCAGGCCGGCCGGGCGGACCGCGGGCAGGCACTCGTGCTCGAGGCGGCGCAGCACGTCGTACTCGCGACGGGCGATCCGCTCCGGCATGTCCTTGAGCGCCCACAGCGCACCGTCGGCCTCGACGAACCGGACGAGGTGCCGGCTCGGGCCGACCTCCATGTCGCGCAGCGGGACCCGCGTCTCGTCCCACCGTTCCAGCGGCTCGTTCCAGGGCAGCGCGATCAGCTCGGGGCCGGGGGCCCGCAGCACCAGCTCCGGCGGGGCGTCCATTCAGGACACCCCCCGCGCACCGCGGGCCGGTGGCGCGGTGGAGCCGCGGATGACCAGCCGGGTCGGCAGGGTCGAGAGCGGCTCGACCGGCTCGCCGGACAGCGTCGCCAGCGCCATCCGGGCCGCGACGGCGCCCTGCTCGGCCGCCGGCTGGGCCACGGTGGACAGGTCGGTCAGCGCGGCCAGCGGGTGGTCGTCGATGCCGATGACCGACACGTCGCCGGGCACCGCGAGCCCGGCCCGGCGCAGCGTGCCGACGGCGCCGAGGGCGACCTCGTCGGTGTGGGCGTAGACCGCCGTCGGCGGGTCGGACAGCCCGAGCAGCTCCCCCATCGCGCGCGCACCGCCCTCCGGGCTCCAGGGCACGCTGACCGTCAGGGCGGGGTCGTACTCCACGCCGGCGTCGGCGAGCGCCGCCCGGTAGGCGGCGGCACGCCCCTCGGGCTGGCCCGGGTCGAGCTCCGGGTCGGTGGTGACGATCATCCCGATCCTCCGGTGTCCGAGGTGGAGCAGGTGGTCGACGGCCTGGCGGCCGGCGACGCACTCGTCGATCGACACCGAGGGGTGGTTCCCGATCCGGGTGCCCGCCGACACGATGCCGACGCCGATCCGCTCCAGCCGGGCGCGCTCGGCGTCGTCGACCCCGAACCCCAGGAGCACGACGGCGTCGGCACGCCGGCGGGCGGGCAGCTCGGCGAAGAACGCGCGCCGGGCCGCGGCGTCCCCCAGGTGGTAGAGCAGCACGTCGCGCCCGGCCTCGCGCAGCACCTCGGACAGCCCCTCCAGCGCGGCCCCGAACCACCACCGCGACAGGTGCGGGACGACGACGGCGATCCGCCCCGTGGTGCCCCGCGCGAGCCCGGAGGCGTCCGGGCTGACGACGTACTCCAGGGCGCGCGCGGCCTCCCACACGCGGGCGCGGGTGGCCTCGGCGACATGGGGGTGATCGCTGAGCGCGCGTGACGCGGTGGCCGGTGAGACCTTGGCCAGCCGGGCCACGTCGGCCAGGTTGACCGGTTCGGGCACGACACATGTATGCCCAAAGCTGGAAGCGATTGCAAGAGCGGATGTTATCCGACTGCGCTGGACCAGCGCCTGTCGATCAGTAAGGATCGTCGCCTGCGCGCCCGAATGCTGTGAGCCTTGACACTCTCGAATGAAAGGCCCACAGTCTCGGTTGGAAACGCTTCCAACGTCGCCGGCGAGCGACGGGACACAGCAGCGGTATCGGACACGGGAGTTCGGAGTTGACCATGCGTCGCACACGGTGGAGGAGGATGATGGCCGCCGGTGCGGCCACCGTCGCCCTCGCGCTGCTGGCGGGCTGCGGAGGCGCACCCGCGGGCCCGCCGGTCCTCAACTGGTACATCAACCCCGACGACGGGGGGCAGGCGGAGATCGCCCAGCGCTGCTCGGCGGCGTCGAACGGGCGGTACCAGATCGCGGTGTCGGTGCTGCCCCGCCAGTCCGCGGAGCAGCGTCAACAGCTGATCCGCCGGCTCGCGGCGAACGACAGCTCGATCGACATCATGTCCATCGACCCGCCCTACATCCCCGAGTTCGCCGAGGCGAAGTTCCTGGCCCCGGTACCCGAGGAGGTCGCGCAGCGGACCACCGCCGGGATCGTGAACTCCGCGAAGGAGGGCGCGAGCTGGAACGGCAGGCTGGTCACGGTGCCCTTCTGGGCCAACACCCAGCTGCTCTGGTACCGCAGGTCGCAGGTCGCCGGCACCGGGCTGGACCTGTCGAAGCCGGTCACCTGGGACCAGGTCGTGCAGGCCGCGCAGTCGAAGAACTCGATCATCGCCGCCCAGGGCATCCGGGCCGAGTCGCTCACCGTCTGGCTGAACGCGCTGGTCGAGGGCGGCGGCGGGCAGATCATCACCAACGCCTCGCCGCAGGACCCGGAGGGCGTCCAGCTCGGCCTGGACTCCCCCGCCGCGACGAAGGCCGCCGAGATCATGAAGGCCGTCTCGGCCGTCGGCGGTCCCGGCTTCTCGACCAACTCCGAGGACGAGAACTCCAACGCCTTCCAGTCCGGCGAGGCGATGTTCCAGGTGAACTGGCCGTTCGTCTGGGGCAAGGTCAACAGCGCGGTCGAGGAGGGCACCGTCCCGCAGTCCACGCCGGACGACTTCGGCGCGGCGCTCTACCCGCAGACCGAGGCCGGCACGCCCTCGGCGCCGCCCTACGGCGGCATCAACCTCGGCGTCGGCGCGTTCAGCCCGCACGTCGACCTGGCCTACCAGGCCACCGAGTGCATCGTCTCGACCGAGAACCAGAAGCAGTACTTCCTCACCAACGGCAACCCGGCCGCCCGGATCTCGGTCTTCACCGACCCGGACGTGGTGGAGAAGTTCCCGATGGCCCCGGTGATCGCGACGTCGCTGCAGCAGGCCAAGCCGCGCCCGCAGACGGCGTACTACAGCGAGGTCTCCGAGTCGATCCAGCGCACCTACCACCCGACCGCGGGCATCGACCCGCCGACCGTCGGCCCCGCGACCGCCGCGCTGATCAAGGCGGTCCTCGCCAAGGAGGAGCTGCTGTGACCACGACGACCGAGCGGCCCGGCACCGGGACCGGGGCCTCCCCGGCCCCGCGCGGTGCCAGCGACCGCAGCCGGGCCGAGCAGAAGCTCGGCTGGTACCTCGCGGGCCCGGCGTTCGCCGTGATGCTGCTGGTGACGGCCTACCCGATCGTCCAGGCCGTCTACTACTCGCTGTTCGACTACCGGCTGACCGACCCGGACAACATCTCCTTCGTCGGCCTGAAGAACTACGCGGTCATCCTCACCGACCCGATCTGGTGGACCTCCTTCGGCGTCACGGTGTTCATCACCGTGGTCACCGTCGCGGTCGAGCTGGTACTGGGCTTCCTGCTCGCGCTGGTCATGATGAACGCGCTCAAGGCGATCCGGCCGGTGCTGCGCGCCGCGATCCTGATCCCCTACGCGGTCATCACCGTCGTGTCGGCGTTCGCCTGGCAGTACGCGTTCTCCCTCGACTCGGGCTTCGTGAACTCCTGGTTCGGCTGGCTGCCCGGGGTCGCGGCGGACACCGACTGGTTCGGCTCGACCGGCTCGTCGCTGTTCGTGATCTGCCTGGCCGAGATCTGGAAGACCACCCCGTTCATCTCGCTGCTGCTGCTCGCGGGTCTGGCCCAGGTGCCCGACGTGCTGCAGGAGGCCGCCCGCGTCGACGGCGCGTCCTGGTGGCAGCGGATGTGGAAGGTCACCCTCCCGAACATGAAGGCGGCGATCATGGTCGCCCTGCTGTTCCGGACCCTGGACGCCTTCCGGGTGTTCGACTCGGTGTTCGTGATGACGGCCGGGGCGAACAGCACCGAGACGGTGTCGTTCCTCGCCTACCGCCAGACCATCGCCCGGGTCGAGATCGGGCTCGGCTCCGCGGTGTCGGTGCTGCTGTTCCTGTCCGTCGTGATCATCTGCGTCGGCTTCATCAAGGGGTTCAAGGTCGACCTGTCCCAGGCCCGAGGGGAGAAGTGATGTCCACCCGCGAGCGAGTCCTCTGGATCGTGGCCGGCATCGCGATCGTCGTCTACGCCCTGTTCCCGGTGGGCTGGATCGTGTCGCTGTCGCTGAAGTCGAGCGACGACATCGCCAACAAGCAGTTCCTGCCGACCTCGGTGTCGTGGAGCAACTACGAGCAGATCCTCGTCGGCGACGCGGCCGGGCTGTTCCTGCCCGCGCTGCGCAACTCCTTCGGCATCTGCATCATCGCGACGTTCCTGGCGTGCGTGCTGTCGATGTTCGCCGCCTACGCGATCGCCCGGCTCGACTTCCGGGGCAAGCGGCTGATCCTGTCGACCGCGCTGGCGGTGGCGATCTTCCCGGTCATCTCGATCGTGACGCCGCTGTTCAACCTGTGGCGCCAGATCGGGCTCTACGACACCTGGCCCGGCCTGATCATCCCCTACCTGTCGCTGACCCTGCCGCTGTCGATCTGGACCATGTCGGCGTTCTTCCGCGAGATCCCGTGGGAGATGGAGCAGGCCGCACAGGTCGACGGCGCGACCACCTGGCAGGCGTTCCGCAAGGTGATCGTCCCGCTGGCGACGCCCGGGGTGTTCACCACCGCGATCCTGGCGTTCTTCATCGCCTGGAACGACTTCGCCTACGGCATCTCGCTGACCTCGACCGGCGCGTCCCGCCCGGTCCCGGCCGCGCTGGGCCTGTTCTCCGGGGCCTCGCAGTTCGAGTCGCCCAACGGCCCGATCGCCGCCGCCGCGGTGATCGTGACCATCCCCGTCGTCGTGCTCGTCCTGCTGTTCCAGCGGCGCATCGTCGCCGGGCTCACCAACGGCGCCGTCAAGGGTTGACACCCCGTACACAGAGAGAGGAACCGACCGGCCATGGCGTCGATCGAGATGAAGAACATCGTCAAGAAGTACGGGGACGGCTTCCCGGCCGTGAACGACGTGAGCATGGACATCGCCGACGGCGAGTTCATGATCCTCGTCGGCCCGTCCGGCTGCGGGAAGTCGACGCTGCTGCGGATGATCGTCGGCCTGGAGGACATCACCTCCGGCGACATGGTCATCGCCGGCAACCGCGTCAACGACAAGGCCCCGCGGGACCGCAACCTGTCGATGGTGTTCCAGAACTACGCGCTCTACCCGCACCTGTCGGTCTACGAGAACATCGCGTTCCCGCTGCGCCTGGCCAAGGCGCCCGAGGACGAGGTCAAGCAGAAGGTCGACACCGCGGCGAAGGTCCTGGAGCTGCAGGAGCACCTGCAGCGCAAGCCCGCCAACCTGTCCGGCGGTCAGCGCCAGCGGGTCGCGATGGGCCGCGCCATCGTCCGCGACGCCGACGCGTTCCTGTTCGACGAGCCGCTGTCCAACCTGGACGCGAAGCTGCGCGGGCAGATGCGCACCGAGATCGCCCGCCTGCAGCGCAGGCTGGGCATCACCACGGTGTACGTCACGCACGACCAGACCGAGGCGATGACCCTCGGCGACCGGGTCTGTGTGCTGCGCAAGGGCGTCATCCAGCAGGTCGCCTCGCCGCGGGAGCTCTACGAGCAGCCGGTCAACCTGTTCGTCGCCGGGTTCATCGGGTCGCCGCCGATGAACTTCCTGCCCGCGACCGTGGCCGGGAGCCGGCTGGAGACGCCGTTCGGCCCGATCGAGCTCGACGCCGCGCGCGCCGAGAGGATCGCCGGTCGCGAGCTGGTGCTGGTGGGCATCCGGCCGGAGTACTTCGAGGACGCGTCGCTGGTCGACGAGGCCAAGAAGCACGTCGGGTCCACCTTCACCGCGAAGGTCGACGTGACCGAGTGGCTGGGCGACTCGCAGTACGCCTACATCCCCTACGAGGCCCCGGCCGAGGTGGAGACCAAGCTCAAGGACCTCTCGCGCGAGCTCGACGCCGACCAGCTGCGCACGCAGGCGATCGTGTCGATCGACTCGACCAGCCGGATCCGGGAGGGCCGCGACGCAGAGTTCTGGCTGGACGCGCGGAAGATCCACGTGTTCGACCCGGAGTCGGGCGACAACCTCACCCGCGACCCCGAGGCCGGCGCCGAGCTGACCCGGATCGCGGCCGAGGACCGCGCCGAGCAGGTGGCGCAGGCCCGCGGCGAGGGCTGAACCGGTCCCGGTGTCGTTCCCGATTCGCCCCCGGTGTCGCCGCGGGGCGGGTCAGAGGGCGCGGACGTCGCGCCGGTACCGGGTCTCGGCGACCCCGGCCAGCGTCCGCGCCATCACCGCGAACACGAAGCGCTGCGACGGGTAGGCCGCCAGCCACCCCAGCCGACCGGCCATCCCGCGCGGGGTGAACCGCAGGGTCTGGGTGTACCGGCTGGTCAGCCGGTCGGTCGGGGTGACGGCGAGTTCGAGCCGGGCGTCGCCGGGGAGCCGGTCCGCGGCACGCAGCACCAGCCGCCGCCCCGGCTCGACGGTCTCGACGGTCCAGCGGCCCAGGGGCTCACCGGGGACGAGGCGGGGCGGGCCGTCGCCGTGCCTGCGCGGGACGACACCGGGCCCGCCGGCGAGGACGTCGAGGTGGCCGGTCAGCGTCGCGACGCCCGGGACGGTGTACCAGCCGTGCGGGCCACCGAGCGTCTCGATCACCGACCAGACGGCGCGGGCGGGGGCGGCGACGTCGTGGGAGTCGGTCGTCGCCCACTCCAGCGGACCGCTGCCGGGCGGGTCGGACGGGCCCGGCCCGGCCGCGCCGACGCCGTCGAGGGCGCGGCGGACCGCCGTGCGGTACGGGGTCCGCCCGCCGGGCGGGGTGCCGATGAGCGCGTCGAGGGCCGCGAGGTCGTCGGGGTCGGCCACCAGCTCGTGGCGCATCGACTCGACCAGCGGCTCGGCCAGGCCCCGGCCGACCGGGGTGAGCGCGGCGACGGCGCGGGCGGTGAGCCGCGGCGCGGACAGCGGGACGGGCACCGGGAACGGCCGCAGCAGCCCCGCCTCGGCGGCGAACTCGCTCATCAGGGACCGGTAGGTGTGCACGTCGGGGCCGCCGACGTCGAACGCCCGGTCCACCCCGGCGGGCAGGTCGAGGCAGCCGGCGAGGTCGTACAGCACGTCGTCCACGGCGATCGGCTGGATCCGGTTCCAGGCCCGGTCGGGCAGCGGCAGGACCAGCGGACCGCCCATCGCGGTCTCGGTGAGGTGCCGGATCATCTCGAAGCTGGCCGAGCCGGTGCCGACGACGATCCCGGCCCGCAGCACGGCGGCCGGGACCGGACCGGCGAGCAGGATGTCCCCGACCTCGCGGCGCGAGGACAGGTGCTGCGACACCCGCCGGGTGCCGGTCTCGGGCTGCAGCCCGCCCAGGTAGACGATGCGGCGCACGCCGGCCTCGGCGGCGCCGTCGGCCAGCGCGTGCGCGGCGGTACGGTCGCGGTCGGCGTAGCCGGGGCCGTCCATGGCGTGCACCAGGTGGACGACGGCATCGACGCCGGCGCAGGCCCGGCGCACGTCCGCGGGGTGCTGGGCGTCGCCGCGGACGGCGTCGACCGCCTCGCCCCACGGGTGCGCGGCCAGCTTGCCCGGGGTGCGGGCGAGCACCCGGACGTCGTGGCCGGCGGCGAGCAGGCGCGGGACGAGCCGGGAGCCGACGTAGCCGGTGGCGCCGAGGACGAGCACGTGCATGGGCTGATCCTCGCGGTCGTCGGCGCGCGGCGCGCGCCGGGGTGACGACCGGCTCAGGCGATCCCGGCCAGCCGCAGCCCGGCCGTCGTCGCCGCGGCGAGGACGACGACCAGCACGAACGGCACCCGGAGGACCAGCGCACCGGCGGCCACGGCGACCCCGGCCGGGCGGGCCCAGCCGGCGAACCCGGCCCCCTCGAACCAGGTACCGGTGGCGACGAGCGCGACGAGCAGCCCGACCGCGCCCAGCTCGACCAGTCGCACGGTGCGCGGGGACAGGACGACCCGGTCGTGCAGGACGAGCGGCAGCAACCGCATGAGGTAGGTCCCGCCGGCGAGGACGAGCAGCGCGGCGACGGTCACGACTCCTCCTCCGTCCGCCCGGCGGCGGTGACGCCGAGCAGCCCGGCCAGCACGGGAAGGCCCGCCGGCAGGAACGGGGCGCAGGCCAGCGAGACCGCGGCGGCGGCCGCACCGACCCGGCGGGCGTCGACCCGGCGCAGCATCGGGACGAGCATCGCCAGCATCGCCGCCGGGAAGGCGGCGTCGAGACCGAACGCGGCCGGGTCCGGCACGCTCGCACCGAGCACGAGACCGGCCGCGGTGCCGAGCTGCCAGCACACGTACTTCACGACGCCGAGGATCCGGAACGCGCGCCACCCCCGGCCGGGGACGTCCGTGCGGGCCAGCACGAACGCCGTCGACTCGTCGGTGACGACGTGTGCTGCGGGCACCCGCGCCCAGCCCCCGCCCAGGTGACGGGCCAGTGCCAGGCCGAACGGCAGGTGCCGCAGGTTGAGCACCAGCCCCGCGGCGACGGCGGCCCACACCCCTCCCCCGGCGGCCAGCACCCCGGTGACCAGCAGCTGGGCGCCGCCCGCGAACACGAGCAGCGACATCGCCGTCGTCATGGCCGGGGACAGCCCGGCGGCCGGCGCGAGCGCGCCGAAGGAGACCCCGACGACGGCGACGGCCACCGAGATGGTGACGGCGTCGCGGACGTCCCCGCGGGTCGTTCGCTGTATCGAACGCATGCCCGATACAGTGAACAACGATGCCTGTGTTCGTCAAGCCGAACGAGGAGACCGATGGACCGAACGCCTGGGCCGCCGCTCGCGACGATCGCGGCGGCCATCCGCCGGGAGCGGGAACGCCTCGGGATCTCCTCGGCCGAGCTGGCCCGCCGGGCGGGGATCGCGAAGTCGACGCTGTCGCAGCTGGAGGCGGGGACCGGTAACCCGAGCGTCGAGACGCTGTGGGCGATCGCCGTCGTCGCGGGGGTGCCGTTCAGTGCGCTGGTGGAGCCGCCGTCGTCGCCGGTGCGGGTGGTGCGCTTCGCCGACCGTCCCGCGATCCGGTCGGAGGAGGCCGCGTACACCGGCGCGCTGCTCTCGCCGTGCCCGCCGGGTGCCCGCCGCGACCTGCACCTCATCACCTGTGAGCCCGGGCCGGCGCGGACGGCGCACGCCCACTCGCCCGGCACCGTCGAGCACATGGTCGTGTCCACGGGCCGGTGGAGCGTCGGACCGGACGACGAGCAGATCGAGCTCGACCCGGGTGACCACGTCACCTTCCCCGCCGACCGGCCGCACAGCTACCGGGCGCTCACGCCGGGTGCCACCGCGGTGCTGGTGATGGAGTACCGCTGATCAGGTGCCGCTGGCGCCGCGGGTCGCCGAGCCGGGCTCGCGGTCCGGGCCGCCCTCGGTGATGCGGTGCAGCAGTCCGTCGAGGAGCCCCTCGTCACCGCCCGCGTCGCCGGAGCCGTCCCCGCCCTTCTCGGACTCGGGCAGGGCGTACTGGCGGACCCAGTCGACCTGCATCTCCGAGGGCTTCACCTCGCCGCCGCCCTGGGGGAACCAGTCGAGCTGGATCGTCAGGTGCATCGGCCCGGGGGGCAGGACCGAGGTGTCGTCGGTGTGCCACCACTGCCTGCCGTCGACGAAGGCGGTCACGCCCTTCGGTGTCCACTCGACCGCCCAGTTGTGCCACTGGGTCGCGTCGATGTCGACCGAGCCCTGGACCTGGGAGTTGTCCTCGCCGTAGTGCAGGAACAGGTTGGTCTTCTGCCGGGTGTGGTCGGTCATCTCCATGAAGTCGATCTCGCCCCCGACCGGGAAGTTCTCGGCGGTCGGCCAGAGCAGCAGCAGCGCGTTGTACGACGGGTCCGACGCGGGCGCCCGCACCCGGCCCTCCCAGCGGCCGTACTTCTGGCTGCTGTCGGACCAGGCCGTGCCGCCGGTGGTGCCGTCGGCGTCGCCGTCGATGGTGAGCAGGCCGTCCTTCACCGAGATCGCCGACGGGGAACGGGTCCCCTTGCCGGCGTGGCCGGGGCCGTCGTAGGAGCTCCAGCCCGTGAGGGCGTCGCCGTCGAAGTCGTCGACCTTGGTGGGCTCGCCCCAGTCGTGTGCGACGGCGGCGGTGGTCGCCGCGCCCGGGTAGGACGGGACCGCCGGGGCGGCCGGTGCCGCGCCGGCGGCGCAGTCCGCGGGGGCGGGGGTCGCGCGGGGGGCCGGCTCGCCGGCCGGGGTGGTCGCGGCACCACCGGGCGCCGTGCCCGGGGTCGCGTTCGCCGAGGTCGTGTCGGCGGGTGAGCCCGGGGCGCCGGCCTGGTCGCCGGCCGGACCGCCCTGGTCGCCGGCCGAACCGCGGTCGCCACCCGAGCTGTCCTGGTCGCCGCCCGAGCCCGGGTCACCGCCCGAGCTCGGGTCGTCCCCGGAACCCCGGTCACCGCCGGAACCCTGGTCGTCCCCGGAACCCTGGTCGTCCCCGGAACCCTGGTCGTCCCCGGAACCCTGGTCGCCGCCGGAGCCGGTGTCGTGACCCGGGGACGTGTCGTCGCCGGGCCCCGTGTCGCCGGTGCCGGAGCCGCCCGCACCCGATGCCGTGTCGCCGGAGTCCCCACCGGAACCCGTACCCTGGTCGGAGCCGGAACCGGAGCCGGAACCGGAGCCGCGGTCGCCACCCGAGCCGGACCCCGCGTCGTTCCCCGAGCCGCCCGACCCCGACGATCCCCCGTCGCCGCCGGAGCCGCCCCCGTCACCGGAGCCGGAACCGGAACCGCCGGAGCCGTCGCCGCCGCTCCCCGAGTCGCCGTCGTGCCCCGAGTCGCCGTCGTGCCCCGAGTCGCCGTCGTGCCCCGACCCGTCCCCGGAGGATCCGTGGTCGTCCGAGCCGTCCCCGGACGGGCCGTCCCCCTCGGGCCCGGCCGTCCCGGGGGCGGCGGAGGCGCCGGGCTTCCCCGACCCGGCGCCTCCGGCACCACCGGTGGCCGGACCACCCGAACCGGCTCCCCCACCTGGGGCGGTGCCCGTCGTGGGGCAGTCCGCGGTCGTCGTCGCACCCGGTCGACCGTCCCCGGTGTCCGCGAACGCCGTAGCCGGAAAGCTGATCAACATCGCGGCGGCGATCGCCACGACCCTCACAGAGCGTCCCATCAGGCTCCTCCGTAACAGTGGTCTCCTGATCCCCACGGAACGCTAGATGCCACAGAGTCACCATGAGCACCTGTGTCACCACATCGAGTAGGCAACCCCTCCACCGAGCGACCGCGGAACGTGGCCGGAACGGACACCCCACGCGTCCGAGGGACCGATCGGGTCACCGGACCGTGGCCCGCACCCGGTCCCGCCCCCGCCGCACGGGTTCCGGCGCCGCCGCACGGGTCCGGTCCTGTGCGGCGCCCACGGAACCTGTGCGGCGGCGGGGACAGGGCGCGGACGGAACGACGAGAGCCCCGTCCGGCGGTGTGCCGGACGGGGCTCTCGGGGCGGAGCGGGGGGTGTCTACCAGCCGCGGGCGGCGTAGCGCTGCTCGTCGGGGATGTCGGCGATGTTGATGCCGACCATGGCCTCACCGAGGCCGCGGGAGACCTTGGCGATCATCTCCGGGTCGTCGTGGAAGGTCGTGGCCTTCACGATCGCCGACGCACGCTGCGCCGGGTCGCCGGACTTGAAGATGCCGGAGCCGACGAACACGCCCTCGGCACCGAGCTGCATCATCATCGCGGCGTCGGCCGGGGTCGCGATACCACCGGCGGTGAACAGCACGACCGGCAGCTTCCCGGTGCGGGCCACCTCGGCGACGAGCTCGACCGGGGCGCGCAGCTCCTTGGCCGCGATGTAGAGCTCGGCGGCGTCGAGCGAGGCGAGCCGGCCGATCTCGGCGCGGATCGAGCGCATGTGCCGGGTGGCCTCGACGACGTTGCCGGTGCCGGCCTCGCCCTTCGAGCGGATCATGGCGGCGCCCTCGGAGATGCGGCGCAGGGCCTCACCGAGGTTGGTCGCACCGCAGACGAACGGGGCGGTGAAGCCCCACTTGTCGATGTGGTGGGCCTCGTCGGCCGGGGTCAGCACCTCGGACTCGTCGATGTAGTCGACGCCGAGGGACTGCAGGACCTGGGCCTCGACGAAGTGGCCGATGCGGGCCTTCGCCATGACCGGGATGGACACGGCCTCGACGATGCCGGTGATCATGTCCGGGTCCGACATGCGGGCCACGCCGCCGTTGGCACGGATGTCGGCCGGGACGCGCTCCAGGGCCATGACGGCGACGGCGCCGGCGTCCTCGGCGATCTTGGCCTGATCCGGGGTGACGACGTCCATGATCACGCCGCCCTTCAGCATCTCGGCCATCCCGCGCTTCACCCGCGCGGTGCCGTGCTGCGGGCCGGCGGTGTCGGGGGTGTTCTCAGCTGCGGACACGGGTGATCGGAGCTCCTCACATGACGGTCGGACTGCGTGGCGATTCTACGTGAGGTCGCGCAGGTGAACGCGGCGGTTCCGGATCGGCGATCTCGAAGTACACCGGCTCCGGTGCGGTGCCGTGCAGCCGCAGCATCCGCACCAGCCGCCGGGAGCGCAGGGCACGGGTGTCGCGGACGGCGTCGTTGTGCACCCGGCGGGCCAGCACGACCAGCACCTCGGCGTCGGCGAGGTCGCCGCAGGGCCCGGGCCGGCCCGGCCCCCGCCCGACGACGGCGAGCTGCCTGGTCAGGGCATTCTCCGCGGCCTCGCGAGCGGCGCGGCTCCCGGCCGGGTCCCGGCCGTCCGGGGCCGGAGCGGGCAGTGCCCGCGCGGCCTCGGCGGCCCGGCGCAGGTCCGGCGGTGCGGCGGGACCGAGGGCGTCGGCGACGGCGAGCGCGACCCGGGCCCGGGCGTCCAGCGCCGCGGCGAGCCCGGACCGGGCGGCGTCGACCCGCACGTGCAGCCGGTGCAGGCGCCGGACCCGTGTCACGCACCACAGGGTGAGAGCCGCCACCAGCAGCGCCGCGAGGACCACTCCCCCGGCGACGACGGCCGTACTCACCGCGCGCCCCCGCGCACCAGCGGCCGCGGTGCGCCGGCGATCGCGGCCCGGTACACGCGCAGCACGTCGGAGGCCACGACCGGCCAGTCGTAGCGCTGCACCCGGTCCCGTCCGGCGGCGGCGAGCCGGGCGCGGGCGGCGGCGTCGTCGAGCAGGCGGGTGAGCACGGCGGCCAGGGCGGCGTCGTCGCCGGGCGGGAACAGGGCACCGGCGCGGCCGTCGTCGAGGACGGCGCGGAAGGACTCGAGGTCCGCGGCCAGCACCGGGGCGCCCGCGGCCATGGCCTCGGTCAGCACCATCCCGAAGCTCTCCCCGCCGCGGTGCGGTGCGCAGAACATCGCGACCGAGCGCAGCGCAGCGGCCTTGGTCGCCTCGTCGACCGGCCCGAGCAGGTCGATCCGGCCCGCCAGACCCGGTCCCGCGGCGCGCCGCAGCCGGTCGCCGTCGCCGCGACCGACGACGAGCAGTCGCACGTCCGGGCGGTCGGCGACGACCCGGCGCAGTGCTGCCAGCAGCACCGGCATGCCCTTGCGGGGCTCGTCGAAGCGGCCGACGTAGCCGACGCGCACCGCGGGCGGCAGGTCCAGGGCCGGTCCGCGGGCGAACCGGGCGACGTCGACACCGTTGGGGATCTCCGTGGCGTCGCCGCCCAGGTGCTCGACCTGGACCCGGCGGGCGGTCGCCGACACCGCGATCCGCGCCGTCACCCGCTCCAGCAGGGGGCGTGCCACGGGTCCGAACGCGGCGAGGACCCGGGACCGCTCGGTGGAGGTGTGGAAGGTCGCGACGACCGGCCCGCGGGCGTCGAGCAGCGCCAGCGCCGACACCGACGGGGTCGTGGGTTCGTGCACGTGCAGCACGTCGAAGTCGTGCGCGGCGAGCCAGCGCCGGGTGCGGTGGCGGGTCAGCGGGCCGAACGCGACGCGGGCGACGGAGCCGTTGTAGGGGACGCCGACGGCCCGCCCTGCCGGGGTGACGAACTCGGGCGCGGTGCCGGTGGTCGGGGCCAGGACCTCGGCCGTGTGCCCGAGCGCGCGCAGCGCGGCGGCCAGGTCCAGGACGTGGCGCTGCACTCCCCCGGCGACGTCGAGGGAGTACGGGCAGACGATCCCGATCCTCATCGGGCGCCGACCGGCTGGAGCATGTGCCAGTCCCACGGACGGCGGGCGATCATGTCGCCGAACGCGTCGGCGAGGTGCTGGACGGCAGCGGGACCGGGCGGGACCGGCGCGCCGACCTCGACGCCCCAGGCGTCGTCGGTGAAGTAGGGGTAGGCCGGGTGCAGCGCGGCGCCGGTGAGCCGGGCGAGCCGGGCCGGGCCGGACGGCAGCCGGGCGGGCCCCCCGAGGAACGTCACGTCGGTCCCGGTGCCGGTCAGGTCGCGGTCGGCGACCAGGCAGACGACCCCGCCGCGGCGCAGCCGCCCGGTGAGCGCGCGGTGCGCGGCGCGGGGGTCGTCGGCGGTCACGACCTCGAACCCGAGCGCGCGCCGGTAGGCGAGGAACCGGCGGAACAGCGGCTCGGGGCGCAGCCGCTGCACGACGGTGGTCAGCGCCGGTTCGAGCCCGAGCCGGTCGAGCTCGCGCAGCAGGTAGAGCCCGGCGAGGTCCCAGTTGCCGGCGTGCGGGAGGGCGAACACGACCCCGCGCCCGGACCGGGTGACCGCCAGCGCACCGGCGACGCCGCGGGCGTGCGGGTGCATCGCGGCGTGCACCGTGGCCGGGTCGAGGCCGGGCAGCGCGAACGCCTCGCGCCAGTAGCGGGCGTAGCTGCGCATCCCGGCGTCGACCAGGGCGTCGAGCTCGGCGGGGGTCGCGTCGGGACGGGCCCGGCGCAGGTTGTGCCGCAGCCGTCGCACCCCGGGACCGTCGCGGCGCACCGCGAGCGCGGCGCCGGCGTCGAACACCCGTCCGACGACACCGGCCGGCAGCCGCCCCGCCACCCGCCAGCCCGCCGCGTACCCGGCGGCGCTCAGCGCGTCGGCGGTGCGCGTCCGCAGGTCAGGCACGCGGGGCCTCGCGGGAGCTGTGCCGCACCGCCAGGATCCGCTGGCCGAGGGTCACCGCCGTCCCGACCGCCAGCACGACGAGGGTGACGGTCAGCGCCCACGGCACCCCGACGCCGGACAGGAAGGCCCCGACCAGGCCGAGGATGAGCCGTTCGGCGCGCTCGACGAGGCCGCCCTCGGCGGTGAGCCCGACGGACTCGGCGCGGGCCTTGACGTAGGACACGATCTGACCGCCGACCAGGGCCACCAGCGCGGCGGCCCCGGCGAGGGGCTCGGCCCCGCCGGTCAGCGCCCACCAGGCGAGCCCGGCGAACAGGGCGCCGTCGACGATCCGGTCGCAGGTGGAGTCGAGCACCGCCCCGAACGGGGTGCCGTGCCCGCGGGCGCGGGCCATCGCACCGTCGATCAGGTCGGTCAGCACGAACAGGGTGACCAGCACCGCGCCGAGGGCCAGCCACCCGGTCGGCAGGAACGCCAACGAGCAGACCACGGCCCCGACGGTGCCGAGCACGGTCACGGTGTCCGGGCTGACACCGCGGTCGATCAGGGCCCGCCCGACGGGGTCGGAGAGCCGGTTGACGTGCGCGCGGGCGAACAGGTTCAGCATCGGCGGCTGCGTGCTCCCGTGCAGGACGGCGGCGGTGGGGGACGCTGCCAGCGTAGTCCGACACCGGGTCCGCCCGCCGTCGGCGCGGCCGGAGTCAGCGACGTGGCGGTTCCCACGCCTGCGCCAGCTGGTCGCGGGTCTCGGCGAGCAGCTGCGGGATCACCTTCGTCTGCCCGACGACGGCGATGAAGTTCGCGTCGCCGCCCCAGCGCGGGACGACGTGCTGGTGCAGGTGCTCGGCCAGCGACCCGCCCGCGACGTGGCCCAGGTTCAGGCCCACGTTGAACGCGTGCGGCGCCGCGACCTTCTTCATGGTCACGACGGCCTGCCGGGTGAACGCCATCAGCTCGCCCGCCTCGGAGTCGGTGAGGTCCTCCAGGTCCGCGACGTGCCGGTAGGGCAGCACCATCAGGTGCCCCGGGTTGTACGGGTGCAGGTTCAGCAGCGCGAACACCTCGTCGCCGCGCGCGACGACGAGGTTGTCCGCGTCCGGGTCGGCCGAGTCGCCCAGGGTGTCCCCCCGGGCGATCCGGCAGAACGGGCAGCCGGTGTCACCGGCGCCCTTGATGTAGGCGAGCCGGTGCGGGGTCCACAGCCGGGCGAAGCCGTCGGGCGTCCCGGTCCCCTCCTGCGGGACCCACTCCTGCTCCATGCGCCGATCCTAGGCGCCGGTCCCGAAGCTCTCCGCGGTCGGCGAGGTGTTCGTGCGCGAACGCACCCACTCGACGATCGAGGTGACCGCCTGCTCGACCGGCACCGCATTGGTCTGCGAGCCGTCGCGGAAGCGGAAGCTGACCGCGCCCGCCTCCACGTCGCGACCGCCGGCGAGCAGCAGGAACGGCACCTTCGCCAGGGTGTGGGTGCGGATCTTCTTCTGCATCCGGTCGTCGCCGGAGTCGACGTCGATCCGGATGCCCGCGGCGCGCAGCCGGGCGGCGATGTCGCGGACGTGGTCGTCCTGGGCCTCGGTGACCGGGATCCCCACCACCTGGACGGGGGCAAGCCAGGCCGGGAAGGCGCCGGCGTAGTGCTCGGTGAGCACGCCGAAGAAGCGCTCGATCGAGCCGAACAGCGCGCGGTGGATCATGACCGGACGCTGCCGGGAGCCGTCGGAGGAGGTGTACTCCAGCTCGAAGCGGTCCGGCAGCATCAGGTCGACCTGGATGGTCGACATCTGCCAGTAGCGGCCGATCGCGTCGCGGGCCTGCACCGAGATCTTGGGGGCGTAGAACGCGGCGCCGCCCGGGTCGTCGCGCAGCTCCAGCCCGAAGCTCTCCGCGGCGTCGCGCAGCGCCTGGGTGGCCTCGGTCCACGACTCGTCGGACCCGATCGACTTCTCCGGGTTGCGGGTGGAGAGCTCCAGGTAGAAGTCGTCGAGGCCGTAGTCGCGCAGCAGATCGAGCACGAACTGCAGCAGGCTGCGGATCTCGCCCTGCATCTGCTCGCGGGTGCAGTAGATGTGCGCGTCGTCCTGGGTGAAGCCGCGGGCGCGGGTGAGGCCGTGCACGACGCCGGACTTCTCGTAGCGGTAGACGGTGCCGAACTCGAACAGCCGCAGCGGCAGCTCGCGGTAGGACCGTCCGCGCGAGGCGAAGATCAGGTTGTGCATCGGGCAGTTCATCGGCTTGAGGTAGTAGTCGACGGCCGGCCGCTTCAGCTCACCGTCTCCGGTGTACTCCGCGTCGAGCTGCATGGGCGGGTACATGCCCTCGGCGTACCACTCCAGGTGCCCGGACTTCTCGAACAGCGCGCCCTTGGTCGCGTGCGGGGTGTAGACGAACTCGTACCCGGCCGCGGCGTGCCGCTCGCGCGAGAGGTCCTCCAGCTCCTTGCGGACGACGCCGCCCTTGGGGTGGAAGACCGGCAGGCCGGACCCGATCTCGTCGGGGAAGCTGAACAGGTCCAGCTCGCTGCCCAGGCGGCGGTGGTCGCGGCGCTCGGCCTCGGCGATGCGCTCCAGGTAGGCGTCGTGCGCCTCCTGCGACTCCCACGCGGTGCCGTAGATCCGCTGGAGCTGGGCGTTGCGCTGGTCGCCCCGCCAGTACGCGGCGGCCGAGCGGGTCAGCGAGAACGCCGGGACGAACCTGGTGGTCGGCAGGTGCGGGCCGCGGCACAGGTCCGACCAGACGACGGCGCCGGTGTGGGCGTGCACGTTGTCGTAGACGGTCAGCTCGCCGGAGGAGTCGACCTCCATGACCTCGCCGTCGTCCGCGCCGCCCTTGATGTCGATGAGCTCCAGCTTGTAGGGCTCGTCGGCCAGCTCGGCGCGGGCCTCGTCCTTCGAGGCGTAGCGACGGCGCTCGAAGCGCTGGCCCGCCTTCACGATCTTCTTCATCGCCGACTCGATCTTCTTCAGATCCTCGGGGGTGAAGGGGGTGTCGACGTCGAAGTCGTAGTAGAAGCCGTCGGTGACCGGCGGGCCGATGCCCAGCTTGGCCTTGGGGAACAGCTGCTGGACGGCCTGGGCGAGCACGTGCGCCGCCGAGTGCCGGATGACGCTGCGCCCCTCCTCGGTGTTCGCGGGGACCGGGACGACCTCGGCGTCGGCCTCGGGGGCCCAGGCGAGGTCGCGCAGGGCGCCCTCGGTGTCGCGCACGACGACGATCGCCTCGGGACCACTGGTCGGCAGCCCGCCCTCCCGGACGCGCGCGCCGGCGGTCGTCCCGGCCGGCACCCGGATCGGGGCGGACGCGGGCGGGGCGGACGGTGCGGACACGGGGGTGCCTCCAGGGGTGGGGTGGGATCCCGCACGGAGGGGGTGGATGCGGGACTGGTCCCCCGATGCTAGTCGGGGGCCGCGAACCGGTTTCGACCGCCGGGAGGACGCCCGACGAGCGCGCCCGCGAGCCGGCGCCGCCCTCGGCGCTGCAGTTCCTGCACCTGTGCCTCCGCGACCCGCGCCCGCTGCCCGGCCCGAGGAGGTCGCGGCCTTCGAGTGGACCGACGCGGCCCGGGCGTTCGTCGAGCAGCGCTGATGGTGGCGACCTCGGCCGTCCGCGGCGAGGACCGCCTGCGCTCCTACGAGCTGCCGGCCTCGCCGTCGGCCTGCGCCCGGCGGCCGCGGCCGCCTGACCCGGGGCGGCCGGGGCACCACCGCGGGCGTGAACGACGCCGCCGCCCGCTTCCGGGCCGCGATCGAGGGCGGAGACCTCGACACGGCCGTCGCCCTCTGCCGCGACGACGAGGATCCGGGAGGTCACCGTGCCCGTGCGGCCGCTGTCGGTCGCGGTGGCGCTGCGCGACCGCATGGGCCCGCTGCTCTCCTGACCCCGTCACCGCAGGTCGGCGTCGGGGTTGCCGCCGCCCGTCGATCGACGACGGCCGGTCGTCCCGCCCGGTGCGGCCGTCCGGCCGTCCGACGCTGGGCCACCCGCGCGTCGTCGCACGCAACCGGCCGTTGCTCGACGCAGTGATCGTGTCGCCTGTGCATCCCTTCGGCCGCAGGCACGATGGTCCGCATGCCGCACCATGATCGGGTGATCCGGTCACGGAGCGCGCCATCCCCCCGCTGACGTGCCGACATTCGAGTGACGTCGATCAGGTGGGCACAACGCCGCCCTCCGGTCCCTCGTTGACACAGCGACCTCGTTGACCGGGTGGGACCACGCCACCGTCCGGCTCCGCCGGCCGTCGACCAGAAGGGAGAGCCGGTTGCCCGCAGGCCCGCCCCCACCGCCGCGGTCGCGCCGCTCCCCGGAGTCCGATTCCTACGGTTCGTCCGGCTCCGGTCGTGCGGTCGACACCGAGGAGCGCCCGACCGGCCGGCACGGCAGCGACCAGGTCGCCCGCGCCGACTCCGGCGCCCCGGCCCGGCACGGCGCCCCCGCCGGTGCACGGCGCGCGCGGTCCGGTGAGTCGGAGGCCCGTTCCTTCGCCGACGTCGTCCGGGTCACCGGGTCGACCGGGCGCCCGGGTCCGGACGGGGCACCCGGCGCCGGGGAGGACGGCGGCTCCGGCCGTCGGCGCTCCCGGCGGGCCGACCGGGCCGCTCCCGCCACCGCCGGCCCCGGTATCGGGGCCCCGGCCGACGGCGCCCCCACACGCAGCGCTCCCGCGAACGGCACCTCCGCGAACGGCTCGGGCGGCACGGGCTCCGGCGTCAACGGCTCCAGGGGCGACGGCTCCAGGGGCAACGGCTCCAGGGGCAACGGCTCGGGCGTCAACGGATCCGGGGGCACCACGAGGGTCGGGCTGCGCGTGCGCGGCGGCACCGTGCCCCGCGAGCCCGGCAGCACCCCGCGGCCCGCCGCCACCGGCGCGACACCCGCGGGCCCGCCCCCCTCGGCCGAGCCCCGGCACACCACCGGTCCCCAGCGGCGCCCCGGCGCCGGCGGGCCCGGCCGGTCGGGCCCCGCACCGTCGTTCCCGGGCGGGCAGCCCACCGCGTCGGCCCCGGCCGCGCCGGTCGACCGCCCGGCGACCGGGACGCCCCGGCCCGAGAACGACGACGCCCACGGCACCGCGCCCGCCCCGGGGCGCCGGATCACCGGGCCCCGTCAGCGCCCCGCCCCGGGATCCCCTGCGACCCCTGTCGTCGGTGGGCCGGGCTCCGCGGCCACCTCGGGCCCTGCCGCGCCGCGTCCCGCCGCGCCCGGCCCGGCGGCAGCATCCGGCACCCGCCCCGCCCCGGCGGCTCCGAGCGCCCCCGGCGCCGGTCCGCAGGGCGCCGCGCCCCGCCCCGGGCAGCACCCGTCGCCGCCGCCGGTCCCCCGGCCCGCCGTGCCCCCGACCGGTGCCGCGCGGCCGGCCCCGGCGGCCGCCACCACGGCGACCACCAACGGGGCCCCCGCTGCGTCCGCCGCTGCGTCCGCTGCTGTGTCCTCCACGGCCGTCGCCGCGCCCTCGGCGCCGTCCCCGGGCCCGGCGGCCCCGGACGGCACCGCCGCGGCCACCCGCACCGGCCGCCGTCGTCGTCCCGAGCCGGACGAGGAGGCCGGGTCCGCCACGGACGCCATGCCCGCACGCACGGGTGGTCGCCGCCGCCGTCCCGGACCCGGCGACGCCGCGCCCGCGCCCGCCCCCGCCCCCGCCGCCGAGGCCCCGACCGGGCTCGTGCCCGCCACCGCCCCGCGCGGCGACGGCGGTGCGCCCACCGCCCTGGTCTCCGCCCCCGGCGACGAGGCGGGCACCGAGCTCGTCGACGCCGCGGCCCCCGGCCCGCGCCGCCGGCGCCGCGCCGAGCCCGACGGACCCTTCGACCGGGTCATCGCACTCGTCGGGCCCGGCGTGGGTGTCGTGCGCCGCCGCCTCGGCATCCTCGACGCCGACCAGAAGGCCGCCCTCACCCCCGAGGAGCGCCGGACCCGGCGTCGCAGGCAGGTCGTGTACTCGCTGGTCGGGACGGCCGCGTCGATCGTGCTGCTGCCGCTGCTGCTGCTCGGGCTCGGCTGGCTGCTGTTCCCGATCCCCAGCACCGACGACGCGGTGCAGAACCAGATCGCCACCGTCTCCTACGCCGACGGCGGCCAACTCGCCCGCCTGGTACCCGAGCAGGGCAACCGGATCAAGGTCGGGATGGACGCCATCCCGGTGCACGTGCGCGAGGCCGTGCTGGCGGCCGAGGACCGGTCGTTCTACTCGAACCCGGGCTTCGACTTCACCGGCATCCTGCGGGCGATGGTCGCCCAGCTGACCGGGGGCGTCGGCGGCGGGTCGACGATCACCCAGCAGTACGTGAAGAACACCCTGGTCGGCAACGACGCGACGTACTGGCGCAAGTACAAGGAACTGATCGTCTCGCTGAAGGTCTCCGGGCAGAAGTCCAAGGACGAGATCCTCAACGACTACCTCAACGCCATCTACTTCGGCCGCGGCGCCTACGGCATCGAGTCCGCCAGCCTCGCCTACTACGGCAAGCCCGCGGCCCAGCTGTCCCCCAGCGAGGGCGCGCTGCTCGCCGGGATCATCCAGTCGCCGTCCAACTGGGACCCGGCGAACTCCCCGGACCGGGCGGAGCAGCGCTGGAACTTCGTCCTCGACGGCATGGCCGCCCAGGGCTGGCTCTCCAGGGCCGACCGGCAGGCCGCCGTGTTCCCGCAGACCATCGCGCCGGAGAACACCTCGCGCTCGTCGTCGCTGACCGACGCCCGCGGCCACATCCTCAACGCGGTCCGCTCCGAGCTGGGCTCGCTGGGCATCTCCGAGCAGGCGTTCGCCCAGGGCGGCCTCCAGGTGACGACGACGATCGACCCGCAGCGCCAGCAGCAGCTCACCGACTCGGTCGAGCAGAAGCTGCGCGGCGAGCCGGAGCTGCTGCGCACCGGCGCGGTCGCGATCGACCCGCGCACCGGCGGCATCCTCGGCTACTACGGCGGGTCGAACGGCACCGGCCTGGACTACGCCCAGGTCATGAAGCAGCCCGGGTCGACGTTCAAGCCGTTCGCCGTGCTCGCCGGGCTCCTGAACGACCCGCCGATCGGCCTGGGCACCACCTTCGACGGGTCCGAACGGCCGGGACTGCGCAACTCCGAGGGCGCCAACTGCCCGCGCTGCGACCTCAAGCAGGCGATGACGATCTCCAACAACGTCGTCTTCACCAAGCTCGCCGCGCAGGTCGGGCCGCAGAAGGTCGCCGACGCGGCCCGGCTCGCCGGGATCACCGCCCCGCTGGACAACCCTGACGCGCGGCTCCCGCTGGGCAACAAGGAGGTCACGCCGGTCCAGCTGGCGTCGGCCTACGCCACCATCGCCGCGGGTGGTGTCTGGCACGCCCCGCACATGGTGTCCAAGGTCGTCGACTCCGACGGGCGGGTGCTCTACGAGTACCAGCCGGGCGAGGGCGAGCAGCGCTTCCCCGAGCAGGTGGCGCGCAACGTCGTCGAGGCGATGATGAACGTCGTCGACAACGACGGCCTGCAGCTGCCCGACGGGCAGGAGGCCGCCGGCAAGACCGGCACCGTCCAGTCCCGGTTCGAGGGTCAGAACAACGACGCCTGGTTCGCCGGCTTCACCCCCGGGATCGCGACGGCCGTGTGGGTCGGCACCGACCGCAACGACCCGATCCAGGACTCCGCGGGCCGCCCGATCAACGGCGCCGACCTGCCCGGGTCGGTGTGGAAGGCGTTCATGTCCGACACCGTGCGCACCACCGGCGCGGCCGAGTTCCCGGCGTTCAGACCGATCGGCGAGTCGCCCTCCACCCTGGCGCCGAACGAGCCGACCGCCCCGCCGACGCCGACGAGCACGCCGTCGGCCGAGCCCACGCCGGAGCCGACCGCGGATCCGGTCGCCCCCACCGACCCCCCGGCCCCGGTCGAGCCGACCGGCGTCCCGGAGACCACCGGCGACCCGGTGCCCGCCCAGCAGGACGACGCGCAGCCGGGCGCCGACACCGGCCGCGCCGCCGACCCGACCGTCGGCTGATCCGCCCCGTTCGTGCCGCGGCCGGGCTACCGTGGACGGGTGACCGGTGACCATCACTTCGAGGTGGTGGCCTGGCGGGCGGACCGCAGGCTCACCCTCTACGTGCCGGGCATCGAGGCGTCGACCACCGTCGACGACCCTCGGGTGGCCGAGGACGCGGTCCGCGACCTGATCGCGGACCTCACCGGCGTCGACCGCGGCGTCATCACCTGCGACATCCGGCTCGGACGCCCCTGGCGGTCCGGGATCTGAGACCTCCCGTCACCGGGCCGGCGGCACCAGGATCGTCGCCGCCGCCGCGCAGACCGACTCGGTGAGCGCGTCGAGGACCGTGGTGCTGAGCTTCCAGTGCTGCCAGTACAGCGGGACGTCGAGGTGGCGTTCCGCGTCGAGCAGCACGATCCGCCCGGCGGCGTTCGCCTCGCGCGCCGGGCCGTCGGTGAACATGCCCCAACCCAGACCGGCGCGGATCGCCTCGTGGTAGCCGTCGGCGGCGGGCACCCGGTGCGCCGGGCCGGTGCACGGCCGGTGGGTGAGCCCGCGGACGAACCGGGTCTGCAACCGGTCCTTCGACCCGAAGTCGACCCGCGGGGCGAGCGGGAACGCCTCGGCCGGGTCCCGCCCGGCGAACCACCGGTCGTACACCGGCCGGGCGGCGACGGGCCGGTAGCGGGTCGCGCCCAGCGGCCGGACCGCGCAGCCCTGCACCGGCGCCGACGACGTCGTGACCGCCCCGACCACCGAGCCCTCGCGGAGCAGGGCCGCGGTGTACTCCTCGTCGTCGACGTGCAGGTCCAGCCGGACCCCGTGCCGCGCGGCCAGGGGGACCACCGCGGACAGGAACCAGTGGGTCACCGAGTCCGCGTTCACCGCGATCGGCAGGTGCGTGCCCGCGGTGTCGGCGCTGCCGAACCCGGCCTCGACCTCCCCCTCCAGCACCGCGATCTGACGGGCCAGCCGCAGCAGCGCGGCCCCCTCCTCGGTCGCGACGCACGGACGCGTGCGGCGCACCAGGATCCGGCGCGCCTGCCGTTCCAGGGCCTTGATCCGCTGGGACACCGCGGACGGCGTGATCGACAGCCGCGCGGCGGCGGCGTCGAAACCGCCCTCCTCCACCACGGCGCTCAGGGTGGCCAGCCGCTCCCGGTCGTACATGAAGCAACACTACAGTTCGTGACGTTCTTTCAGTTGCTGACGTGTTCCTGACGCGGTCGGCCTAGCGTCGGTGACGTGAGTGTGCTGGCGGGATTCGGGACGGGACTGTCGCTGATCGCGGCGATCGGGGCGCAGAACGCGTTCGTGCTGCGGCAGGGGCTGCGCCGTGAGCACGTCCCGGCGGTGGTGGTGTTCTGCGTGCTGGCCGACCTGGTGCTGGTGACCGCGGCGGTCGCGGGCGTCGGGCTGCTCGTCGACCGCGTACCGGGTCTGGTCGAGGTGGTGCGCCGGGGCGGGGTCGTGTGGCTGACCGGCTACGGCCTGCTGGCGCTGCGGCGCGCCGTCCGACCCGGTGCGCTCGACGCCGATCCCCACGGCTCGGCCCGGCCGCTCGTGCCCGTCCTGGGGAGCGCGGCGGCGCTCACCTTCCTGAACCCGCACATGATGCTGGACCTGCTGGTGCTCGGGTCGCTGGCCGCCGCGCACGGCGACGACGGCCGGTGGGCGTTCGGCGCCGGGGTGGTCGTGGCCAGCCTGACCTGGTTCTCCGGGCTCGGCTTCGGCGCGGCGCGGCTCGCGGGGCTCTTCGCCCGGCCCACGGCGTGGCGGGTGCTCGACGGCGTCGTCGCCGCGGTGATGCTCGGCCTGGCGGTCGCGCTGGCCGTCGGGTGAGGAGTGGGGGTACAACATCGTCCATGTCCGCCGAGTACGTGCCGGGGCGACCGCCCGCCGCGCTGCGCGGGCACGTGCTGCGCTACCTCGGCTACCGCGAGCACGCCGCCGCTCCCCTGCGTCGTCGCCAGCCGCCCTCCGCCGGGACCGCGCTGATCCTGGGGCTGCACCCGCTGACGCTGTCCGGGCCGGCCGTCGGGACCGGGTCGGCGGCCGCGTTCGTCGGCGGCCTGAGCGAAACATGGGTGCTCACCGAGTTCACCGGCCCGCAGGCCGGGGTGCAGGTGGACCTGACCCCGGCGGCGACCTACACGCTCCTCGGCGGGCGGGCGCTGCCCGGCGGTACGGTGCCCCGCCTCGACGAGCTCGACGACCCCCTGCTCGCCGCGCTGCCCGCCCGCCTGGCCGCCGAGCCGACCTGGGACGGCCGGTTCGCGCTGGTCAGCGCGCTGCTCGCGGACCGGCTGCTGGACGACCGGGCCCGCGTCCCCGCACCCGAGGTGCGCTACGCCTGGGACCGGCTCAGCGCGACCGCGGGCCGGGTCGGCGTCGCGGAGCTGGCCGCCGAGACCGGCTGGAGCCGCCGTCACCTGCAGTCCCGGTTCCGGACCCAGGTCGGTCTCGCGCCCGGCACCGTCCGGCGGGTGCTGCGCTTCGCGCGCGCCGCGGAGCTGGTCGGGGGCGGGCGGGCACCGCTCGCCGTGGTCGCCGCCGGCTGCGGCTACGCCGACCAGGCCCACCTCACCCGCGAGTTCCGGGCGCTCGCGGGGATCACGCCCGCCGCGTTCCGGGCCGAGCAGTTCCCATTGCTTCACGACGCGCCGCCGCGTCCCGGCCAGGATCGGGCGTCATGAGCATCCACCCCACCCTCCGCTACGACGACCCCCGCGCCGCGATCGCGTTCCTCACCACCGCGCTCGGCTTCCGGGAGGTCGCCGTCCACACCGGCGACGACGGCGCCGTCGCCCACGCCGAGCTCGCCTGGGACGACGGCGACGACACCGGCCTGCTCCTGATCGGACCGCGCCGGCCCGGGGGCGACCGCTTCGACACCGGCCGCGCCGTGATCTACCTGACCTGCGACGACCCGGACGCGGTGCACACCCGCGCGGCCGCCGCCGGCGCGGAGATCACCATGGGCCCGGTCGACCAGGACTACGGTTCGCGCGAGTGCGCCGTCGCCGACCCGGAGGGCAACACGTGGAGTGTGGGGACCTACCGGCCGTCCCCGGGGCGCCCGTGACCGCACGCCACCCGGACCCCGCCGACCCGCTGCCGTGGCTGCGGGAGATCTGCCTGTCCCTGCCCGAGGTGACCGAGAAGGTCAGCCACGGGTGGCCGTCGTGGTTCGTGCGGAGGATGTTCGTCTCCTACGCCGAGCACCACCACGGCCATCCCCATCTGGCGTTCTGGTGCGCCGCGCCGCCGGGCGTGCAGGCCGAGCTGGTCGCCGAGGACCCGGCCCGGTTCTTCCGGCCCGCCTACGTCGGCCACCGCGGCTGGCTCGGGGTGGTGCTCGACGGCACCGGCGCCGACGCCCCCGACCGCGACGAGATCACCGAGATCGTGACCGACGCGTGGCGCTGCGTCGCCCCGGCCCGGCTCCTCGACCGGCCGGGCGGCTGACTCGGGCCGCGGGGCCCGACCCGCGGACGGACCGGAGCAGCGCGGCGAACGCGTCCCGCACGGGATCGAACCCGTCGGCCGCTGTGCCCTGCACCGTGCCGGGTACGCCACCCACCCGTCCCGGCCGCACCGCCTCCGCCCGTTCCCCGGGATCGCCGGTTGTGGAGGATGACGCCCGCGTCGCGAACGGAGGGCTCCACGACCGGTGATCTTCCGGTGCCGGCCGGGCACCGCAGCCGGCCGGTGCCGGAGCAGGACGGACATCGGTCAGGCGTTCGCGCCGGTCACCGCCGAACCGGCCGGAGCCGGGGAGGTGCGCCCGGCGGCCGGGCCTGCGGCCTTCTGCGGGCGCCGGGCGCGCAGCCGCGCGAGCAGGCTCCCCTCGGGGCGTTCGGCCAGTGCCGAGGTGAACCGGTCGAGGAAGATCGCCACGATGACGACGGCGAGCCCGCCCTCGACGCCGGTGGCGATGTCGAGCTGGGTGACCGCGCTGACCACCGTCGTACCCAGCCCGTCGGCACCGGCGAGGCCCGCGACGACCACCATCGACAACGCCAGCATGATCACCTGGTTGACGCCGGCCATGATCGACGGCAGCGCCATCGGCAGCTGGACCTCGCGCAGGATCTGACGGGGGTGGGCCCCGAAGGCGTGTGCGGCCTCGACGACCTCGCCGTCGACTCCCCGGATGCCCAGCTCGGTGAGCCGGACCGCCGGCGCGATCGAGAAGACGATCGTCGCGACGACGCCCGGCACCACGCCGATCCCGAACAGCAGCACCACCGGGATCAGGTAGACGAACGCGGGAACGGTCTGCGCCAGGTCGAGCACCGGGCGCAGCGTCCGGCTCGCCGCCCGGCTGCGGGCGGCCCAGATGCCCAGCGGCACACCGATCGCCACCGCGATCAGCGCCGCGACGAGCACCAGGCCGAAGGTCTCCATCGTCTCGGTCCACAGGTCGAACGAGGACACGAGGAGGAAGCCGACCAGGGTGAACACGGCGAAACCGACCCCGCGCACGAGCAGCGCGAGCGCCACGAGCAGCACCAGCCAGACCCACCACACCGGCGTGGTGAAGACCGAGGTCACGGCCTCGACGACCGCGGTGATCGCGACCCCGATGGCGTCGAACACGACCCCGGCGTTCTGCAGCAGCCAGAGGATGAACGCCTCGACGTAGCTCCCGAACTCGAACCTGGGCATCAGGCGTTCCTCCCGTCGGCGGTGGCCTCGTCGTGGGTCGACAGGGCGGCGAGCACGGCGCCGCGCGGGACGACGCCGGTGAGCCGGCCGTCGTCGACCACCGCGAGCGGGACCGGGTTCCGTCCGACCTGGTGCAGCAGGTCGATGAGCGGCCGGTCCGGTTCGGTGGTGCGGTACTCCTCGACCAGGGCGGACCGGTCGATGCCGGTGGCGCCCCGTCCCGCGGCGTGGCCGAGCCAGTCGTCGCGGACGACGCCGAGGATGCGGTGGTCCTCGTCGACGACGTAGGCGCCGGTCGCCTCGGCCTTGCCGAGTCGCACGAGCACGTCGGCGGGGCGCTCGTCGAGGGTGACGGTGATGCGGGCCTCGCGGATGACGTCGGCGGCGGTGAGGACGCGGCTGCGGTCGACGTCGGAGACGAACTCGGCGACGTAGTCGTCGGCCGGGGACTCCAGGATCTCCGGTCCGGTGCCGACCTGGACCAGGCGGCCGTCCTTGAGCAGCAGGATGCGGTCGCCGAGCAGCATGGCCTCGTTGAGGTCGTGGGTGATGAACACGATGGTCTTCTTGAGGTCGCGCTGCAGGCGGACGAGCAGCTGCTGCATGTCGCGCCGGATCAGCGGGTCCAGCGCGGAGTAGGGCTCGTCCATCAGGAGCACGTCGGTGTCGCTGGCCAGCGCCCGGGCGAGTCCGACGCGTTGCTGCATGCCGCCCGAGAGCTGGCCGGGCAGGGCGTCGGCGCGCTCGCCGAGGCCGACCTGCTCGAGCGCCCACTCCGCCTTCTCCCGGCGGGTGCGGGCGTCGACGCCGCGGATCTGCAGTCCGTACTCGGCGTTCTGCCGGACGGTGCGGTGCGGCAGCAGCGCGAAGTGCTGGAACACCATCGCGATCCGCTCGTTGCGCAGGGTCCGCAGGTCGGCGTCGCCGAGGGAGCCGAGGTCGCGGCCGTCGACGGTGATGCTGCCCGAGGTCGGCTCGATGAGCCGGTTCAGCAGCCGGACCAGCGTCGACTTGCCCGATCCGGACAGGCCCATGATCACGAACAGCTCGCCGTCGGCGATGTCGAAGGACACGTCGTGCACGGCGAGGGTGGCGCCGGTGCGGCGTTGGATCCCGCTGCGCCCCTCGCCCTCCCCGGCGAGCCGGACGGCCTCGTCGGCCGCCCTGCCGTCGCCGAAGACCTTGGTCAGGTTCCGTACCTCGATCATGCTCCGGCTCCCACCCACTGGCGGACGCGGTCCGGGTGCGCGGCCACGTAGTCCCGCGCCACCACCTCCACGTCCTCGTTGTCCACGTCGACCCGCTGGAGCATCTGCTCGACATCGGCCAGCGGCAGCTCGAACCGGCGCAGCATCGCCGCGAAGCCGGGGCTGGTGCGCGCCAGGTCCGGGCTCGCCGCGGTCCAGGCCGAGTACGCCGGCATGGCGCAGGCGCCGTCGCCGGTGGTGTAGCAGTCCTCCCGAGCCGGGGTCGGCTCCGCCAGCTTGGTCAGCTGGAGCTCCTCGAAGATGTAGTGCGGGCGGTACAGGTAGACCAGGATCGGCTGGCGGCGCTCGTAGGCGCGGCGCAGCTCGGCGATCTGCGCGGCCTCGCTGGAGGTCACCTGTTCCAGGTCCAGCCGGTAGCCGGCGAGGCGCTTCGCGTTGTACTCGGTGGTGAGGAAGCTGGGGTCGGAGTCGACGAGCCGGTTGCCGAGGGCGTCGGCGTAGTCGTTCAGCTGGGTCACGCTGGTCAGCCCGGCCAGCGGCTGACCCGGCTCGACGGCGTAGCTGGGCACGTACCAGCCCTGCTCGGCGCCGGAGTAGGTCGGGTGCACCAGCTGGATCCGGTCCTCCGCCTTCGCGGCCAGCTCGGACTGGTTGGGCATCGCGACCTCGGAGAGGGCGTCGACGTCACCGCGCTGGGCACCTGCCCACGCGGTCGCGGGTCCGACCTGGATGGTCTTGAGCCGGCCGACGCCGAGCTCCGGGTGGGTCGCGACGACCTCACCGAGGATCGCGTTGGTCAGCTTCGCCGCGCTCCACGGGAACTGGGCGAGTCGGACCGTCGGACCGTCGGCCCCGGCGGACGCGCAGCCGGTCGCGGCCAGCAGCACCGCGAGCAGGGCTGTGACCAGGCGGACCGTCCTGGTCCGGGGTGCGTGAACGGGCGGATCGGCCACGGGGGCACGTCCTCTCGGGGGTCGTCGACACTCCGCGCCCCGGTCGGCTTCAGGACACGCGGCAGGCGTCAACGACAGGCGGACGACCACATCCGGCACAGGTCGACGTGCAGACGCGCCGTCAGCCGGAGGTCGGGGATCACGCGAGCGAGCCTCCACGACCGTTCCGGACGACGCAACAGCGAGCACTACGATCGTGATGTGCCTGCGACGTCGCTGCTGGAACTGGACGGCCTGCGCCACGAGTACTCCGACACCGGCGGCCCCGGCGACGGCCGCGCGCCCCTGCTGTTCCTGCACGAGGGGCTCGGCTCGGTGGGGCTGTGGCGCGGGTTCCACGAGCGGATCGCGGCCGCGGCCGGCCGCCGGGCGGTGGCCTACTCCCGGCTCGGGCACGGCCGCTCGGACCGGCCGCCCGCGCCGCGCGGCACGGAGTTCATGGCGATCGAGGCGACGACGACCGTCCCGGCCCTGTGCGCCGCGCTCGGGCTGGACCGGCCGGTCCTCGTCGGGCACTCCGACGGCGGCACCATCGCGCTGCTCGCCGCCGCGGCGATGGCGGTGAGCGGGGTGGTGGTGCTCGCCCCGCACGTGCTGACCGAGCGGTTCGCCCTCACCGCGATCCGGGCGGCCCGCACCGCGTTCGAGGACGGCGACCTGCGCACCCGGATGGCCCGCCACCACGACGACCCGGACGCCGCGTTCCGCGGGTGGAACGACATGTGGCTGGCCGAGGAGTTCACCTCCTGGGACGTCCGCGACGCGCTGGCCGGGATCACCGCCCCGGTGCTGGGCCTGCAGGGCGACGACGACCCCTACGGCAGCATCCTGCACGTGCGGGCGGTCCAGGAGCGGGCGTCCGGGCCGGTGACGGTGACCGGGCTGCCGTGCGGGCACGCGCCCCACCTGGAGCTGCCCGACGAGACCGCCGAGGCGATCACGACCTTCCTGCGCGACCTGCCTTGATCACGGGTTCGCGCGCGGAACCGCGGTGCGCGCGCGCCGCGACGCGCGCGCGGTCCGGTTCCGCGCGCGGACGCGTGATCATGGAGGTGGGGTGGCGGTCCAGGCGGTCCAGCGGGCGGGGGTCAGGGCCAGCACCGGGCCCTCGGGCGGCCGGGCGGCGTAGGGGGCGTACTTCCCGGACAGGGCCGCGACGGCGCGGTCGTGCAGGTCGCCGTCGTCGTGGATGGCGCAGGTGGCGTCCAGACGGACCCACCACAGCTGCGACCAGTCGTCGTCGTAGCGGTCGGCGAGCAGGGCCACCCGCGGGTCGGCCTCGATGTCGCGCAGCCGCGCGAGGCGGCGGTGCCGCTTGGGCTTGACGTCGTCGACGGCCGACACCACCAGCCCGTCGACGAGCGCGAAGGTGACCGGCACCAGGCGCGGGGTGCCGTCGGTGGCGCGGATCGTCGCGAGCCGCGCCACCCGCGCGCCGGTGAGCAGCGCGCGGGCGGCGGTCTCGTCGAGGGAGGGCACGGGGCTCAGGCCGCCGGGACGTCCACCCAGACGGCGAGCAGCTGCGCCAGGCGGGTGTCGCGGCGCTCGTGCTCGGCGAACCCGGGTGCGGTGCAGAGGAACAGGGTGCGGCCGTCGTCGCCGCCGAGTGCGCAGGCGTAGGTGCCGACCTGGCCGGTGGAGACCTCGCCGTCGACCAGCCCGCCGGGGCGGACCCGGATCGCCCGGTTGCCGATGGCGTCGGCGGCCCAGATCGCGCCCTCCGCGTCGGGGGCGGAGATCCCGTCCGGGGCGACGGCGAGCTCGGCGATGGCGTCGAACGGGTCCTCGGCGGCCGACGGCGGACCGAACAGCGCCCAGTCCCGGCGCGGGCCGAGCGTGCCGTCGTCGCCGACCGCGAAGGCGGACATCCGGTTGCCGAAGGTCTCGGCGACGACGAGGTCCCCACCGGACAGCGCGGGTCCGTTCGCGAAGTGCAGCGGCTCGCTCGCCACCGACACGGAACCGTCCGGCGCGACGCGCAGCAGCGGCGCGGCGGCGCGCGGGGCGCCGTTCATCAGGTCGAAGCCGAAGCTGCCCACCCAGAGGCCACCGCCGTCGTCGACGACCATGTCGTTGAGCACGTGCTCGGCGTGGCCGGACAGGTCGGCGTGGGTGGCGAGCGTGCCGTCGGTCTCGCGGCGCAGGATCCGCCGGTCGCGCATGGACACGATCAGCAGCCTGCCGTCGGGCAGCCAGCCCAGGCCGGAGGGCTGCTGGGGCACCTCGGCCTCGGTGCGCAGGTCCGATCCGTCGGCGCGGGCCGAGAGCACCCGGTGGGTGTAGAAGTCGCTGACCCAGATCCTCCCGTCGTGCCAGCGTGGGCCCTCGAGGAACGACATGTCCGACAACACCGTCGACAGCTCCGTCATGGCGGTCAGTCTGGCCTCCCGGGAATCGGGGCGCCAGCGCGGTCGTTGACCGTGCAACAACCACCGACCGTGGAGGTCCCGATGCCCGCCGTGTCCGTCGCCGACGTCAGCGCCCTGCCCCGCGTGCCCGTCCCGGGCCCGACCGACCTGGACCGGGGCGTCCGCAGCGTCACCACCGCCCCGCGCGGATACGAGGGCGAGGGCTTCCCGGTCCGCCGCGCCTTCTCCGGCGTGGACCTGCGCGACCTCGACCCGTTCCTGCACATGGACCAGATGGGCGAGGTCGAGTACGCCCCGGGCGAGCCGAAGGGGACCTCGTGGCACCCGCACCGCGGTTTCGAGACCGTCACCTACATCATCGACGGGACCTTCGAGCACGGTGACAGCCACGGCGGCGGCGGGACGATCACCGACGGCGACACCCAGTGGATGACCGCGGGCTCGGGCCTGCTGCACATCGAGCGTCCGCCGGAGTCGCTGGTGCGCAGCGGCGGACTGCTCCACGGCCTGCAGCTGTGGGTGAACCTCCCGCGCGCGGACAAGTGGCTGCCGCCGAAGTACCAGGACCTGCGCGGCGGCGAGGCCGCCCTGGTCACCACCCCCGACGGCGGCGCGCTGCTGCGGGTGATCGCCGGCGACGTGGCGGGCGCGTCCGGACCGGGCTCGACCCGCACCCCGATGGCGATGGTGCACGCGACCGTCTCCCCCGGCGCACAGCTGCGGCTGCCGTGGCCGCGGCCCTACAACGCGCTGGTCTACGTGCTGAGCGGGTCCGGCACCGTCGGTGCGGACCGGCGCCCGGTACGCACCGGCCGGCTCGCGGTGTTCGGCCCCGGGGACCTGATCACCGTCGAGGGCGGCACGGGGCAGGAGTCCCGTCACCCGTCGCTGGACGTCGTGGTGCTGGGCGGGCAGCCCATCCGCGAGCCCGTCGCGTGGGCGGGCCCGTTCGTGATGAACACCCGCGAGGAGGTGCGGCAGGCGTTCGAGGACTACCAGCGCGGCCGCCTCGGTGTGGTGCCGTCGGACCACGTGCCGCACGGCTCCCTACCCGGCTCGTTCAACTGAGGGGTTGAATACGAACCCTCCCGGCGCTACGGTGTATTCAACCGAGAGGTTGAACGAGGAGGCGACGTGGAGGACCGGCTGAACCGGGTCTTCGCCGCACTGGCGGACCCGATCCGGCGCGACATGGTGGCCCGGCTGGCGACGGCCGACGCGACCGTGAACGAGCTGGCCGAGCCCTACGACGTCTCCGTACAGGCCGTCTCCAAGCACATCCGGGTGCTGGAGGACGCGGGGCTGGTCCGGCGCAGCCGGCAGGCCCAGCGCCGTCCGGTGCACCTCGAGGCGGAGGTCTTCGACCTGATGACGGCCTGGATCGAGCGGTACCGGCGGCAGGTGGAGGAGCGCTACGCGCGCCTCGACGACGTGCTCGCCGACGAGACCGCACCCACCGAGCACGAGGAGACGGCATGAGCACCACCGGCACCCGCGGCACGACCATCGACACCGTCGACGGCCTGCCCACCATCCGCATCACCCGCGAGTTCGACGCCCCGCCGGAGCGGGTCTTCGACGCCCACGTCGACGAGGACAAGGTCGTACGCTGGCTGGGTCCGCGCGGGCTGACGATGACCGTGAACCGCTGGGACGCCGCGACCGGCGGCGGCTACCGCTACACCCACGCCGACGAGGGCAACGAGTACCGTTTCTTCGGCTCGTTCCACGAGGTCCGGGCCCCGGAGCGGATCGTGCAGACCTTCACCTACGAGGGCTTCGGCGACAGCGTCTGCCTGGAGACGATGACCCTGACCCCGCTGCCCGGCGGGCGGACCCGGCTGGTCGCGGAGTCGCTGTACGAATCGTTCGCCGCCCGCGACGCGATGCTCGCCTCGGGCATGGACGTCGGGGTGAACGAGGGCTACGAGCAGCTCGACGAGCTGCTCGCCGAGCGGGCGCCCTCCCGGTAGGCCGCCGGAGTCAGGCCCGTCGCGCGTTCGAACACCTGCCCGAAGTGGGACGGCCCGCGGAACCCCCGCCGCGACCCCCGCATGCGCAGCGCGCGGAATGCCCGGTCCGCGACGAGGGCGGCTGGACCTGCGACGAGTCCCCGCAGGAGCTCGGCACCCGGTTCCAGCTGCCCGAGCAGTTCGAGCACCGGCGCGAGGAGATCTTCGCCGGGCTGGAACCGATCGAGGGCTGATGGCCACCCGGGGGGATCCGGAGGCGCCGCGGGTCGTGCTCGCCCTGCACGGGCGGGGCCGCGACCCCGACGACGTGCGGACCACCGCGGCCCGGTTCGGGGAGGTGCCCGCACGGTTCGTCGCCCCGGCCGCGCCGGGCGGCAGCTGGTACCCGAAGCCGTTCCTGGAGCCGCTCGACGAGAACCGCGACGCGCTGCTGCGCGCCCTGGGCGTCGTCGACGACGAGCTGGCCCGGCTCGCCGACGCCGGTGTCGGCCGGGACCGGGTGGTGCTGTGGGGGTTCTCCCAGGGCGCCTGCCTGGCCGCGCACCACCTGCTGGTGCGCGACCCGCGCCCGTGCGCGCGGGACTGGTGCTGTTCACCGGCGGGTGCGTCGGTCCGGACCCGGTCCCGGCGCCGCCGGCCCGGGGCACCGGCCCCGACCCCGGCGATCCTGCGGTCGGTCGCGCACGACCCGTGGGTACCCGCCCACCGGGTGCAGGAGACGGCGTCGCTGCTGCTCGCCGGGGGTGCGCGGGTGGACCTGCGGATCGCCCCGGCGACGAGCACGTGATCACCGACGAGGCGTGCGCGGCCGCGGCCGGGCTCCTGCGCGCGGTCGCTGTCGGGGGTCGGGCCTAGATTCGGGGGCGTGTTCGTCGTCCACGCCCTGCACTCCCCCACCCGGGGCGTCCTGCTGTGGGCGGAGGACGGCGAGCGCACCCCCCGCACCGACCGCCGGTCGCTGCGCACGGCCCGGCCACACCCGTTCGCGGTGCCGTCGGACGAGCTGGCCGCGATCCATCCGGGCAAGCCGGCGTCGGTGACGGTGCTGCTGCCCTCGCACCCGTCGGGCCCGCAGGACTCCCCCGGCCTGGTCCGGTCCCGGCCGCGCACCCGGAGCCGGGGCGCGCCGACGCTCGCGCCGTGGACGGTGCCCGCGGTCGCCGTCGACCCCTCCGAGCTGACCGACCCCTCCGACGAGGTCCGCTACGGCGCCGGGTTCACCCACCTCGCCGACCTCGCCCGGCTCGCCGAGGAGCTCGCGGCGCGCGGCCGGGTGCTGCCGGTGCTGCTCACCGAGTCCGGCCGGCCCGCGGCGCGCTGGCGCCCGGTCGTCCAGGGTCTCGACGCGGTCGCCCGCGCCGACCTGGTGCGGCGGCTGCCCCCGGTCGCGCGGGCCGAGCAGCGCCGCCCCGGCGACGTCGCCGGACAGGACCCGGACACCCTGGTCGACGCCGCGCTCGCCCGGTTCACCGACGCCGCGGTCCGCGACCGGCTGGGGCGCAGCGCCGCGATGCCCGTCCCGCTGCCCGCCCGCGCGGACGCCCCGGCGGCGCTGCTGCACGCGCTGACCGGCCCGTCGGCGGACCTGCCCGCGGTCGGCGCCGGCCTGCGGGTGCTGCGCGAGGCACTGGCCGTGTGGGACGACGTCGGCCGCGAGCAGCCCGGCGCCGCGACCGCGCTGTTCCGGCTCGCCGAGGTCGCCACGCTGCACGACCCGGCCGACCCCGGCCCGGACCTCGACGACCAGACCGGCGACGGCACCCGATGGGAGCTCCGGTTCGCGCTGCGCTCCACCGAGGACCCGAGCCTGGTGTTCGACGCGGCCGGCGTGTGGGCCGGGGAGGCCGACGCCCTGGTCTCCGGTGCGCAGGACGTGCTGCTGGCCGAGCTGGGGCGGGCCGCGCAGGTGCTGCCCGGGCTGGTGCCCGCACTGCGCCGGGCCCGCCCGACCGGGCTCGAGCTCGACGTCACCGGCGCCCACCGGTTCCTCACCCGGGACGCACCCGCGCTGCTGTCGGCCGGGTTCGGGGTGGCGCTGCCGCGCGGCTGGGACGGGCGCCGCCCGCTGGGGCTACGGCTGTCGGCGTCGTCGGCCCCGGCGCCGGGGGTGATCACCCGCGGCGGGCTGGGCCGTGACGAGCTGGCGGAGTTCCGCTGGTCGCTCGCCGTCGGCGACGAGGAGCTGGGCGAGTCCGAGATCGCCGCGCTGGTGGCGGCGAAGGCGCCGCTGGTCCGGCTGCGCGGGCGCTGGGTCGCGGTCGACGCCCAGGCGCTGGCCCAGGGGCTGGACTTCCTGCGCCGCCACCGGGACCGGCCGCCCACCGTCGGCGAGGTGCTGGCCGCGGCGCGTGGCGACGCGGGCGCCCCGCTGCCGGTGACCGACGTGTCCGCCCGTGGGCACCTCGGGGCGCTGCTGGAGGGCACCGCCGAGCGGACGCTGACGCCGGTGCCGTCGCCGCCGGGGTTCACCGCGACGCTGCGCCCCTACCAGGAGCGCGGGGTGGCGTGGCTGGCGTTCCTGTCGTCGCTGGGGCTGGGGGCGTGCCTGGCGGACGACATGGGGCTGGGCAAGACCGTCCAGCTGCTGGCCCTGGAGGCCCACGACCGGTCCGGCGGGCCGACCGGCGCCCCGACGCTCATCGTGTGCCCGATGTCGATGGTCGGCACCTGGCAGCGGGAGGCCGCGACGTTCGCACCCGGCCTGCGGGTGCACGCCCACCACGGGGCCACCCGCCCGCGCGGTGAGGCCCTGCACGCCCGGCTGGGCGAGGCCGACCTCGTCGTCACCACCTACGCGACCGCGACCCGCGACGCCGAGGACCTGCGGGCGTGGCGGTTCCACCGCCTCGTCCTCGACGAGGCCCAGATGATCAAGAACGCGCACGCGGCGGCGTCGCGCACGATGCGGTCGTTCGACGCGGCCCACCGGGTCGCGCTGACCGGCACCCCGATGGAGAACCGGCTGGCCGAGCTGTGGTCGGTGATGGACTTCCTCAACCCGGGCGTGCTCGGGGTGCCGGAGGTGTTCCGGCAGCGGTTCGCGGTGCCGATCGAGCGCCACCGCGACGCCGGGACGGCCCGCACGCTGCGCCGGATCACCCGGCCCTACCTGCTGCGGCGGGTCAAGACCGACCCCACGGTGATCGACGACCTCCCGGAGAAGATCGAGATCGTGGCCGACCACCGGCTCACCCGGGAGCAGGCGTCGCTGTACCGGACCGTCGTCGACGACATGATGGAGAAGATCGAGGGCAGCGACGGCATCGAGCGCCGCGGCAACGTGCTGGCCGCGATGAGCAAGCTCAAGCAGGTCTGCAACCACCCCGCGCAGCTGCTGCACGACGGGTCCCCGGTCCACCGCAGCGGCGGTCGGCACCGCTCGGGCAAGGTCGCCCGGCTGGAGGAGATCCTGGAGCCGGTGCTCGCCGCCGGGGACCGGGCGCTGCTGTTCACCCAGTACACCGAGTTCGCCGCGATGCTGCGCCCGCACCTGTCGGCGCGGTTCGACACCGAGGTGCTCTACCTGCACGGCGGCACCCCGAAGAAGCGGCGCGACGAGATGGTCGCCCGGTTCCAGTCCGGGGAGGGTCCGTCGCTGTTCCTGCTGTCGCTGCGCGCGGGCGGCACCGGGCTCACGCTCACCGCGGCGAACCACGTGATCCACCTGGACCGGTGGTGGAACCCGGCGGTGGAGGACCAGGCCACCGACCGGGCGTTCCGGATCGGGCAGCGGCGCGCGGTGCAGGTGCGCCGGTTCGTGTGCCCGGGCACGGTCGAGGAGCGGATCGAGGATCTGGTCACGGCGAAGCGGTCGCTGTCGGACATGGTGGTGACCGGCGGTGAGGACTGGCTGACGTCGCTGTCGACCTCCGAGCTGCGTGCGGTGTTCGCGCTCGGCTCGGACGCGGTGGCCGACCCCGACGAGGAGACGGGCGACGCCGATGAGTGACCGGCCGTTCTGGGCGCAGGAGGACTTCACCGGTGGGCCGCCGCGCCGTGTCGAGGGCGGGATCCGGATCCACGCGTCGACGGGCGCCGTCGCCCGGACCTGGTGGTCGGCACGGTTCCTCGCGGTGCTGGAGCAGCTCGGCGTCGGCGGGCGGCTCTCGCGTGGCCGCAGCTACGCCCGGTCGGGTCAGATCGTCTCCCTCGACGTCGACGCGGGCGCCGTGGTCGCGCTGGTGCAGGGCACCCGGCCGCAGCCGTACCGCGTCCGGATCGGGCTGCGGGTCTGGGACAAGACGCAGTGGCGGCGCGTGGAGCAGGCCCTCGCCGCCGACGCCTGGTACACCGCGGCCCTGCTGTCGGGGACCGTGCCCCCGGAGATCGAGGAGCTGCTCGACGGCCTGGAGCTGTCGTTGTTCCCGGCCGCGGGCGCCGACCTGTCGCAGGACTGCTCGTGCCCGGACCACACGGTGCCGTGCAAGCACCTGGCCGCGGTGTTCTACGTGCTGGCCGAGCGCTGCGACACCGACCCGTTCACCCTGCTCACGCTGCGCGGACGCGACCGGGACGCGCTGCTGGAGCGGTTGCGGGCCGAGCGCGACAGCGCCGCCGGCCCGTCCGCACCGGTCGGGCCGGCGCCGCTGGCGGACCTGTTGCAGAGCTTCTGGGAGGGCGCGGCAGGGTCCGCTCCCCCGCGGCCGCCGGACACCGAGCCGGGTGCGGTGCTGGACCAGGTGCCCGAGCCGTCGCTGCGGGCGGACGGCGGGCGACTGACCGACGCGTTGCGGCCGGTGTACCGGGCGCTGGCCCACCCGGACGTGTGAAAGGTCGGGTAGACCCGACTCATGTCGGGTAGAGTTGTCTCATGGGCAGGCTCTCCGCCGACGTGCGATCCGACGTCGCCACCGCGCGGCGCCGGGCGGGCCTGACACAGAGACGGCTGGGCGAGCTGGTCGGCGTGAGTCGCCAGACCGTGGTCGAGATCGAGGCGGGCGGGTACAACCCGTCGACGGCGGTCGCGCTACGGCTGGCGGTGGCACTCGACACCCCGGTGGAGCAGCTGTTCGCGCTGCCCACCGCGGAGGCCGACGGGATCCGCGCCCGGCGTGACGCACCGCAGACGGGAGGCCGGGATGCGTAGTCCGTGGACGGCCCTGCGCAAGGCGCAGGAGCGGATCAGGAACGAGACCGACGAGCGCGCGGAGCTGGTGCTGCTGCGACGCCGCTGCCTGGAGCTGCAGGTGGTCGTGATCGTCGGGGCGGTCGGCGCGCTCGTCGTACTGGGGCGCCCGCTCGGACTGCGGGACGCCCCCGGGGCGACCTGGTCCGGTGCGGTGCTCGGACTGGTCATGGCCGTGCTCGTCGCGTGGCTGGTCGCGCGGGCCGTCGGCCGGCAGCGGTACGGGACGCACGTCACGCCCGAGCGCGACCGCGCGGAGACCCTCCGCACGCTGCTGATGCTGCCGCTGCTCGTGGTCGCCGCCGGGGCCGCCCACTGGTGGGTGGGCGGCGACCTCGCCGGCACGGGGCTCTACGTCGTGCTGCTCGCCGTCGCCATGACTGCGGGCCTGGGCCTGCGCCTGCGGTCGATCCGGGAGCCCGGCCCGAGCGAGGACTGATCGGACATGTGTGAGGGCCCGGTCGCCGTGGTCGAGCGACCGGGCCCTCGTCCCGAACTGACGCGCCGCTCCCACCACGAAGCGACACGTGAAACTTAGCCAAGGCTTACCTACGCTGTCAAGCCGTGGCGGGGAGCGGACCTCCCGGACGTTCCGTGAACCGGTCGACGGTTCGACCGCACGGCCGCCGGGAACCGTGGAGAGCCGGGACGCGACCGAGAGCCTCGACCGGGCCGTCGGCGCGTTCCGCGGAACCGGGACGCGACACCGTCCCGGAACGCGGGACGGCCCGGCCGCCGTGGTCGATGCGGCCGGGCCGTGTCTCCCGAACTGACGCGCCGCTCCCACCACGAAGCGACTCGTGAAAGTTAGCCTAGGCTTACCTCAAGCGTCAAGGGCGGCACGGGAATCCGGGAGGACTCAGCCGGCGACGGGCTGGGCGCGGGCCGGGTCGAGGCGGCCGGTGGCCCCGGCGTGGCGCTCGAACCAGATCGTCGTCAGCGGCGGGATGCTCGCGAGCAGGCCGATCACGATGGTGCGCAGGTCCCAGCGGAACAGCCGCGCGGTCCACAGCGTGACGAGCACGTAGGCGACGAACAGCGCCCCGTGGATCGGCCCCATGACCTGCACCCCGACCTCGGTGGAGGCCAGGACCCACTTGACGAACATGCCGATCAGCAGGCCGGTCCAGGACAGCGCCTCGGCGATCGCCACGGCACGGAAGACCTTGGCGACGAGGGACGGGTCGTTCATGACGGGTGCTTCCTCCAGGCGGACGGGACGTCGGAATCCACTCTGCCGTATCCCCCGCATCACCTTCTACCGGGTGTCGAAAGACACGCGGTGCGATGAGTCGGCGCGTCGCGAACGGTCGGAGCAGGCAGGGCCCCGCGACCGTGGGGCACCGACCCGACCGGAGGTGGCATCCGTGCTCGATCTCGCCCCGACCGCCCGCGCCGTCGCCGACGCCGTCGCCGGTGTCCGCGACGACCAGCTCCACGACCCGACCCCCTGCGACGACATGACCGTCGCCGCCCTGCTCGACCACCTGCACGGTCTGGCGTGGGCGTTCCGGGTCGCGGCGCAGAAGTCCCCCGAGGCCGCGGGTACCGCGCCGAGCGCCGACGCCGCGCACCTCGTCGCGGACTGGCGCACCGCGATCCCGGCCCGGCTCACCGCGCTGGCCGAGGCCTGGCGCGAGCCGGCCGCCTGGGAGGGGTTCACCGCGGCGGGTGGGATGGACCTGCCCGCCGACGTCGCCGGGGTCATCGCCCTCGACGAGCTGGTCCTGCACGGCTGGGACCTCGCCGTCGCGACCGGTCGCCCGTTCACCCCCGACGACGACGCCGTCGCCGCCGTCCTGGAGTTCACCACCGCGATGTCCGCACCCGGGGAGGAGGCGTCACGGGCGGGCCTGTTCGGGCCGGTCGTCGCCGTCGGGGACGACGCACCGCCGTTCCACCGGGCGCTCGGCAACAGCGGTCGCGACCCGCGCCGGGGCCGTTGACGCGAGGTAGCGTCGACCGGCGTGGTGACCTCCCCGCACGGCAAGGTCCGCATCGGCGTCGGCTCGGTGGGGCTGCGCGCCACCGACCCCGGCTCGGAGTTCGACGAGTTCGTCGACGCCCTCGAACGCGCGCGCATCGACTCGCTGTGGCTGCCCGACCTCGTCTCCGCCCCCGGCGTCGACGCGCTGGTCGGCACCACCTGGGCGGCCGCCCGGACCCGGACGCTCAAGGTCGGCACCGGCGTCACGATCCTGCCCGGTCGCAACCCGATGCTGCTCGCGGCCGAGCTCGCGTCGCTGGCGGTGCTGGCGCCGAAGCGGATCCTGCCCGCGTTCGGCATCCGGGCGGCGACGCCGTCGGAGCGCCAGCTGTTCCCCGTCCCCGGCACCCGGGCCGCGGTGTTCGAGGAGTCCCTCGTGGTGCTGCGACGGCTGCTGTCCGAGGAGTCGGTGACCCACCACGGCGAGTTCTTCACCCTCGACGACGCGACGGTCGCTCCGCGCCCGGCCCGCCCGCTCGACCTGTGGCTGGGCGGGCGCGCGGAGGTCGGGCTGCGCCGGGTCGGCCGGCTCGCCGACGGCTGGCTGGGCAGCTTCCTCACCCCCCACGAGTCCGCCCGCGCCCGCACCGTCATCGAGGCCGCCGCCCGCGACGCCGGCCGGGCGATCGACGACGACCACTACGGCACCAACGTCACCGTCGTGCTGCCCGGCGACGGGTCCGGCGCCGCGGCCGACCACGCGCTGCACCGGGCCGCCCAGCAGCGGCCCGACGCCGACCCGGAGCAGCTGGTCGCCCGCGGCTGGGACGGCGCCGCCGAGCAGATCCGCCGCCACGTCGAGGGCGGGCTGACGAAGTTCGTGGTGCGCCCCGCCGCTCCGGCGCAGGACTGGGCCCGGTTCCTCGACGAGTTCGTCGCCGAGCTGGGGCCACTCGAGTCGGACTGAATGTTCCCGAACGGGTGACCGATCACCTACGGTGAGTGAGTGGTCGACTCCCCGCACGGCACGGTCCGCATCGGTCTCGGCCTCGTCGGGGCCCGCGACCTGCCCACCTTCGCCGACGAGTTCGACGAGCTGCTCCACGCCCTCGACGCCTCCGCGGTCGACTCGCTGTGGCTGGCCGACATCGCGTCGAAGTCGGTGGTCGACCCGATGGTCGGCAGCGCCTGGGCGGCGGCGCGCACCCGCACCCTCAAGGTCGGCACCGGCGTCACGGTGCTGCCCGGGCGCAACCCGATGCTGCTCGCCTCCGAGCTCGCGTCGCTGGCGGTGCTCGCGCCCCGGCGGATCCTGCCGGTGTTCGGGCTGCAGGCCGCCCAGCCCTGCGACCGGCAGCTGCACCCCGTACCGGGCCGGCGCGCCGCGGTGTTCGAGGAGTCCCTCGTCGTGCTGCGCCGGCTGCTCACCGAGGACTCGGTGACCCACCACGGCGAGTTCTTCACCCTCGACGACGCCGCCGTCCTCCCCCGCCCGGCCGCCCCGCTCGACCTGTGGCTGGGCGGACGCGCCGACGCCGGGCTCCGGCGCGCCGGACGGCTCGCCGACGGCTGGCTCGCCAGCTTCCTCACCCCCGCCGAGACCGCCCGGGCCCGCGGGATCATCGAGACCGCCGCCCGCGACGCCGGCCGCACGATCGACGACGACCACTACGGCACCAACCTGTGGGTCGCCCCGCCCGGCGCGGACCCCGCCCACGCCCGGGCGCCGGCCGCGGCCCAGCGCCCGGACGTCGACTGGCGCGACATCGTCGGCGACGGCTGGGGCGGCGTCGCCGAGCTGGTCCGCCGGCACGCCGACGGCGGCCTCACCAAGTTCGTGGTGCGCCCGACCGGGCCGGTGGCGGACTGGCCGGGGTTCCTCGACCGGTTCACCAGCGAGCTCGGGCCGCTGCAGTCCGGCTGAGCACCGGCCTGCGGCGCCCGGGTCAGGACGACACGTCGACCCCGCGCCCCGGCCACGGCGAGACCACCCGCGATCATGCGGCCGATGCCGCCGGTGACCACGGCCACCCCGCCGCGGACGCCGAACAGTTCGGTGATCGTGCCGCACGCTCACCGCCGAGCTGGCACGCTCTCAGCCATGACCCGTTCCCGCGACCGCGACGGCCGGGGCCGCGCCCGCAACGCCCGCCCCCGCGACGCCGCCGGGCGTCCGCTCCCGCACGGCGCACCCGGCGTCGAGCGGGTGCCCGAGGACCTGGTGCTCTCCCCCGCCGAGGCCGTCACCGAGGCCCAGCGCCTGCTCGACTCGGGCCTGCCGTTCAACGCCCACGAGATCCTCGAGGGCGCCTGGAAGGACGCCGGCGACGACACCCGCGACCTGTGGCGGGCGCTGGCGCAGCTCGCGGTCGGGCTGACCCACGCCCAGCGCGGCAACGCCCGCGGCGCGGTGTCGCTGCTGCGTCGCGGCGCGGAGGGCGTCCGGCTGTGGCGGGTGCTCGACGTCGCCGTCCCGGCCGGTCTGGACCTCGACGGCCTGGTCACGCACGCGGACGCCCTCGCCGACGACGTCGAACGGGACGGCGCCGGTGCCGTCACGACGGCACGGCTCGCCCCACGGCTGCGGGGCGCCCGGCCGGGGGCCTGAGCGCCGGGGAGTCCGACGCCACCCCGCGACGTCCGTGACTCCGGTGCCGCCGCCGGGCCACCATGGCCCCGTGCCCACCCAGACCGCGCCGGCCGGAGTCCGCTGACGGTGCCCGCCCGCCCCACCCCCCGGTCCTGGCCGCGCGCGCTCCTGCGCGAGGCCCGGTCCCTGCCCACGCTGCTGCTGCTCGCGCTGATCGCCGTCGTCGGTGTCCCGCTGGTGATCCTGCTGACGCCGGAGAACCACGTCGAGGTGTTCGGCCAGGACGTCGGCGTCGGCGCCCGGGTCCCGCCGCTGACCCTGTCCGGGCCCGCGCAGATCGCCCAGCTCGGCAACGCCGAGTTCGACCTCACGACCGTGCAGGTGTGGGGCCCGATCCGGCCGCGGCTGTCGATCGGGCCGTTGAAGCGGCCCGCCGACAACGGCCCCGTCCTGGGCCCGCACACCGTCGACGGAGCCGGCGACGCGGTCCGCGACCTCGGTGAGGGGTTCACGACCTGGTACCTGTGGGGCGCCGCGGGCATCGTGCTGGTCGCGCTGCTGGGCAGCGGCCTGATGGCGACCGCGCGGCTGCTGCTGGCGCTGCGCCGGACCCGCACCCGCCGGTACCGGCCGGTGCACTGGGACGACCTGGCCGGGCCGATCGGGCGGATGACCGTCGTCGCGGTGACCGCGTCGGTGCTGCTGTGGGCGGGCGCCGGGGTCGCCGCGCTGCACGGCACCCTCACCGGTCTGGGGAGGGTCACCTCGCTGACCGACCTGGTCGGGGCGGCGACGGTCACCCCCTCACCGGTCGGGCCCGCGGTCACCGGCGTCGCGGGCGCGGTGGTCGGGGACTCCCGGGCGGCCCGGATCGGCGGCCCGCCGCTGCGGCAGGACGACGGCACCGTCACCTCCGAGGACCGCGCCTGCGGGCGCAGCACCGACTCCACCGCCGCGGAGCTGGCCCGGCTGCGCGGCGAGGACGTCCTGAACCTGGCCTGCGCCGGGGCGGGCGTCGCGACCGGGCTGCGCGGGCCGCAGCCGCGCGAGGGCGTCACCGTCGACCCGCAGGTCGGGCGGCTCAAGCAGGTCCGCAACCTGCAGTGGGTGGTCGTCGCGGTCGGCCCGAACGACCTGGCCTGGTCGGACTTCCTGCTGTACTGCTACGGCCTGGCCAGCTGCGACGACCGGCTCTCCGACGGCGAGTTCGAGTCCCGCCTCGCCGGGTTCGCCCGCGACGTCGGCGCCCTGTTCACCGACCTCGACGCGCTCCCGGGGCGACCGCGGGTGGTGGTCACCCTGTCCTACGACCCGTTCCCGGCCCGGTTCGACCCGACGTGCGCGGACATGCGCGGCCCGGCCGGCACCCCGGGTCTGGACCAGGCCAAGCTCGATCTGCTCGCGGAGCGGAACCGCCGCCTCAACGACGTGCTGGCCGACGGCGCCGCCCGCTTCGGGTTCAGCACCGCCGCGCCCGCCCTGGCGCCGCTGTGCGACCCGGACCGCGACCGGATGCCGCCGGACGTCATGGGGCTCGCCACCCCCGACCCGTTCCACCCGACGGCGGTCGGCTCGCTGCGGATCGCGGCGTCGGCGGCGACGGCGCTGGCCGGCCCGCGCCCCACCGGGACGCCGTGACCCCGCCGCCGGGTCGCTCAGGCGTCGGCGTCGCGCAGCACCCGCAGCGCGTTGCGGTGGGCCAGCTTCGCCAGGTCCTCCGCGCTCCACCCGCGGTCGGCGAGCGCGTCGAGCAGCCGCGGGTAGGTGGAGACGTCGGAGAGCTCCTCGGGCAGCGCGCTGGTGCCGTCGAAGTCGCCGCCGATGCCGACGTGGTCGATCCCGGCGGCCTCGCGCAGGTGCTCGACGTGCGCGACGACGTCGGCCAGCGTCGCGCGCGGCGCGGGCGGCCCGTCCCAGGTCGCGGCGAACCGGTCGCGGGCGGCGAGGTCGCGGTGGTCGAGCCCGGCGGCGGTCATCGCCTCGCCGAGACGGGTGTCCCGGTCGGTGACCGCGCCGGAGACGAAGCGCGGCACGAACGTCGCCATGACCACGCCGCCGTTGCCGGGCAGGGCCTCCAGCACGTCGTCGGGGACGTTGCGCGGGTGGTCGGTGACGGCGCGGGCGCCGGAGTGGGTGAACAGCACCGGCCGGGTGGTGACGGCGAGGGCCTGGTGCATCGTCGCCGGCGCGACGTGCGAGAGGTCGACGATCATGCCGATGCGGTTCATCTCGGCGACGACCCCGCGGCCGAACTCCGACAGCCCGTCGTGGCGGGGCGTGTCGGTGGCCGAGTCGGCCCAGTTGTTGTTCAGGTTGTGGGTCAGGGTCAGGTAGCGGACCCCGAGGCCGCGCAGGACCCGCAGCACGGCGAGGGAGTCGGCGATGCAGTGCCCGCCCTCGGCCCCCATCAGGGAGGCGACGCGCCCGGAGCCGACGACGGCGTCGACGTCGTCGGCGGTGTCGGCGAACGCCAGGGCGTCCGGGTGGGCGGCGAGCAGCCGCCGCACCCGGTCCACCTGGTCGAGCACCGCGGTGACGGCCTCGTCGTGGCCCAGCTCGCCGGGCACGTAGACCGACCAGAACTGGGCGCCGACCCCGCCGGCCCGCAGCCGCGGGAGGTCGGTGTGCAGCCGCGGGTCCCCGGCGGCGACGTCCGGCTCGCGGGCCGGGTCGCCGCCGGAGAGCTCGCGCAGCGCCCAGGGCAGGTCGTTGTGTCCGTCGAGTACGTAGACCATGCCCCGGAGCCTGCCAGGGCCCTGTAGCGGGTGACGCCCCTGACGTCCCTGCCCGCGCGCATGTCCTCGTCGGCCGCCGCGACCTGGTCCGGGAGGTGGGTGGGCGTGACCAGCTCGGTGACGACGACGGCGCCCGCCTCGTGCGGTATCTCGACCGTCGCCGGTGGCGACGTGGTCGTCGGAGTGTTCGGTCTCCGGACCGTGTCGCTAACGGGGGAGCCGCCGCCAGACGGCGCGGGGCAGCAGCCGCAGCCCGAGGAACAGCAGCCGCAGGGTGCCGGGCACCCAGACGTCGGCGTTGCCGCGCCCGCGCCGCACCGCCCGCACCGTCGCGTCGGCGACCTGCGCGGGCGTCGACGACAGCGGCGCCGGGCTCATCCCCTCGGTCATCCGGCCGACGACGAACCCCGGGCGGATCAGGACCAGCCGCACCCCGGTCCCGTGCAGCGCGTCGGCCAGGCCGGAGGCGAACCCGTCGAGCCCGGCCTTGGCGCTGCCGTAGACGTAGTTGGCACGCCGCACCCGCACGCCGGCCACCGAGGAGTAGACGACCAGCGTCCCGCTCCCCTGCGCGCGCAGCACCCGGGCCAGCTCGGTGAGCAGGTGCACCTGGGCGAGGTAGTCGGTGTGCACGATCGCGGCGGCGTGCGCGGCGTCGGTCTCGGCACGGGCCTGGTCGCCGAGGATCCCGAACGCGACGACGGCGACGTCGATCCGCCCGTGGCGCGCCGTCACCTCGTCGAGCAGCGGGCGGTGGCCGGTGAGGTCGTCGGCGTCGAAGGCGACGGTGTCCACCGCGGCTCCCGCGGCCCGGACCCGGGCCGCCTCCGCGGTCAGCGCACCGGGGCGGCGCGCGGCCAGCACGACCGTGCCGGTGTCCCCGGCGGCGAGCCGTTCGGCGACCTCCAGCCCGATCTCGCTGCGACCACCCAGGACCAGGACCGTGCGCTCCGAACCACCCACACGGTGCAGCCTCCCACCCGGTGGCGGACCATCGTCGCCATGGGGTCGGACGGGGAAGCCGGTGCGGTGTACGACTCGGTGCTCGACGCGGTCGGGGCCACCCCGCTGGTCCGGCTGCGCCGCATCGTGCCCGAGGGGTCGGCGCAGGTCTGGGTCAAGACCGAGTGGACCAGCCCGGGCGGCTCGGTGAAGGACCGCGCCGCGCTGGCGATGGTGCTCGACGCCGAGGAGTCCGGGGCGCTGCGCCCGGGCGGCACGATCGTCGAGGGCACCTCGGGCAACACCGGCATCGGCCTGGCGATGGTCGCCGCCGCCCGCGGCTACCGGGCGGTGTTCGTGGTGCCGGACCGGACCACCGCCGAGAAGCAGGCGCTGCTGCGTGCCTACGGCGCCGAGGTCGTCCGCACGCCGGGACTGGTGCCCCAGGACGACCCGCGGCACGTGCGACGGCTGGCCGGCCGGATCGCCGCCGGGACCCCGGGCGGCTGGCTCGCCGACCAGTACGACAACCCGGCCAACCCGGGCGTGCACGAGCGGACGACCGGCCCGGAGATCTGGGCGCAGACCGGCGGCCGGGTCACCCACCTCGTCGCGGGGGTGGGGACCGGCGGCACCCTCACCGGCGCCGGCCGGTACCTGCGCCGGCACGGCGTCACCGTCGTCGCGGCGGACCCGTGGACCTACCGCTACGGCGGCGGCGACGGCAGCCCGTACCACGTCGAGGCCGTCGGCCACTACCTGCACCCGCTGACCGGCACCGACACCTGGCCGCGGGTCTACGACCCGGCGGTGCACGACCGCGTCGAGCGGATCGGCGACGGCGACTCGCTGCGCACGGTGCGCAGCCTCGCCCGGTCCGAGGGGCTGCTGGTCGGCGGCTCGTCGGGGACGGCGGTGGCCGCGGCGCTGCGCGTGGCCGCCGAGGCCGGGCCGGACGCGGTGGTCGTCGCGGTGCTGCCCGACTCCGGGCGGATCTACCTGTCGACGTACTTCGACGACGACTGGCTGACCCGCCGCGGGTTCCTCGACGCCGTCGCCGGGCCGCGGGTGCGCGACACGGTCGGCCCGTACGCGCCGGGGCTGCTCGTCGCCCCGGCCACGACGACCGTCGCCGCGCTGCTCGCGGCCCTGGACCGGGCGGGCCCCGGCGGCGCGGTTCCGGTGGTACTGCCGCGCGAGACCGACGCCGTGACCTGGTCGGCGCCGGACGTCATCGGCAGCGTCCGGCCCGCCGACCTGGTGGGGCTGCGCCCCGACGAGCGGGTCGGGGCGCACGCCGGTCCCCCGCCCGCGACGGTCGGCCACGGCGAGTCCACCGCGGCCGCGGCCGCGCGCCTCGACGCCGCCGCCGTCGGGCGGCACGACGCCGTCCTGGTGCTGGTCGACGGCCGTGCGGTCACCCAGGTGCGGCGCGACCGGCTCGGCGGCCGCCCCGCCTGAGGACGGTGTGGGTCCACTCACACCGGGCCGGGTGGGAATGGGCGGGGACGGCGTCGTCGTTGTCTGCTGGCACGGGGCGCGCCCGCCGCGTCCGGGAAGGGGACCGTCGTGGACCTCCTGCTGCACCACGGGCTGACCGCGTTCGGGCAGTTCGTGTCGTGGGCCGAGCTCGTCGGGCAGATCGGCGCCATCGCCGTGGTGTTCCTGGCCCGCCGGCGCAGCCTCGCGACCTGGCCGGTGCAGATGGCGGCCTGCGTGCTGCTGTTCACCGTCTACGCCTCGGCGCACCTGGGCGGGCTGGCGTTCCGGCAGGTCATCGTGCTCGCCATCTCGGTGTTCGGGCTCGTCGCGTGGCTGCGCAGGCGCGACCCGGTCTACGGCCTCGCGGTGCGCCGGGCGAGCACCGCGCAGCGGCTCGGGCTGGTCGGGCTGCTCGTCGGCGGCACCGTCGTGATGGCGCTGGTCCTCGAGGCCCTCGACGCCAGCTGGGCGCCCTGGCCGGACGCCGCGATCTTCGTCGGCACCGCGGTCGCGTTCCTCGCCCAGGGGCTGCGGTTCATCGAGTTCTGGGTGATCTGGCTGCTGGTCGACGCCGTCGGCGTACCGCTGCAGCTGGCCTCGGGGCTGTGGTTCTCCGCCGCGGTCTACGTCGTGTTCGCCGGGCTGGTCGTGCACGGCTGGTGGAGCTGGGCGCGGGCCCGGCGCACCCTGGTGGCCGCGCAGCGGGAGCCGTCGCGGGTGGCCTGAGCGGCCACGGGATACTGCCCGGATGAGCACGACCCCCGTCCGCCGCGCCGCCGTCCTCGGTTCCCCGATCGCCCACTCGCTCTCGCCCGCCCTGCACAACGCCGCCTACGCCGCGCTCGGGCTGACCGGCTGGTACTACGACCGGCACGAGGTCGACGAGGCGGGCCTGGCCGGGTTCGTCGCCGGGCTCGGCCCGGAGTGGGCGGGGCTGTCGCTGACGATGCCCCTCAAGCGGGTGCTGCTCGACGTCGCCGACCACGTCGCGCCGGGGGCGGCCGCGATCGGCGCCGGCAACACCCTGGTCTTCGAGGGCACCGGCGCGACCGCGCACAACACCGACGTCACCGGCATCGCGCGCTCGCTGCGCGCCGCGGGCGCGGGCGGCGGGCGCGCCGTGGTGCTCGGGGCGGGCGGGACCGCGCAGGCCGCCGTCGCCGCGCTGCACGACATGGAGGTCGACGCCGTCGACGTCCTGGTCCGCGACGCCGGGCGGACCTCCGCGCTGCGCGGGACGGCCGAGCGGCTCGGCACCGAGGTGACGGTGCACGCGGTGCTCACCGACCCGCCCGCCGCGGCGCGGCTGCTCGAGGGCGCCGACGCGGTCGTCTCCACCCTCCCGGCGGGGGCGGCCGACGCGCTGGCCGGTGCGCGCTGGCGGCCGGGGACCGTGCTGCTCGACGCCGTCTACGCGCCGTGGCCGACGGTGGTCGCGGGCGGCGCGGCGGCGGCCGGGGCGCGGATCGTGTCCGGCCTGGAGATGCTGCTGCAGCAGGCGGTCGCGCAGGTCGAGCTCATGACGGGGCGTCCCGGTCCGGAGGCCGCCATGCGCGAGGCGCTCGACGCGGCCGTGCTCGCCCGCAGCTGAACCCCGCAGCCCGGCGGCGCCGCGGCCCGGGTCGCGCCGCTCAGGCCGGGGTCCGGGCCGCGGCGGCCCGGCCGGCGCGGCGCCGCGCCGGCGCCCACGGCGTGCGGCCCCACGGCGTCGCGACCGAGGCCCAGGTCATGAACAGGAACGCGGCGATGTTCAGCGCCGCGCCGGTGACCAGCGCCCCGCCGACCGGGCTCGTGGTGTCCCCCGCCGCGAACGCCGCCACGCTCTGCTCCACCCACACCCCCACCGCGAGGGTGCTCCACACGATCACCGCGACGGTCAGCACCAGCTTGACCAGCACCCACCAGTACCGGGTCAGGCCCCACGGGCTCGCGAGCGCGACGACCACCCCGCTGACCAGCGCCGCGAACGCCAGCGGGATGACCAGCCACCGGTCGACGACGTCGACGAACCGGTACGCGGCGGCCGCCGTGGCCGGGTCCGCACCCAGCGCGACGCCGGCGAGCACGACGTTCGCCGCGCCCGCACCCATCCACCCCACCGACACCGCGACGTGCACGAAGACCAGCCACTGCCGCACCCGTTTCCCCACCCGCGCCATGCTTCGAGAATAAGGCACCTGATATTTTTCGGCGAGCGGAGCGCCGCGGGCGGGACGACCATGGCGGTCGTGGAGGACAGGAGCTGTGTGGTCTGCGGGCGGCGGATCGAGTGGCGGAAGAAGTGGGCCGACGACTGGGAACAGGTGCGCTACTGCTCCCAGGGCTGCCGCAGGCGCAAGATCCGCCCGGTCGACACCGAGCTGGAGTCGGCGATCACCGGGCTGCTCGACCGCAGGAAGGGCGGGGCGACGATCTGCCCGTCCGAGGCGGCCCGCGCCGTCGACCCCGACGGCTGGCGCGACCTCATGGAACCGGCGCGGAGTGCCGCGCGCCGGCTCGTCGACGCCGGGCGGGTCGAGATCGTGCAGTCCGGCCGGGTCGTGGACCCGTCGACGGCGAGGGGCCCGATCCGGATCCGCCGCGTGCCCGGCTGAGCGCCGTGCCAGGCTGAGCCGGTGCCCCGCGACACCTACACCCACGGCCATCCTGGCGTCGTCGTCCGGTCGCACGCGGCCCGCACCGCGGAGAACTCGTGCGCCTACCTGCTGGACCGGCTCACGCCCGGCACCAGCCTGCTCGACGTCGGCTGCGGCCCCGGCAGCATCACCGCCGACCTGGCCGAGCGGGTCGCGCCCGGCCGGGTCCGCGGGGTCGAGGTGGTGCCCGGACCGCTGGAGCAGGCCCGCGCCGGTGCCGCCGCCCGCGGCCTGGACGTGGAGTTCGCCGTCGACGACGGCTACGCCCTGTCCGACCCGGACGGCACCTGGGACGTCGTGCACGCCCACCAGGTGCTCCAGCACGTGTCCGACCCGGTCGCGGTGCTGCGCGAGATGGGCCGGGTCGCCCGACCGGGCGGCCTGGTCGCCGCCCGCGACGCCGACTACGCCGGGTTCCACTGGTGGCCGCAGGACCCGCGGCTGGACCGCTGGCTGGAGCTGTACCGGGCCGTCGCCCGCGGCAACGACGCCGAGCCCGACGCCGGACGACGGCTGCTCGGTTGGGCGCACGCGGCCGGGTTCGCCGAGGTGACACCGTCGGCGTCGGTCTGGTGCCACGCGACCCCGGAGGCCCGCGCCGCCTGGGGCGGGATGTGGGCCGACCGCATCCACACCGGCGTCGGCCGGACGGCCGTCGAGCGCGGCCTGGCCGGGGGGTCCGAGCTGGACGGGATCTCCGCGGCGTGGCGGGAGTGGGCGGCGCACCCCGACGGCTGGATCGTCATCCCGCACGGCGAGGTCCTGTGCCGGGTGCCCGGCTGAGCGGGCCGGTGCGGGTCAGGCGCGGCGGTGCAGCGCGACCACGTAGTCACCGCCGGACCAGGGTGCACGGTCCCAGGTGGACCATCGCGCGACCGGGTCGAGCCCGGCGGCGGCGCACCAGGCGTCGTGGTCGTCGGGGGTGGGCCAGCCCGGCTGCGTGGCGAACCCGGCCAGCAGCAGGCCGCCCGGACGCAGGTGTCCGGCACAGCCCGCGACCACCCCCGCGCGGTCCCCGGCGTAGGGGATCACGTTGCCCGCCAGCACGACCAGTCCGAACCGCTCGGGCAGGTCCAGGCTCTCCAGGCCGGTGGTGACCCAGCGCAGCGCGGGCGCCTTGGCCCGCGCCGCGACGATCATGTCCGGGTCCGGGTCGACGCCGACGACCGCGACACCCCGCCGGTCCAGCTCGATCGCGACGCGGCCGGTGCCGCAGCCGCCGTCGAGGACGGGGCCGTCCCCGCGCAGCGCGCAGACCAGGTCGGCCTCGCCGTGCGGGTTCTGCCCGGCCGCGGCCATCGCCGCCCACCTGCGGTCGTAGTCGCCGAGGTCGACCCGGCCGCGCCAGGCCGCCCAGTCCCCGGGGTGCCCGTCGGGGCCCGGCTCCCCGGGGTCGGCGGGGAGTCCGCTGTGGTCGGACGGGGCGGGGTCGTGCGGGGCGGGGTCGGGCGGGGCGGGGTCGGGCACCCCCGCAGGTTAGGCGGCGACCCCCGAAACCAGCCGACCGCGCAGCCACCGGCCGACGCCCGCCCCGCGCAGGCACGGGTGGAGCACCACGACGGGCTCGGGCACGCCGGTGTCGGTGCCGAGCAGCGCGGCCACACCGACCAGGTCACCGGCGGCGGTGCGCAGCAGCAGCGCCGGTCCGGCGACGGGCGCCAGCAGCCCCGCGAGGTCGGCGGCCGTCCAGTCCACGGCCGGTTCCCCGGCCAGGCAGGTCCGCAGCAGCACGTCGAGCTCGGCGGTCTCCTCCCCCGACGCGGGTTCCGCGACGAGCTCGGCCCCGCCGGGCAGCAGCACCGTCGCCCGGGGCGGCGGGGTCGCCGCGCCCGCGCGCAGGAACGCCTCCCCGCGGGCCCGCTCGGTGACGGTGAACGGCGCCCAGTCCCGGCAGGCCAGCACCGGGGGGCCGGACGGGGCGGTGAGCTCCAGGACGTGTGTCCCGGCCGCGACCGGGCCGGTGCCGACCTCGTCGGCGTGCAGGAGCGCGGCGAGGCCGTCGAACACCCCGTCGCGGCCGCGGGCGGCGGCCACGAGGTCGAGCGCCCGGGTGGGGCCGTCGACCAGCTCGTGCGGGTCGGCCGGGGTGACCTGCACGGTGTCCGGGCCGGACCCGCGCAGCCGTCGCCGGATCACCCGCGACAGCCGGTCCGCGGTCACCCCGCCGCCGACGAGCATCTCGTCGACGACGGTGCCCGCGTCGCGGCCGTGCACCGACAGCGACAGGATGTTGCCCCCGACCTCGGCGACGGCCGCGGTGAGCCGGGCCAGCGCACCGGACTCGTCGGGCAGCCGGACGCGGACCTTGAGCAGCGGCGCCGGTCCCGGCTCGGCCACGGCGCCGAGGGCCGCCGGGTCGAGGGCCGCCGGGCCGGGATCCGTCGAGCCCGGGTCCGCGGCGTCGACGACCCGCAGCACCGGCGGGACGCACGGGCCGTCGACGAGGGTCTGCCCGGGCCCGACGGCGGGGTGCCCGGCCGCACGCAGCGCGGCCCACATCGTCACCTGGTTCGCGGTGAGCACCGGCTTGCCGAGCTCGCGCTCCAGCACGGCGATCGCGTCGTAGGTGGGCAGGTTGGTGCAGGAGACGAAGACCGCCTGCGCGTCGGGGTGGTCCGCGGCGCGCACGGCCGCGGCGACCTGCTCCGGGGTCGTCGTCCAGATGTGGCCGAGCAGGCCCAGGCCGTGCCGGGCGACGGTGTCGACCCCGGACCCGGCGAGGAAGTCGGCGAGCAGTTCGGTGAGGTCGTCGACGTAGGGAGTGGCGACGGCGAGCCGGGTGACCCCCAGCTCGGCGCACGCCGCCACCAGCGACCCCGCCGTCGTGACCGCCGCCGGCGCGCCCGCTCCCAGCACCGCCTCGCGCAGCGCGGCCTCCCCCGCCACGCCACCGACGAAGCTCCCCGAGGTGCACGAGTACGCGACGACGGCGGGCCCCGGGGCCAGCACGTCGCCGGCGGCCCGCCGGACCATCGCCGGGTCGGAGATCAGCCGGGCCTGCGCGGCGTCGGCCGGGGTCGCGACGAACGGCGTGCGGGTCACGTGCAGGGTGACCCGCTCGGGGACCCACCGCCACATCTCACGGTCGAGGGCGAAGTCGTACGGCACGACCACACCCACCCGGTCCCGATCCCGCGGGGACGACAGCTCACCCATACCGGCCTCCATGACGCAACGATCACCGTACATCGTTGCCGCCACGGGTCGCGGCGGTTTCGCGATGGTGAGGACGCCCGCCGGAGGCCGTGTGGGTACTGCCCGTTCTCGATCGTCCTGCCGTAAGGATGCCAGCGGTGGCGGCTCCGTGACCTCCGTGCCACGCCGACCGGCGCCTGCGGTGCGCCGAGTGCGCTACGCCCCGGCCCGGCCGCGCGGGTCGGACTCCGGGCGCGTCGCGACCGCCCGCAGGAACGCCTGGGCCCGGGCCACCTCGGTGACGGTGAACGGGGCCGCCCGCCGGGCGACGAGCCGGGTGCCGTCGGGCGCGGTCAGCTCCAGGTCGTGCACGTCGCGCGCGCCCGGCTCGTCCGGGCCCGGCGTCCGGACGTCCGACGCGCCGAGCAGCGCGGCGACCCCGTCGGCGGGGCTCTGACCGGCGGCGACGATGTCCAGCGCCCGGGTGGGCGGGTCGACCAGGTCGTGCGGGTCGGCGGTCATGACCAGGACTCCGCCCGCGGGGGCGGCCCCGCAGACCGCCACCGACAGCTCGCCGACGCTGCACGGCCCGGACACCAGCAGCTCGTCGACGACGGAGTGCGCGTCCTGCCCGTGCACCGACAGGGCGAGGATGTTGCAGCGCACCTGCGCCAGCGCCGCGGTCAGCCCGGCCAGCGCACCGGGTTCGTCGGGCAGCCGCACCCGCACCCGGTAGAGGCCGTTGGTCGTCCCGGGATCGGTGCTCATCGCCACCAGCCTGCGGGACCGATGTTGCGGCCCTGTGTCGGGGCGGTGTCGGCTGCGTCGCGGCCGGCGCGCCGGTCCGCCGGGCACGTCGGCCACGCGGGTCAGCCGCAGACCGCCCCGTCGGCGGCCGACGACACGAGCTTCGCGTACTTGCCCAGCACCCCGCGCCGGTTCGTCGGCTCCGGGCACGTCCACTCCGCGCGCCGCCGCTCCAGCTCGGCGGGCTCGACGCCGATGTCGATCGTGCGCGCCTTCATGTCCAGGGTGACCGTGTCGCCGTCGTGGACGAGCGCGATCGGTCCGCCGTCGGCGGCCTCGGGCGAGACGTGCCCGACGCACAGCCCGGTCGTCGCACCGGAGAAGCGGCCGTCGGTGACCAGCAGGACGTCCTTGCCGAGGCCCGCGCCCTTGATCCGCCCGGTGACGGCGAGCATCTCCCGCATCCCGGGCCCGCCGCGGGGGCCCTCGTAGCGGATCAGGACGATCGTTCCGGGCCCGATCTCCCCGGCGTCGACCGCGTCGAGCGCGCCCTGCTCGCCGTCGAAGACGCGGGCGGTACCGGTGAAGGTGGCGGCGTCGAACCCGGCGGACTTGACGACGGCGCCGTCGGGCGCGAGCGAGCCGCGCAGGATCGTGAGGCCGCCGGTGGGGTGGATCGGGTCGGCGAGGTCGTGGATGACCGAGCCGTCGAGGCCCGGCGGGTCGAGCTCGGCGAGGTTCTCCGCGACCGTGCGACCGGTGACGGTGCGGGCGTCGCCGTGGATCAGGCCCGCGTCGAGCAGCGCCTTCATCACCACCGGCACGCCCCCGACCTGGTCGACGGCGTACATGAGGTGCCGTCCGAACGGCTTGACGTCGGCCAGGTGCGGGATCCGGTCGCCGACGGTGTTGAAGTCGTCCAGGGTCAGCGGCACCTCGGCCTCGCGGGCGATGGCGAGCAGGTGCAGCACCGCGTTGGTGGACCCGCCGAAGGCCATGACGACCGCGATCGCGTTCTCGAAGGCCTCGCGGGTCAGCACCGACCGCGCGGTCAGGCCCTGCGCGATCATCCCGACCACGGCCTCGCCGGAGGCGCGGGCGACACCGTCGCGACGACGGTCCACCGCGGGCGGGCTGGCCGAGCCGGGCAGCGCCATCCCCAGCGCCTCGGCGGCCGCGGCCATCGTGTTCGCGGTGTAGAAGCCGCCGCAGGCGCCCTCCCCCGGGCACATGGCCCGCTCCAGGGTGTCGAGCTCGTCGGGGGTGATCAGGCCGCGCGCGCACGCCCCGATGCCCTCGAACGCGTCGCCGATGTTGACCTCCCGGTCACCGACCCGGCCGGGCATGATCGATCCGGCGTAGACGAACACCCCGGCGAGGTCGAGCCGGGCCGCGGCCATCAGCATCCCGGGCAGCGACTTGTCGCAGCCGGCCAGGAGCACCGTCCCGTCGAGCCGCTCGGCCTCGACGACCGTCTCCACCGAGTCGGTGATGATCTCCCGGCTGACCAGCGAGTAGTGCATGCCCCGGTGTCCCATCGAGATGGCGTCGGAGACCGAGATCGTGCCGAACTCCATCGGGTAGCCGCCCGCGGTGTGCACGCCCTCCTTCGCCGCGGTCGCGAGCCGCTGCAGCGACAGGTTGCACGGGGTGATCTCGTTCCAGGACGAGGCGATGCCGATCTGGGGCTTGGCGAAGTCGTCGTCGCGCATGCCGACCGCGCGCAGCATGCTGCGGGCGGCGGTGGCGCCGATGCCGTCGGTGACCTGGTGACTGCGGGGCTTGCGGGAACTGGTGGTGGCCATGCGCGCTCCTCGGCCGGACTCCGGTGTCGGGACGGGGCCGATCCTCCCGTACATCACCGGCACAGGCCCGTTTCCAGCCGCAACAGATCGCCCGTCCGGGCGTATCGGTTGCTACGAGTGATCGTTGGACCCTCCGGCAGCACCGTCATTCATCCGAGAGGACCCGAGCGACACTCATGGCGCACACGAACGAACCGACTCCCCGTGCCACGCGCCGGGTGCGTCACCGCCGCGCGCTGGTGGTCGCGGCCACCGGGCTGGTCGTCGGGCTGGGTGCCGCGGGTACCGCGGTCGCCGCCGGCACCGGCTCCGGTGTCGCCGGCACCCCGTGCTCGGCGACGGCGACGGCCTGTGTGGACCTGGAGACCCAGCAGGCGTGGCTGATGAAGGGCGGGAAGGTCACCTACGGTCCCGTCGACGTCGCCACCGGCGGGCACGGCACGGAGACCCCGACCGGGGACTTCGCCGTCTACGACAAGGACCGCGAGCACCACTCCGCCGAGTTCGACGGCGCCCCGATGCCCTGGTCGGTCTTCTTCGCCCCCGGCGGCATCGCCTTCCACGAGGGCGACCGCGGCTCCGGGTCCGCAGGCTGCGTGAAGATGCGCAACCAGGACGCGACGGTGTTCTTCGGCAAGCTGGCGCAGGGTGACCGGGTCGAGGTGCGCTGACCCTCCCCAACCGACGACAGGGGCCCCGCGATCCGCGCGGGGCCCCTGTCGTGTGCCGTGTGTCAGCGGGCGACGGCGTTGTCCCGGTCGCGACGCACGTTGGCCTTGCGGCCCTTCAGCGTCGTCGCACCGCGCAGCGAGCGCAGCACGTCGTCCGCGGCGTGCTCGGGCACCTCGACCAGCGAGTGGCGCTCGTGGATCTGGATGGCGCCGATGTCGCGGCCGGACAGCCGGGACTCGTTCGCCAGCGCACCCACGATGTCCTGCGGGCGCACACCGGAGGCACGGCCCGCCGAGACGAACAGGCGGGTCGCCCCGGCCTTCGGCGGACGGGCGCCCTGACCACGGGCACCGCCCGGACGGCCGTCGCGGTCGCGGCGCGGGCCACGGTCGCCGGGGCCGCTGTCACGGCCACCGCGCGAGCGGACCTGCGGGATCTCGATCTCGTCGTCGGGCACCGAGTTGCCTGCGCGGGCGAGCCGGATCGCGGCGGCGGCGATCGAGGCGAGGTCGTGGTCGCGGGCCAGCTCGACGACGAGCTGCTCCACGCCGTCCTGCGGCGGGGTGTCGGCGTCCTGACCGGCCTGCTCGCGCAGGGCCAGCGCGGTGCGGGCCAGCCGCACGGTGCGCAGGTCCTCCGGCGAGGGCACCGGGGCGCCGGCCACCGAGGACCCGATCAGCCGCTCGATGTTGCGCAGGTGCCGCACCGACCCCGGGGTGACCAGGGTGATCGCGACGCCCTCGCGTCCCGCCCGGCCGACCCGGCCGATGCGGTGCACGTAGGACTCCGGCGACGACGGCACGTCGTGGTTGACCACGTGGGTCAGCGAGTCGATGTCGAGACCACGGGCCGCGACGTCGGTGGCGACCAGCAGCTCGGTGCGGCCGGCGCGCAGGCGCTCGACGACCCGGGTGCGGTGCTCCTGGTCCATGCCGCCGTGCAGCGCCTCGGCGCGCAGACCGCGCGCGGTGAGGGTCTCGGTGACGGCGTCGACGTCGGCGCGGGTGCGGCAGAACACGATCGCCGCGGTCGGCTGCTCCATCTCGAGCACCCGGCCCAGCGCGACGGTGACGTGGCTGCGCGGCACGTGGTAGGCGGTCTGGCGGACCCGCGGGGCCTCGCCCTCGGGCGTGGCCTCCCTCTTGATCCGGATGTCGGTCGGGTCGCTCAGGTGGGTCCGCGCCAGGCTCTGGATGCGGCCCGGCATGGTCGCCGAGAACAGCACGGTCTGGCGGCCCCGCGGCGTCGCGCCGAGGATCGTCTCGATGTCCTCGACGAAGCCCATGTCGAGCATCTCGTCGGCCTCGTCCAGGACGGCGACCTCGATCGCGTCCAGCGCGAGCGCACCGCGGTTGACCAGGTCGATCGCCCGACCCGGGGTGGCGACGACGATGTCGACGCCGCGCCGCAGCTGACCCAGCTGCGGGCCGATCGGCGCGCCGCCGTAGACGCAGGCGACGGTCGCGCCGAGCGCGGCACCGTACTTGGCGACCGCCTCGCCGACCTGCATGGCCAGCTCGCGGGTCGGGGCGAGCACCAGGCCGAACGGCTTGGTGCCGCGCGAGCGGGAGGTGCGGCCGTCGGCCAGGCGCTGCAGCATCGGCAGCGAGAACGCGGCGGTCTTGCCGGTACCGGTGGCGGCCTGGCCCAGCAGGTCGCGCCCGGCGATCAGCGGGCCGATCGCGGCGGCCTGGATCGGGCTCGGCGAGGCGTAGCCCAGCTTCTCGAGGGTGTCGAGCAGCTGCGGCGCGAGGCCCAGGTCGGCGAAGGTCGGGCCGGCGGGGGTGTCGTCGACGGGCTCGTCGGCGGTGTCCGCGTCCTCGGTGTCCGCGTCCTCGGCCACGTCGCCGGAGGCGGTGCTCTCCCCGGCGGCGGTCGTGTCGGGGGTGGTGGCGGCGTCGGCGATCTCGGGGTCGAGCTCGGCGGCGGCGTCGGTGTCCGTCATGGCGGCGGAAGTGGTGATCTCGTCTCCGGAGTCGTTCAGGTCGGGGTGCTGGTCCAGCAGAATGCTCACTCGGTCCTCAAATGGCGCGCGCAGGGGGGTGCGCTGTGTCGTCGGGCGGCTCTCGCCCGCTCTCCCAGCCCGCCAGGCCCGCGTGCGGCATCTCGATCCAGATGATGTGCCGGTGAACCCAGACCTCCGGGGCTCGCGGCCGTGCGTCGTCGCCGACGGCCGTCGATCGACCAGTGTGCCATGTCCCGGTGCGGTCCGTTCGTCGGGTCCCGCGTGACCGACACCACCGATGCCCCTGGTCACGCCCCTCGGCGCGGCCCCGGGGAGATCACCGAGCCTGGTCGGGTGACGGCGGCCCTCTCCGGCGCCGCGACCCGGCACCCGGCGAACCTGCGTGATCTCGGTGGTCTCCGCACGACGGACGGCTACCGGGTACGGCACGGGTGCTCTACCGGTCCGACGCACCCCGCCCCGGCCACCCGCGCGACACCCGGGCCCTCGACCTGCCCGGGGGATCGCCGTGGCCGGCACGGACCGGAGCGGGACCGTGGCCGGGGTGGACGCCCTGCGCCGCCTCGCCGATCGGCTACCGGAGCCGGTCCTCCCGCACCGACCGCGACCGGGCCCCGCGCACTCGGAGTGCGCGGGGCCCGGTCGTCGTGCGGGATCGGGGCTCAGGACTTGCCGAAGCCCGCCTTGCGCAGCGCCTCGGCCATCGCGTCGTTGGCGGGTCCGCGGTCCTGCCGGCCGCCGCCGGAGCCGCCGCGACCGCCCTGGCCACCGGAGCCGCCGCGTCCGCCGCCCTGACCACCGCGGCCGCCGTCGCCGCGGCCACCGTCGCGGCCACCGCGGCCGCGCTCGCCGCCGCCCTGGCCGCGTCCGCCGCCCTGGCCACCGCCCGGACCGCGCCCGCCGCGCTCGCCACCGTCGCGGCCGCGGCCGCCCTGGCCGCCGCCCTGGCCCTGGCCGGGCCCGCGGGACCGGCCACCGCGCTCGCCGGCGCCGGGCTCGTCGTCCAGACGCAGGGTCAGCGAGATCCGCTTGCGGGCCTCGTCGACCTCGAGGACCTTCACCTTCACCACGTCGCCGGACTTGGCGACGTCGCGCGGGTCGGAGACGAAGTCCTTGCTCATCGCGCTCACGTGCACGAGGCCGTCCTGGTGCACCCCGACGTCGACGAACGCGCCGAACGCGGCCACGTTGGTGACGACACCCTCCAGCAGCATCCCCGGCCGCAGGTCGGAGATCCTGTGGACGCCCTCGGCGAAGGTCGCGGTCCGGAACGCCGGCCGTGGGTCCCGGCCGGGCTTCTCCAGCTCGACCAGGATGTCGGTGACGGTCGGGAGCCCGACGCCGTCGTCGACGTAGTCCTTGGGCTTGATCTGGTGCAGCCGGGCGGCGTTGCCCAGCAGCGCGGACACGTCCAGCGTCGTGCGCTCCACCATCCGCCGGACGACCGGGTAGGACTCGGGGTGCACGCCGGTCACGTCCAGCGGCTCGTCGCCGCCGCGGATGCGCAGGAAGCCCGCGCACTGCTCGAACGCCTTGGGCCCCAGCCGCGCGACGCCGGTCAGCGCGGTCCGGTTCCGGAACGGCCCGTTCTCGTCGCGGTGGGCGACGATCGCGCCGGCGAGGGACTCGGAGATGCCCGAGACCCGGCGCAGCAGCGGCGCGGACGCCGAGTTCACGTCGACACCGACGGCGTTCACACAGTCCTCGACGACCGCGTCGAGCGAGCGCGACAGCGACGACTCGGGCAGGTCGTGCTGGTACTGCCCGACCCCGATCGACTTCGGGTCGATCTTGACCAGCTCCGCGAGCGGGTCCTGCAGGCGCCGCGCGATGGACACCGCGCCGCGCAGCGAGACGTCCATGTCGGGCAGCTCGGCCGAGGCGTAGGCCGACGCCGAGTACACCGACGCGCCGGCCTCGGACACCGTCACCTTGGTCAGCTTCAGGCCCGGGTTCGCGGCGATGAGCTCACCGGCCAGCGCGTCGGTCTCCCGCGAGGCTGTGCCGTTGCCGATCGCGATCAGCTCGACGGAGTGCTTCGTGCACAGCGCGGCGAGGGTCTTCAGCGACCCGGCGCGGTCCTTGCGGGGCTCGTGCGGGTAGATCACCGCGGTGTCGACGACCTTGCCGGTCGCGTCGACGACGGCGACCTTGACCCCGGTGCGCAGGCCCGGGTCGAGGCCGAGGGTGGCGCGGGTGCCGGCGGGGGCGGCGAGCAGCAGGTCGCGCAGGTTCGCCGCGAACACGCCGATCGCGCCCTCCTCGGCGGCGGTGCGCAGCCGGACCCGGATGTCGATGCCGAGCGCGGTGAGCAGCCGGGTCCGCCACGCCCACCGGACGACGCCGAGCAGCCAGGCGTCGCCGGCGCGGCCGCGGTCCGCGACGCCGTACTCGGCGGCGATCAGCGCCTCGTAGGGGTTCGGCTCGTCGTCGGCGACGCCGGCGTCGAGGGTGACGTCGAGCGCCTCCTCGGACTCGCCGCGGAAGGCCGCGAGGATCCGGTGCGAGGGCAGCGTCGTGAACTTCTCGGCGAAGGCGAAGTAGTCCGAGAACTTGGCCGCGGCCTGATCGTTCTCCTTGCCCTCGCGGACCGTGGTGACCAGCCGCCCGTGCGCCCACATGCGCTCACGCAGGCCGCCGACGAGGTCCGCGTTCTCCCCGATCCGCTCGACCAGGATCGAGCGGGCGCCCTCCAGCGCGGCGCCGGCGTCGGCGACCTCGTCGGTCACGTAGGCGGCCGCCGACGAGTGCGGGTCGAGGGTCGGGTCGGCGAGCAGCGCGTCGGCCAGCGGCTCCAGGCCCTGCTCGCGGGCGATCATCGCCTTGGTGCGGCGCTTGGGCTTGTAGGGCAGGTAGATGTCCTCGAGCCGGGCCTTGGACTCGGCGGCGAGGATGGTGGCCTCGAGGGACTCGTCGAGCTTGCCCTGCGACCGGATGGAGTCGAGGACGACGGTGCGCCGCTCCTCCAGCTCGCGCAGGTAGCGCAGCCGCTCCTCGCACGTGCGGAGCTGGGCGTCGTCGAGCCCGCCGGTGACCTCCTTGCGGTAGCGCGCGATGAACGGGACCGTCGAGCCGTCGTCCAGCAGGGCCACCGCGGCCCCGACCTGGTCCGGCCGGGCGCCGAGTTCGTCGGCGATCCGCTGGTTGATCGAGCGGTGCTGCTGGATGTCCGGGGGTGCCGTGCCTGTCACCGCCCCATCGTGGCGAACCGTGTCGCGGCCGCCACCGCCGGGTGGGGGGTCGGTCGCCCGGCCGTCCGCGCGCTCACCCGCACGACCGCACGACGGTGTCCGACACACGACGGAGAAAACGGTGGGTGAGCGCCCGCTCACCCGTGCCGGACTGCCGCCCGTGGCTCGCTGTGGTTCATGGCCCCGAGGGCGGAGGACCGTCCGCGGCCGACACGGCGAGCCCGGTCGCGAGCGCGCCCACCATCCGGCTGTACAGGTCGGGCGCGACCTCGCCCGGTGCGCCCAGCCGGTACTCCCGGACGAGCCCGTGGAACAGCGCGATCATCGCCACCGCGACCTCCTCGTCCGGCACGCCCAGGTCCACGCCGGTGCGCTCGCGGCTGCGGGCGACCATCGCCGCGGCCTCGGACCGGACCCGGCGGTGGTGGGCGGCGACGGTCGCGCGCAGCGCCGGAGTGCGCATCGCCGCGGCCCAGCTCTCGGCGTCGAGCAGCGTCGACGGGCGCGAGCCCGCCGCCTGCAGCAGCACCGACTCCAGCGCGGCCAGCCCCTGCTCCACACCCGCGTCGAGCCCGGCCCGCACCCGTTCCAGGTCGTCGTCCAGGTAGTCGGTCATCAGCGCCCGGAACAGGTCCTGCTTGCTGCCGAACCGGCTGTAGATCGAACCGACCGACACACCCGCGACCCGGGCGATCTCGTCGACCGACGCGCCGTCGTAGCCGCGTTCGGCGAAGACGTCCGCCGCCGCGCCCAGCAGGGCCGTGCGGGTGCGCGCCACACCGTCGTCCCGCGTCTCCCGGCGCCGACCCCCCGGCGTCGCTCCTGGCACGTCGTCCCCTCTCCGCTCACCCCGCACAGGAGACCCCGTGCTCCGCGTACTGCCGACGTCCGTCCGTGCCGCGGTGACCGCCACCGGGGCCGGTGCCGGCATCGGCCGCACCTGTGACGACGACCGCCGGATCGGGGGTGCCCGCGCCCACGTCGCCGCGCCCGCCGACCGCCGACGTGCCGTTCCACCCGCGGTCGCCCCGGGCCCGCCCGCCGGGTTCTCCGGTGACCGGCTGCGCGCCGACCTGCGGTACGGCCCGACCCGGCTCGTCCTCAGGATCCCCGACGAGGTCTACACCGTCGGCGACGGCGGTGTCGTCACCGCCGCGTTCACCCTGTCCGTCGGGGTGGGCCCGGTCGGGCTCACCACCGCATGGGTGCACGAGACCGTCCGCCGCGAGGACGACCCGATCCGCGGGAGCGTCGCCGACGTCCGGGAGCTGACCGCTCCGGACACCCCGGTCGGCGCCGGCCCCGGACGGGTCGTCTCCGACCTCGCCACCCGGCTGCCCGCCGGGCCGTCCGGCCTGGTCACGCGGGCCGCGGGCGCAGCCGACGGGCCGTGAGCCCGGCCCGCGGCTCACCTCGCCGGTCCGCGGCACCCCGGACACGGGTGCCGCGCGACGTCACGGGGTGCCGCTGCCGCGGCTCACCAGGTGACCGGCAGCGCCCGCACTCCCCCGGTGACCTGCTCGGCCCGCACGTCCAGGTCCTCCGGGGCGACGGCCAGGCGCAGCCCCGGCAGCCGCCGGAACAGCCGCGCGAACACCGTCGCGAGCTCGGTGCGGGCCGGGCTCGCGCCGATGCAGAAGTGGCCGCCGTGGCCGAATGACACGTGCGGGAGGTCGCCACGGTGACTCCCTCGTCGTCACGATCCCAGGAACTCGAACGATAGCCCTCTATCGTTTCACCGCGCAACCAGTGGTGTCCCGCCGACGCGCGGACGTCCGGCCGGGGGACGATGCTGTCGTCATGGCGTCACGGAAGCGCGTGCATCGTGCGGCGGCCGGTGCGGCTCTGCTGCTCCTCGTGGCGGGCTGCGCGGCGGCCCCGGACGACGGACCGGCGGCCCCGGGGCGCGCGGGCACCCCGGTCCGGTTCGCCGAGCCGCTGCCGCCCCCGGCCGAGCCGGGCGTCGCGCCGCCGGTCACCGGCACCCCGCCCGGCCGGGTCGTCGAGGTGGGTGCGATCCCGGAGGGCATCGTCGCCGACGGTCCGACCCGCCGCGTCGCGGTCGGGGTACGGCAGCCCGACCGGCTCGCACTGCTCGACGCGGACACGGCCGCCGTCGTCGGGCAGGTGCCGCTGCCCGGCGTGCTGCGCCACCTGCAGCTGGCCGCCCCGGGCGGGCCGGTGCTGGTCCCCAGCGAGAGCGCGAACGGGCTGCTGCGCGTGGCCCTGCCCGACGGCCGGGTGACCTCCGAGGTCATGACCGGCCCGATGGCGCACGACGCGACGGAGACCGCCGCCGGGACCGTGTTCGTCGCCAACGAGGCGGGCGGCAGCGTGTCCGTGGTCCGCGACGACCGGGTGGTGCGCCGGCTGACCGACGTCACCCAGCCCGCCGGGCTCGCCCCGGTCGGCGACCGGGTCGGGCTGATCGACGTCCGCGAGAACACCCTCACCGTCTACGACGCCGCGACCGGCGACGGCATCCGCGAGCTCCCGGCCGGCGACGGCCCGACCCACCTGGTCGCCGACCGGCACGGCCGCATGATCGCGACCGACACCCGGGGCGGGCACCTGATCGTCTTCGACCCGGCGGGCACCCCGGCCGAGGTCGCACGGGTGGACCTGCCCGGTGAGCCCTACGGGATCGCCTACGACCCGGTCCGCGACCGCGTGTGGGTCACCGCGACCGGGACGAACCTGCTCGTCGGCTACGACATGACCGACCCGACGCCGCGGGAGGTGGCCCGGATCCCCACCGTGCGGCAGCCGAACACCGTGGCGGTCGACCCGGACACCGGACGGCTGTTCGTCACCGGCACCGCCGACGGTGTCGTGCAGGTCGTCGACGGGCCCGCCTAGGAGCGCGCGGAGCTCACGGGCGGACCCCGAGGGCCGGCAGCAGCACGTCGTCGCAGACCGACCGCAGGTACCCGGCGTCGGCGACGGCCGACGGCCCGTCCAGCAGCGTCGGTGCCACCACCGCGCCCGCCAGCAGGTACGGCAGGTGCCGGGCCGCGGGCGGGTCGGCGGGCAGCTCCCCGCGGGCGACGGCCCGCACCACCAGCGCGCGCAGCGCCTCCACCTGCGGCAGCAGCCGCGAGGACAGCGCGGCCGGCAGCGCGGGGTCGCGCTGCCCCGCCCCGGCCAGCCCCAGGACGATCGGCACGTCGACCCGGGCCCGCGCGGCCAGCTGGTCGACGACCGCCGCGAGGTCCCCGGCCAGCGACCCGGTGTCGATCCGGTCGATCGCGAGCGGGCTGCCCGCCGAGACGGCCTCCACCACCAGCGCGGCCTTGTCGCCCCACTGCCGGTAGAGCGTCGCCTTGCTGGTGCGGGTCGCCGCGGCGACGGCCTCGACGGTGGTCGAGGAGTAGCCGCGTTCCGCGACCAGGTCACGGGTCGCGGCGAGCACCTCCCGGCGGCGCTCGTCGGGGAAGCGGCTGGTCACTCGCGACGCAGGAAGAACAGGAACGGGTGGGTCAGGCCGCGCATGTCCATGGCACCGAGGACGGTGTCGTCGTCGACGCGGCGGAAGACGTCGTGGATCGGCAGGTCGTCGTAGCACATGGTGGCGCTGGCGACCCCGCGGTACTCGGTGGTCCGCAACCGTGCCTTCGGGGCCCGGGTCGCGAGCGCGGGACCCGCGGTGCGGGCGATCCGCGCGAGGGTCGCGTGGCGCAGGGCGGCCGGGTGGCGCAGCAGCGCGGGCAGCGGGACCAGGGCGGGGTTGAGCGAGAACCGGCCGCCGCGGGGGTGGTCCATGACGAGCGGGTGGACGTCGTCGACGCCGTCGAACCGCTTGCCGTGCCAGCCGAAGCGTCCCAGCAGCCCGTCCATCGGGTTGCCGGTGGGGATCTCCCCGCCGGACCAGTCGCCCAGCATCTCCTCGACGCGGACGGCGGGCAGCGCGTCGAAGAACCCGAGGCCCTCCTCGGGCGTGGCGCCGTGCGCGAGGTGGCGCAGCGTGTCGGCCGGTGCGGTGCTGGTCATCGCGTGCTCCCCATCGAAACGGCGGCGTTTCGATGGAGGGTACCGGGTCAGCGCAGGGCGGAGCCCTTCGTCTCCGGCAGGGTCAGCACCGCGACGAAGGAGATCACCGCCCCGACGGCGACGTAGACGAAGAACAGGATCGCCAGGTCCGCCTCCTGCAGCGAGGCGATGACCAGCGGCGCGGTCCCGCCGAACACGGCGACGGTCAGGTTGTACCAGGCGCCGATGCCCAGGGCGCGGACCTTCGTCGGGAACAGCTCGCTCATGATCGCCGGCGCGACCGAGGTCATCGCCGTGTAGAGCCCCAGCCCGACGACGAACACGACGAACATGTTCCAGAATCCGGGCCCGATCAGGAACGACAGCGGCACGACGAGCACCGCGGTGGCCGCGGACCAGACCAGCATCTGCGGCTTGCGGCCGTACCGGTCGGCGGCGGCCCCCATCGGGTACTGCAGGAGCACGAAGATCGCCGTGGCGATCGACAACGCGAGGAACACCTCCGTCGCGTCGGCGCCGCGGGAGCGGGTGGCGAACGGGGTCAGCGCGGAGAAGAACGTGTAATAGCAGAGCGTGTGCAGGATCGTGAAGCCCACGAGCTGCGCGACCGCCTTCGGGTGCTCACGCAGGGTCAGCATCAGCGGGTTGCGGATCCGGGCTGCGGACTCCTTGTTGTCCTCGAACTGCTCGGTCTCGCTCATCTGGCGGCGCATCCAGAGCCCGACGATGCCGAGCACCCCGCCGAGCAGGAACGGGATCCGCCAGCCCCAGGCGGCCAACTGGTCCTCGGTCAGGTTCGCCGCCAGCACGAACCCGGTGAGCGAGGCGAACAGCACCGCGGTGCCGGTGGAGATGTAGAAGAACGACGAGTAGCGCCCGCGCCGCTCGCGCGGGGCGATCTCGGCGAGGTAGGCCGAGGCGTTGGAGACCTCACCGCCCAGCGACATGCCCTGCGCGATGCGCGCGAGCAGGAGCAGCACCGGCGCGAACCAGCCGATCATCGCGAACGTCGGCAGCAGGCCGATGACGAACGACCCGCCCGCCATCAGCAGGATCGTCATCAGCATCGCGGTCCGGCGGCCCCTGAGGTCGGCGAACCGGCCCAGCAGCAGACCGCCCAGCGGCCGGAAGAAGAAGGCGAGCGCGTAGGTCGCGAGCGTCGAGATCAGCGCCAGCGCCGCGTTCTTGGGCGGGAAGATCTGCGTCGCGAAGTAGATCGAGAACGTGGCCTGCGTGTTGCTGACCTGGTCATGCTGCGGGTTCAGGGTTGCTGACCTGCCGATTAACCGTTGGCGGGCGTTGGCTGACGACGGACCGAGACGGACCTCTTGCGGACTGTCCGCGGACTGCGGACCAACCCACCGAGCACGCGGTCCGCCGCGATGTCGGCACATCCCCGACCCCACATCAGGCGGCCCCGGGCCGGCGCAGGAACGCCGGTGCCCCCGGGCCTTGATCGGACTACGGAGGTCCGACCCATGCAGAACTCTCCCACCCCCGCTGGTGCGTCGTGAGTGCCCGCCGAAGGCGACTGACCATCCCGGTGGCTGACTGGACTCGACCACTCTGGGCACGCCGGACGGTGCACACCGCGGCTGGCGGACTGCGGCACATGCGGCCTGGTTCGCGTGTGCAGGCGGCGTCCCCTCGTGCTCAGGTCGAGACGGCCGCCGTCGTCACCGACACGATCACTACCTCGGGCTCGGCGGTCGTGGTCTCCCGGTCCGCGCCGGTGATCGAACTCGGTGGGATCTCCCTGTCGCCGGCCAACGCGCGACGACTCGCCGCTGTGCTGGTCGAGCTGTGCGACGCCGTGCTCGACGAAGGGGCCGGCCCCGGGGTCCAGGTCGTCCCTGCCGATGCCTGGACGGATGCGCAGCGGGGGCCCCAGTGGTGAGCGCCGCGCTGTTGATCCTGGGCCTGGTCATCGTGCTGGTGCTCGCCGCGGCGGTCGGCTACGCCGCGGCCGAGGTGTCCTGCCGGGCCCGGTGGCGCCGCGCGGCCCGGACGGGCTCGATCCCGCTGCGGGCCCGCCACGCCGGCCCCCGGCGGTCCGGGCACGGCCGCCGGTGACCGCGCTGATCGTGGCCGTGGTCGCCGCGGTGGGGCTGGCGGGCCTCGCGCTGGAGCGGTGGGCGGCCCACCGGCTGCACCGGATCCGCCGGGCCCGCTACCGCGGGTGGAGGCGCTGACCGGCCGGTGACACGAGGGCGCCGCCCGACCCGGGATCCTCGTGGTCCCGGGCGGGCGGCGCGCATCGGCTCCCAGCGGCACCCTCGTCCCGTCCTGCCCTGTTCCCCCGGGACGGGGTGTCGCACTCCTGAACGATCAGGGCTTGAACTTGACCTTGACGAACCCGGTCGGCTCGTCGACCGCGAGGGCGACGGCCTCCTCGGTCAGGGTCGTCACGATGTTGTTCTTCATCTGCGAGTACGGGTCCACCAGCACCCGCGGGTCCCAGCCGACGACGAACCGGGCCGCGGCCTCCCACGCCCCGACCACCGCCGTCCCGGCCGCGACGGCCGGCGTCACGTAGACGTCCATGCCGTGCAGGTCCAGGCGCAGCCGCGACTCCGGGGACTCCCCGGACGCGCCGACCGCGCCGCCGAACACCGCCACGACGTCGGCGGGGTTGATCGCGGCCAGGTTCGGCGCCGCCCCGACGTCGGAGCCCAGCACCACCGCGGCGGCGGCGAGCAGGGTGTCCGCGAACGGCGTCGACGCCGCGGCCCCGGTGATCGACCCGATCCCGGTCGTGGCGAGCACGGTCTGCACGAGCAGGAGGTCCTCGCGCTTGGCGATGAGCGCAGCGTGCTTCTGGCGCAGCCGCACCTCCAGCGCCGACACCGACTCCAGCGCCTGCCGCGTGGCGTCGGTGTGCACGGCGATGACCTGCGGGGTGGACAGGCCGGGGGTGATCGCGTCGTACTCGGGCTTCTTCGTAGCCTCGGCCGCGACGTCCGCCGCGCCGGCGTTGAACACCGGGTAGACGACGTCGGTGACGCCCTGGACGCGCTGCACGCCGAGTCGGGCGGCGACGGCGAGGCGGCGCGGCTCGCGGGTCTCCCGGGGCACCAGCGCGACGTTCACGTCGGCGGTGTCGTCCACGGTGACCGCCGCGCGCTCGTGCTCGCCGCCGCCGCGGGGCCGGTCGGCGACGGTGAGCCGGAGCGGGCGCTGCTCGGCGACCGCGCGGTGGAGCTCGACGATCTGCTCGTGGGTCGGCATGAGCCGCGGCGCCATCGGCGGCATGGCGTCCTCAGCGTGGACCAGGCGCCCGTCGAGCGTCTGCCGCGGCTCACCCTGGGCCAGCTCGCCCGACAGGGTCGCGACCTTCGCGCTGCGCTCGTGAGCCTCGATCTCGGGGGCCAGCTCGTCGTAGAGACCGCGGCCCTCCTCGGTGCGCTCGTTGATCGTGCGGACCTCGTCGGGGGTCAGGTCGCGGGCCTCGTTGCCGGCGCGCGTCTGGATCTCCTCGATCGAGCTGCGCAGCGTCTGGTAGCGCTCCAGCTTCGCCTTCAGGTACGGGTTCATCGGGTCTCCACGCAGGGGAACGACACGGGTGTGGTGTTCCGGCGGGGAGCGCTCACTCGACCCGACCGCGATGAACGTGCGCCCCGGGAGCGAGCACTCGACCAGGATGCGACGTTCGGGCGGCATCGTTGCACACCCGCGCCCCGCCACGCGAGACCGCGGCCCCTCAGCGCCGTTCTGCGCCCGGCCACGCTGATCCCCGGCACCCGCCCACCCTGACCGTGTCCGCGGCCCGTCGGCGAGCCGCTGGCCGTACGCGCGACGGTCGCCCCGCGTGATCGGAGGGAGAGACTTGACTGGGTAAGGGGTCAGCCGGTGACCCCCCGCCCCGGAAAAACTGGATCATCGCCACCAGGCGCGGACGTTGGGCTTCGGGTCGGCGACGCGTCGCCCTGCGGTGGCGCGGTTGCAGGCGGGGTGCTCGGGTCCGCGGTAGCGGCCTCGGTGGTGGTCGTCGTGGCCGAGGTCCCAGGGTGTGCCGGGTTCGATGAGGTGTCCGCATCGCCAGCACTCGACGAGGCCGGCCGCGACGCGTGGTGCCCAGCTCGCTCGCATGCGTTGGTGTGCTGCCCCGTAGCCGCGTGCGGTGGTGTTGCCTCGCCTACCCATCGTCGGTGCTCAGGGCCAGCAGCTCGGCCCGGAGGTCGTCGCGCATCTCGGGCCAGTCCTCGTGGTCGACAGAGTCCACGAGCATGTGGGCCAGGCGGTGCGCGACGTGGGCGGCGTGGTGGGGGTCGGGGTCGTGGAGCAGCAGCACGGCGGCGTCGGTGCCGCAGTGCTCGGCGGGTCCGGACGCGGCGAGCAGCAGGGCCAGGGCGCCGCGCTGGTCGTCGTCGTGTCCGGTCACCGCTGCTGCCCGTGGTCGCCGTCGCTGTCCAGGGTGGACGCGTCGTCGGGGACGCCGTGACCGAGCTGGAGCAGCAGCGTGCGGGCGTCGGCCTTGGCGTCGACGGGGGTGCCGTCGTGCTGGAGCAGGTCCCGGGCGCGGGCGCGGAACAGCTCGTGGGCCTCGTTGCGGCTCGGGCCGTCGGGGTGGCCGCGGAGCAGGACGATGACGCGCAGGGTGCCGGGGCGAGTGCGGGTGTCGGGGCCGCCGGCGACATCGGCGGTGACGACGATGCGCTCGAATGCGGTGGAGACGTAGTCGGCGAGGGCGTCGCGGACCTCGTCCTCGGGGACCTGGGCGAGCATCCGGTGAGCGGTGGCGATGAGGTGTTCCTCGATCAGGTCGGTGAGGCGTCGGGGAGTGGGGCGGCTGGTCGTGTCGGTCATCGGTCCTCCGTTGGGCGGTGGGTGGGCGGGGTGTCTCGTAGTCCGTGCGTCTCGTCGTCTCGCCTCTCGCCTCCCTATAGGGAGGCGAGACGATGAGACGCGCTAGAGATTCGGGTGAGACGGAGGCGAGACGGCGATGAGACGATTCGGGGTGCACCGCCGTGACCTGCAAGGATCGCGAACGGCCGTCTCATCCGGTCGTCTCGTCGCCGTCTCATCGGCATGATCCACAACCCCGTCCGTCTCATGCTCTGATGAGACGGAATCGGACACGTCACGACAGGGTCTCCGAATCGGGTCGGTCCGGCCCGAACAACGCCGGTCCGGCCACCACGTACCGCGAGACCTTGCCCGTGCTCACGTCCCGGATGCGGCCCTGAGCGGCCAGCTTCGGGACGGCCCGGTACACCTGCGCCCGGCTCACCCCGGCGTCCACCGCCAGGTCCCGAATCTGTGCCCGGGTCAGGCCCTCGATGCCGGCGCACTCGGCGACGATCGCGGCCACCTTCGCCACCGTCGCGGACGTCTCCTCGGGCTCCGGCCTGCCGTCCGCGGCGACCGCGACCAGCGTGCTCCGCTGCGCCGTCGTCGCCTCGGGCATCGCCTCGGCCGACACCGTGTGCGGCACCAGCTTCAGGTAGTGCTCGCAGCCGTCGGGGACGTCCTTGTGCTTCTCGCACGTGATCGTCGCGCGGTTCGCCTCGGACGCCATCCGCAGGTCCGACCAGACCGCGCCATCCCACGCGTTCGAGCCGCGGCCCGCCGTGCCGTTGCGGCCGGAGTGGTGCACCGGCAGGACCGTCGTCCCGGTCTCGGCGATCAGCGCCTCCACCGCGGCGATCGCGCGGCCTTGCTCGGTGCTGGAGTTCTCCTCCAACCCGACCGTGCACCTCGCCCGGGTGTCGAGCACCAGCAGCGACGCGCCCACGTCCCGGCAGATCGCCAGAGCCTCGGCGACGTCGACGTTGTGGCCGAGCTGCACCGGGACGTCCAGGACGTATAGCCGGTCCTCGAGCACAGCCGGCGCGATGCCGGTGAGCTCGGCCCACGCGAGGATCCGGGCCCGGAGCCCGGTCGCGCCCTCGGCGGCGACGTAGACGACCGGGCCGGCGGAGTCGTCGACGGCGTGGCCCTCGAACGAGACACCGGCCGCGACCGAGCAGGCCATCCCGACGGTCACGAACGACTTGTACGAGCCCGGCGCCCCGGTGAGCTGCGCGAGGGTCCCGCGGTAGAGCAGGCCGTCAACCAGCGGCCGGACCGGGGGCAGCGACGCGAGCCCGGACAGCGTCCGTAGCCGGCTGCGCAGCGGCGCCCTGGCCGGGGCTGCGGCCGGTTCATCGTCGGCAGGCGGCGGTTCCTCGGGTGGCGGGACGTCGTCCGGCCTGGACGGCGCGACCGCCGTGAGCGCGATGTCGCTGTCGTGCACCAGGGCGCCGCAGCCTGGGCACGTCGAGTACGCGCCGTCGTGGTCCCGGCCCCGGCGGTGCCGGCACGGCCGCGCCGCGGTCACCGGGCCGCCCCGCACGAGCAGCCGCGCCCGGCCGCGACCACCCGGGCCGGGACGTCGACCCGGTAGCCGAGCGCGGCCAGGTGCGCCCACGCCGCGCGCCACGAGTCGACCTCGCGGGCGGTCGGCTCGTCGGCGGGTCGGTCGTGCAGGGGGTCGGCGTGGCCGTTCTCGAGTACGGGGCATCGCACAGCCGCCGCTCGCCGGCGGCGCAACGCGGCCACGAACTTGCACGTTCCCGCGCTACCCTCCCCGCGTCCCGACCCCTTCGTGGACGTGTTGTTCTCGCCGGCCCCGCGGTTCGCGCCCGCGGGGCCGACGTGCGTTCGTCGTTCGTTCCTGGGCACGCTGGCCCGCCCTTCGGTGTCTGGCCCGGCTACAGCCGGACAGGGGGAGCGCTCGGCGGCAGGGTCGGGGAACCCACCGAGGCTGTGGTTGTGCTGCTGCGTCAGCTCGCGCGAGAGGTGGGGTCGGCGTCGCGCTGCTCGGCGATCCATCGCTCGACGTCCTCCCGGGAGTAGACGACGGCGCGGCCGATGCGGAACGACCGCGGGCCCTCTCCGAGGTGCCGCCAGTAGCGCAGCGTCGACGTCGGGCGACGCAGCACGTCCGCCACCTCGGCGGTCGTCATGAGCGTGGTCTGGTCCATCGCGGGCCCTCTCCGATCACTGCACGCGACCAACGCGCGTGCTTGGTGGTTGCGAGCATCGATGGCGCACGCTGGACGACGCAAGCCAAGTCGGATACGGTCCTCTCCGCATTAGACAAACGCTCACGTTGGAGATGATCGGATGCCGAAAGTCGGACCACCTCGCACGATCCGTGCCGAAGCCAAGCTGGCCCGGATGCTGCGGTACTGCCGGGAACGCGAGGGCTGGAGCTACGAAGGAACGGCACGCCGAATGACCGACGTCGGGTGCCCGATGCAGGGCACGACGGTCTACAAGATCGAGCGTCAGAACCCGCCGCGTCGCATCACCGTCGACGAGCTGGCGGCGTTCGCCCTGATCTTCGACCTGCCCGCCACCGAGCTGATGCAGTCACCGCAGGAGGTCGAGGACTCCGTGCTGATGTCCTTGCTCGCACGCGCGGTCAAGGTCCGCCGGCTCGCCGAGGCTTCCATGCTCGACTGGCTCGCGGCCCAGCGCGACGTTGGGGGTCACATCGCTCGTTGCGCTCGCGACACGAACATGCTTGCCGGGGCTCTCGCTGCGCTCGACACACCCGAGTTGGACAGCGTCGCGTGGCCCGCCGGCCCTCAGGCGCACCTCGCGGCCAACGGACAGATCGAGCGGTGGGACCCGACTGACGACAGCCACGACGAAGACACCCCGGCGATGCCGCTGACCGACGTCGAGTCCGTCCGATCGTGGCTGGACGGACCATGAGTTCCATCCGGAAACGCCCGAACGGCGCGTGGCGAGCGCGGTACCGCGACCCGGACGGCCGGGAGCACGCTCGCCACTTCGCCCGCAAGGTCGACGCGCAGACGTGGCTCGATGAGGCCACCGCGGCCATCGTCACCGGGCAGTACGCCAGCCCCGCCGCGGGCCGGGTCACGCTCGGCGAGTTCTACCGGCCGTGGGCGGCACGGCAGGTGTGGGCGCCGGGCACCGCGAAGGCCGTCGACCTCGCGGTTCGCGACTCCGGACTCGACGGCGTCGCGCTCGGGACGCTGCGCCGGTCGCACATCGAGGCGTGGGTGAAGCGGATGGACGGCCGCGGGCTGGCCGCCAGCACCATCCGCACGAGGGTCACGAACCTGCGCGTCGTCCTGCGCGCCGCCGTCCGCGACCGGGTCATCCCGTCCGACCCGGCCGACGGCGTGACGCTCCCCCGTCGCCGACGCCGCGACGCTGCGATGACCATCCCGACCCCGGCAGAGGTCGGGGCCATGCTCGCCGCGGCCGGTCCGTTCGCGGTGGCGGTCGCCCTGGCCGCGTTCGCCGGTCTCCGGGTCGGCGAGATCTGTGGGCTCCAGGTCGGCGACGTCGCATTCCTGACTCGCGCCATCCGGGTGCGCCGTCAGGTCCAGCGGGCGGGCGGCGGGGAGGCCAGTGTCCGTGCACCGAAGGCCGCCAGCGAGCGTGACGTGCACGCCCCGGACGAGCTGATGGCGCTGCTCGGCCGGCACGTCGGCGAGCACCGGCCGGGGTCCGACCCCGCGCGATGGTTGCTGGTCACCGACGACGGGCGACCGCTGACGCAGGACACGGCGCGGCACCTGTGGGACGCGACCCGCGCCGCGGCGGAGGAAGCCCGGGTCGCCGCGCTGCGCCCTGGGGCCGACTCTGGCATGCCGCTGTCCGGGCACCGGTTCCACGACCTGCGGCACTACTACGCCAGTGGCCTGATCGCGTCCGGGTGTGACGTGGTGACGGTGCAGAGGGCGCTCGGGCACGCCTCGCCGACCATCACCCTCAGCACGTACGCGCACCTCTGGCCGTCGGCCGAGGACCGAACACGCACCGCCGCAGCCGGACTGATGACGGCGGCGCTCGCCGCGGGCGAAGCGCGCGCGGACTCCTTGCGGACTGGCGAGGCGTGACGTGCCGCTGACCTCCCCGAACGCCGCTCAGGCGACGTGGATCGAGAACGTCGCGTAGATCGTCCAGTCGTACCACTCGACCGCGTTGCCGATGGACGCCGCGACGAGCGTCCGGACCGGGAGCCGGTGACGCTCCGTCGTTCCGGTGGTGGGTTCCTGGGACACGGTCCCCCCTGACGTGTCGACCGAACGGTCGGCGAACGGTAACCGTCACAGCCCGACAATTCGACCGGACGGGTCAGGAGAGGACCAGACCGACGATCGTCGCGGTCCCAAAGACGACCGTCACCAGGTGCCCGAGTACCGCGAGCCCGCGGCGGCCGCGCCGGGTGCCGAGCACCACCGCCGTCGTCCAGGGCAGGTAGCCGAGCAGGGCGACGCCGAGGAACGGCAGGGTGAGTGCGGCGATCACCCCGGTCGTCCCGGTGGGCACCGCACGGTCACCGGCCGGGGTCAGCTGCGCCGCGACGACCTCCCCGGCCGACGAGTCCGGCGAGGCGTCGACCACGATCGGGTCACCGCCGGCGTCGGGCCGGAACAGGCCGTTGCAGTCGTAGCGGCCCTCCCCCAGGTCGGTGCAGTCGGTGACCTCCAGGACCCCGGGCGCGCCGACCGAACCGGTGGCCAGGCGCAGGTCGTCGACGGCGAACCACCCGCACGCGAGCGCGAGCAGCAGCCACAGCGCCAGCAGGAACCCCATCCAGCCCGGGGTGGGGGTCTCCGGGTCGTCCCAGTCGACCTCGACGTCGGGGTTCCGGCGCTCACTCACACGCGCGAGTATCGCCGTCGCGGCCCGGGCATCCCATCATCACTTCTCGGTACACCGGGCCCCCGGAGGATCCCCGCGATGCCGCTGTCCGCCTCCACCGACGGCTTCCGACCGGCCTACGACCGTCACGGCGAGCCCGGTGCGCCGCCGGTCCTGCTGCTGCACGGCCGGCCGGGCGACCGGACGGACATGACCGCCGTCGACGGGCGGCCGGCCCCCGCACACGACGTCGTGGTCCCGGACCTGCGCGGGTTCGGCGGGTCCGACAAGCACGACCGCGACCCGGTCGGGCGGTACTCGGCGGCCGCGCAGGCGCGCTCGCCGACCGCGCTGCTGGGCGAGCTGGATCTGTCCGACGTGGTCGTCGCCGGCCGCGTCGGCCGGCAGGTCGCGAAGGACCGGCCCGACCTGCTGCGCGCGCCGGTGGTCACCCCGCCCGCGCCGGGGGTCGGGAGGCGGATCCTCGCGGAGCGGCCCGTGCGCGAGTTCTGGTACCAGTCCTTCCACCAGCTCGACCTGGCCCGCTCGCTCGCCGGGACCACACCCGACCCGGCCGACCGCGTCACCGTCCCGACGACGTTCCTGTGGCCCGGGCACGACCCGCTGTTCCCGCGCGAGTGGTCCGACCGGGTCGGGGAGTTCCTCACCGAGGTGACCGTCACCCCCGTCGACGGCGTCGGGCACGTCGTCCCGGTCGAGGCGCCGCAGGTGTTCGCCGACGCGGTGGCCGCGGTGGCCGCCCGGTAGGACCTGTCGTCGCGGCCGCCGCTGTGGTCCGATGATCGTCGTGGTCCGGGGATGGTGGTGGATCGGCGGAGCGGCGGTCGCGGTGCTGGCGCTCGTGGCACTGCTGTCGTGGGTGCGCTGGGCCGGGCTGCCCGCGGACGTCGCCGTCCCCGCGACCACCGGCGGTCCCGTCGCCGTCACCGAGCCCGGGACCCGCTGGGTGTACCTGGAGACCCGCAGCGGCTACGGCTCCGCCGACGCGCTGCCGACGGTGACCGGCCCGTCGGGCCTGGTGCCGCTGGTCCCGGCGACGATGGACGAGACCTACTCCGTCGGTGCCCGCTCCGGCTTCCTGATCGGGTCGTTCGAGGTCGACGAGCCGGGCACGGTCACGCTGTCCGCGGCACCGGGGGCACGCGGGATCGGGGTCGCGCTGGTCGTCGCCGCGGCCGGGATCGGCCCGCTGGTCCTGGCGATCCTGACGACGGTCGCGGCCGGCGTCGGCGCGGTCGTGCTGCTGGTGCTGGTCCTGGTGCTGCGGCGACGACCCCCGCGCACCGCCCCGCCGTCGTGGACGGTGCACTGATGCCGACCCCGCGGGTGCACGACGACGGCGCGGTCCGGACCGTCACCCTGGACCGTCCGGAGGCCGCGAACGCCCTGCACCTCGACGACGTCGACGCGATCACCGGGGCCGTCACCGACCTCCCGGACCGGGTGCGGGTACTGGTGGTCACCGGGGCCGGGGACCGCGCGTTCGGCGCCGGGATGCACCTCGACGTGTTCCGCGACGCCGCCCCCGGCGACGGTCGCGCGATCATCACCCGGCTCGCGACCTGCCTGCGCGCGGTGCGCACCGCACCGGTGCCGACGATCGCCCGGCTGAACGGCGCCTGCCTCGGCGCGGCGTTCGAGCTGGCGCTGGCCTGTGACCTGCGCGTCGCCCACGCCGGGGTGCGGGTGGGGCTGCCCGAAGGGCGCCTCGGGATCCCGTCGGTGGTCGACGCGGCGCTGCTGCCCCGCTACGTCGGGGCCGCGCTCGCCCAGGAGATGGTCCTCACCGGCAGCGTGCACGGGGTCGGCGAGCCCGGGACGGCGCCGCTGGTGAACCGGCTCGTCGACTCCCCCGCCGGGCTCGACGCCGCCGTCGACGACCTCGTCGCGGCGCTGCTCGCCCCGACCCGCGAGGTCCTGGCGGCGCAGAAGGAGCTGCTCGAGATCTGGCGCGAGCAGGGCATCACCGGATCGGTGGACGCCAGCGTGGACACCTTCGCGGAGGTGTTCGCGCTGCCCGCGACCCGCGCCGCGATCGCGCGGTACCGGCCGTAGGGTCGGCGCCATGGCCGTCACGACCAAGATCGCCGACCTGACCGGGCCCGGATACACCGACCGGTTCGGGATGGGCGGCACCGACCTCGGCATCCTCGCCACCGCCCCGGACGGGCGCCTGGTCGCCGTCTTCGGCGACACCTTCGACCGGGCCGGCGTCGGGGGGCCCGGCTGGCGCTCCCCGGTCGTGCTGTTCGCCGACCCCGACGACGTGCGCGGCGGCCTGCGCTGGACCGGCTCCGGCGGCGACGCGGCCGACTACGCCTGCCGGCTCGTCAGCAAGCCGGCGACGAACTGGTTCCGGCTGCACCGCCGCGTCACCACGATCCTGCCCGCCGACGTCATCACCGTCGGCGACACGATGTACCTGCACGTCATGGCCAACAAGGGCCTCGGCAACGTGCTGTGGAGCGAGGTCGTCGCCTCCCGCGACAACGGCGTCACCTGGCAGCGGACCGGCTGCGACTGGCCCGGCGACCACCACGACGGCCTGTTCCAGCAGCTGACCTGGTGCGACGGCGGCGACGGGTACGTCTACGCCTACACCACCGGCTTCCAGCGCCGCGACGGTCTGCTGCTGCACCGGGTGCCCGCCGACCGGATCACCGACCGCGACGCGTGGGAGCCGTGGGGCTTCGCCGGGGAGCGATGGGACTGGGGCAACCCGCCGACGCTGACCCTGCCGGGCGCGTTCGGCGAGCTCAACCTGCGCCGGGTGCCCGGCCCGGACGGGCGGGAGCACCTGCTGCTCACCGTCTTCGACGCCGGGAACTACCGGATCGACACGCTGCTGCTCGACCGCCCGGACGCCGACCTGCACCGCGCCCCGCGGACCACCGTGCTGACCGGCTGCGGCTGGGACGACGAGGACCACGCCACCGGCCGCGTCGCGCAGCTCTACGGCGGCTACGTCGTGCCCGGCTCGACGCTCGACGACCTGCACCTGGTCGTCAGCCAGTGGAACACCACGACCAACTGGCCCTACCGGGCGATGCAGTTCCGGACGGACGTCACGGAGCTGCTGCGGACGGAGTAACCCCAGGTCCCGGCGTCATGAGAAGTGGGGATCTCCCGGCCGGGACCGCATCCGGACGGGGGTTCCGCTCGTAGGGCACTCCATGAGCTCGGAGCACCACGGGACGCGCCCCTTCACCGCGACGGTGGTCGTCGGTGGCTGTCCCCTCACCGCCGACGAGCTGCGCGTGCTGGCGCGGACGCTGCCCGAGCTGTCCCGGGTGCGGACCGCGCACCACGACGGCGAGCTGTTCCTGCAGGCGCGCCTCGACGACGTCGACGGTCCCGCCGCCGTGCGACGGCTGCGGCGCGCGGTGCCGCGGCTGCTGACCGGGTTCCCCGGTGTCGTCGTCGCGGCCGGCCCCGGGCCCGCGCCCCGGCCGTGGACGCCGTGGTGGCGCCCGGCCGTCAGCCGGGTTCCCGCTCCCCGGGCGACAGGAGGCTGAAGTACCAGCGGCCCGCCTCCTCGGTGACCGACAGCGTCACCAGCACCGGGCCCGAGCGCACCTCGACCCGGTCCGGCCCGACGGGCAGCACGGCGGGCGACCCGGCCGCCTGCAGGCGTTCGACGTAGTCGTCGACGAAACCGCGGTCCGGGGCGTCGAGCAGCAGCTCGTGCAGCCGGGCGCCGCCGTCGGGGGCCCGCAGCGCGTCGGTGCCCCGGTCGTGGAGGGCGGCCCGGTCGTCGGCGCCGCGCTCCCCCGCCGCCGCGATCAGCGTGACCGTCCCGACGATCCACGCCCCGACGAACGCGACGGCGATCCACCCCAGCAGGGTGCGGGTGCGCGCCGGACGTCTCATCAGGCCGAGACTGTGTCACACCGGTCACCGTCGTCCGCCGCACACCGGTCGCCGTTCACCGGTCCGTGCCGGTGTCCGCCCGAACCCCGCGGGTACCCGCGCTCGTAGACCCGGGTGGAGGTGGTCGACGGTGGCCCGATGGTGGCGGCCCGTGCTGCTGGTGACACTGGTGGCCGCGGGTTCCGCGGTACTGCTGGTCACCGGCTGGCCGACGGTCGAGGGCGTCCGCGCGACGACGGCCGCCGCGGGCTGGGCTGCGCCGGTCCTGTTCACCCTGCTGTTCGTCGGGTTCACCCTGGTCCCGGCGCCCGCGACCGTGATGGGCATCGCCGCCGGGGTCCTGTTCGGCCTGCCCGTCGGCCTGGCGACGACGATGACCGCCGTCGCCGCGGGCTCGCTGATCGGCTTCGTGCTGTCGCGGACGCTGGGCCGCGAGGTCGTCGCCGGGATCGGCAGCGCCCGCATCCGCCGTCTCGACGCGCGGCTGCGCCGGGGCGGGCTGTGGGCCGTCGCCGGGGGCAGGCTGCTGCCGGTGATCCCGTTCCCGGTGCTCAGCTACGCCTGCGGGCTGACCGCGATCCGGCTGCGCGACTACCTCGTCGGGTCGGTGGTCGGCGTGGCCCCCTCCGCGGTGGCGTTCGTGACGATCGGCGCCTACGGCGGGGACCCGGGCTCGGTGCCGTTCGTGGCCGCCGTCGCCGGGCTGGTGCTGCTGACGGCCGCCGCGCTCGTCGCCGGGCGACGACGGCGGCGGCGCACGGAGCCCGGTGCCGCTCCCCCGGTCCCGCCGGTCCCGGTGGTCTGAGGCCCGGCTGCTCGACCCCGCCCCGGCGCCGCCCGGGCTGCGCTCGCCGGCTCCCCGGCCGCGCCGACATCGATCAGTACCTCAGCGCTGTTCGCCCGTCACCCGACCGCCCTGAGGTACCGGTCGATCGCCGGAGTCGGGCCCGAGGGAGTGGGCGAAGGCCCGCAGGTCGTCGAGGAGCAGGTCCGGCGCCTGCAGCGACGCGAAGTGCCCGCCGCGGTCGTGCTCGGTCCAGCGCACCACCCGGTGGGAACGCTCCGCGAACACACGCACCCCGTGGTCGCCCAGCAGGTTGAGCACCGCGGTCGGGACGCCCGAGGGCGGCCGGGTCTCGCAGAACGACGACGCCGGGACCTCCTTGTACAACCGCATCGCCGACCCGGCGGTGCGGGTGAACCAGAAGCTCGCGACGTCGGCGAGGTAGGCGTCCGGCTCGACGGGTGTCTGTCCGGTGGTGTCCGGGTCGTAGTCGACGAACCACTCCCGGTGCCAGGCCAGCAGCCCCACCGGCGAGTCGGTCATGGCGTAGCCCGCCGTCGACGGGCGGGTGCCCTGGATCGCGGCGTAGCCGCTGCGCTCCGCCCAGGTGAGGTCGAGCTCGGCGACCCGCGCGCGCCCGGCGTCGTCGAGGCCGGCGAGCGGGTCGTCGGCGGTGACGTCGGGGAACGCCCCGACCAGCGCGTTGACATGCACCCCGAGCACCCGGCCGGGGTCCCGGCGGGCGATCTCCGGCGCGATCATGGAACCGAAGTCGCCGCCCTGGGCGAGGAAGCGCTCGTGGCCCAGGGCCGACATCAGGTCGGCGAGACAGCGGGCGTGCCGGTCGACGTCCCAGCCGAGGTCTCGGGTCGGTCCGGAGAACCCGAACCCGGGCAGCGACGGGGCGACGACGTGGAACGCGGGCAGCGCCGCGTCCCCGGGCTCGGTGAGCGGGCCCAGCAGGTCGAGGAAGTCCGCCGGGGTGGACGGCCAGCCGTGCACCAGCAGCAGCGGGACGGCGTCGGACCGCGTCGAGCGGCGGTACAGCGCGTGCACCCCGGCGTGGTCGGGGGTGTCGACGACGACGGAGTCCGCGGCCAGCCGCTCCTCCACGGCCCGCCAGTCGAAGCGGTGCCGCCAGTGGTCGGCGAGTTCGCGCAGGTGGTCGGGCGGGACGCCGTAGGACCACCCGGCGCCGGACGGCACGTCCGGCCAGCGGGTGTCGTCGAGACGGGCGTGCAGGCGGTCGATCTCCGCCTGCGGGACGGGGAACGGGTTCGGTGCCACGACCACGACCGTGGCACCGGACCCGGACGGGTCCCGTCCTCGGAGGTCAGGCCGAGACGACGGTCCCGACGTGCTCCCCGGCGAGGGCCTTCGTCAGGTTCCCGGCGACGGTCCCGTCGACGATCTGCACCGACCGGACGTGCCGGGCGCGCTGCAGCGTGCGCAGCGCCTCCCGGTCGATCGGCAGGGTCCGGGCGGCGTCGGCGAGCAGGTCGGCCGCGGACGCCTCGCGCAGCACGGTGTCCCCGTCGAGCACGCCGTCGACGTCGCGGACGTAGGTCAGCGACGCCGCACCCCACGCGTCGGCGAGCAGCAGCGCGCCGGTGTCGGTGCGGTGCGCCGGGATCTTCCCGGCCGCCGACGGCAGCTCGTGCACGCCGTAGGGCGGGTAGCCGTTGGTGACGGCGGCGTTCGACGCGGCCAGGTGCACCGGCAGCTGGTGGGCGACGGTGTCGTGCCCGAGGTAGGCGACGCCCTGCTCGGCGAGCAGCGCGGCGACCAGGTGCCCGTTCTGCTCGGCCTCGCGGCCGGCGATCTCGGCGAGTGCACCGGTCGGCAGGCCCAGGTCGAGGCCGACGCCGAGCGCGTGCCGGGCGCGGATCCCGGCACCGGTGGCGATCAGCAGCGGGTCCCCGGAGATCGCGGCGCGCAGCTCCTCGACGAGCGGCAGCAGCACGTCGCGGCCGCGGTCGACGATCGAGCGGCCGCCGAGCACGACCACGCGCAGGCGGGGCAGCATCCGGATGACCGGCTGCTGCTGGTCGACGGGGCGGACCTGCTCGCGGTCGAGCAGGGTCTGGCGGGCCAGCGGGGACTCGACGTCCTTGGGGTGGGTGGTGCTCATCGGGCGTCTCCCGCGGTGATGATCGTGCCCACGTGCTCGCCGGCGAGCGCGCGGGTGAGGTTGCCGGGCTTGAGACCGTTGACGATCTGGATCGAGCGGACGTGCGTCGCGTGGCGCATCAGCTCCAGCACCGGGCGCTCGACGATCAGGTCGGGCAGGTCCCGCTCGATGAGCTCGTCGACGGTGATCTCGGGGATCAGGGTCGCCGACGGGTCGTTCTTCGGGTTCGCGGTGCAGAGACCGTCCTCGTCCTTGACGAAGATCATGTTCTTGCAGCCGTAGGTCTCGGCGACCAGGTAGCACCCGGCGTCGGTGCGGTACGGCGGGATGACGCCCTCGTCGGGCAGCGGCTGCCACATCGCGTACGGCGGCATGCCGGCGAAGATCGCCGCGCGGACCTCGGACAGCGACAGCGGCAGCGCGTCGAACCCGCCCCCGGCCACGACCGGTACCCCGTGCCGGGCCATCAGGTAGCCGAGCATGGTGGCGTTCTGCCCGGCGACGGCGCTGCCGACCGAGCTGAGCACACCGGTGGGCAGGCCCAGCTCCGCGGCCAGGGAGTACGCGTGCCGGGCCCGGGTGCCGCCGCCGGTGCCGATCAGCAACCGGTGCGTGGACCGGGCCTCCAGCAGCTCCTCGACCAGCGGGAACACCGCCTCGCGGCCGCGGTCCATGAAGCTCTGCCCGCCGACCTTGACCACGGACACGTCGGGAAGGACGCGGGTGTCGGGGGTCCGCTCGGTGGCCGCGGCGAGCTCCGGGTCGTCGAGCGACCGGGTCAGCAGCAGCGACTCGAGCTCGGCCGCGCGCGCGGCGTGCGTCATCGCATCTCCTCGTGTTCCGGTGCGCGCACCCGGACGGGCCGCGCGGTCCGGCGCGAACGTAGCGACTCCGGGTCGCGTCGTGCCCGACGACGCCACGGGCACCCCCGACCGGGCTGCGGCACCGCGCCCGGCCGCCGCGCCGTCGACGCGGGCGGTCGTGCACCTCCGGACCGCATCCGCTGATCGCGACGCCGTCCGGGTGATCCATGCCACTGTCCGGGGCCCTTTCCGCAGTTCCGACCCACCCCGCGTTCCGACCCCGCATCCGCGGCGCACCCCCACCACGCGGGGCGTCGCACGGGTTCCTGCCCCGCCGCACGTGTCCGGAGGTGTGCGGTGCGATCGGAACCCGTGCGGCGCGGGTCCGGTGGGGGCGGCGACCGCCCGGGTCGAACCGGGCGCGCTCCGGCCGGGCGGGGGGTGGCTCCGCCGGGCGCGGGCAGCGCGGCGCGGGCGCGCCTCAGACGCGGAGGCGGAAGGTGCCGGTGGGCGCGTCGAAGGCCAGCTCGTCGGTGTCGAACGCCGCCCCCACCGCCCCCGAGGCGGCCAGCTCGCCGGGCGTCCCCGTGCGCAGCGCGCCCGCGCCGTCGAGCAGCCAGGCCCGGTCCGCCAGACGCAGTGCCGGCTCCAGGTCGTGGGTGGACAACAGCACCGCGAGGTCCTGCTCCCCCGCCAGCCGGCGCAACGTCCCGAGCAGCGCGACCCGGGAGGAGACGTCGAGGAACGCGCTCGGCTCGTCGAGCAGCAGCAGCGACGGCTGCTGGGCCAGTGCACGGGCGACCATCATCCGCTGCCGCTCGCCGTCGGACATCCGGGCCAGCGGGCGTCCGGCCAGCGGCCCGGCGCGGACCGCGTCGATCGCGGCGTCGACGGCGGCCTCGTCGTCGGCGGTGAGCACGCCGGTGGCGCCGGTGTGCGGCAGCCGCCCCAGCTCGACGACGTCGCGGCCGGTCAGCTGCCCCGGGTCCGGCCGGTCGGTCAGCACCACCCCGACCCGGCGGGCCCGCTCCGGTGCGCGCAGCCCGAGCAGGTCGGTGCCGTCGAGGGCGACCGTGCCGCCCAGCGCGGGCAGCAGCCCGGCGAGGGTCCGCAGCAGGGTGGACTTGCCAGCGCCGTTCGCCCCGAGCAGCACGGTCAGCTCGCCCCGTGCGGCGACGGCGTCCACCCCGGACAGCACCGGGCGCACCCGGCCGCGGCGCAGCGCCCCGCCCTCGGCGTACCCGACGACCAGCCCGGACAGCACCAGCCCGGCCCTCACCAGGCCGCACCCAGGCGTCGGGAGCGCAGCAGCACCGCGATCACCACCGGTGCCCCGACCAGCGACGTCACCACGTTCAGCGGGATCACCGTGCCCGCCCCCGGCGGGTTCGCGACGACCGCGCAGGCCAGCCCGACCAGCGCACCGGTCAGGGCGGTGGCCGGGACGAGCACCCGGTGCCGCGAGGTGCCGACCGCCATCCGGGCGAGGTGCGGCACGGCGATGCCGAGGAACCCGATCGGTCCGCAGAACGCGGTGACCGTCCCGGCCAGTACGGCGGCGACGAGCAGCACGACCAGCCGCACCCGGGCGACGTCGACACCGGCGGTGCGGGCGTAGTCGTCGCCGAGCAACAGCCCGTCGAGCGGCTTGGCCAGCAGGATCACCGCCAGCAGCCCGGCCGCGACGATCCCGCCGAGGACCGGCAGCTCGCCGCGGCCGACGCCGGACACCGAGCCGAGGCCCCACATCAGGTACTGCTGCGCGGTGCGCGGGTCGGTCCAGACCAGCAGCAGGCTGACCACCGAGGTGACCGCCGACCCCAGCATCACGCCGATCACGAGCAGTGCGGTGACCGACCGGGCGAACCGCGACAGTGCCAGCACCAGCGCGAGCACGGCGGCGGCACCGACCGCCGCGGCCACGACCGTCGTGAGCCGCCCCCCGACGACCGGTGCGGCGCCGAGCCCGCCGGTGGCGAACGCGGCGGTCCCCGCGGCCGCGCCGAGCGTGGTCACCAGCGCGACGCCCAGCCCGGCTCCGGCGCTGACCCCGAGTACGTAGGGCTCGGCCAGCGGGTTGCGGAACAGGGTCTGGGTGAGCAGCCCCGCGATGCCCAGCCCGACGCCGACGGCCGCCGCGGTCACCGCCCGCGGGACCCGCAGGTCGGTGACGAGCAGGTCGAGCCGGGCGTCGGGCATGCCGATGCCGAGCAGCGCCGACAGCGTCCGGTCGAGCCCGATCACCACCGACCCGGTCGAGACGGCCAGGGCGAACAGCACGACGACACCGGTGGCGAGCACGGCCAGGACCAGCGGCGCCCGGCGTCCCGAGCGCTGCCCGGCCCGGTCCGGGACCCGGGTCGCCGGAGCGGGCGACGCCGGCGCGGCCGGCCTCATCCGGCGGGCACCTGCCGGTAGTAGGTGAACGCGTGCCCGGGCAGGGCCTGCGGGTGCAGGATCGCGACGAGGTCGGCGAGGATCTCGTCCTGGTGGAGCGCGCCGCGCTCGTAGAGGGCGTTGCCGCCGTCGGCGGTGGTGGCCCTGTCGCGGGTCCACAGCTGCCCGCCGGGGCGGGCCGCGGCGAGCGAGGACAGCCGCGGGTCGAGTGTCGCGACGTCGGCGGTCGTGGCGAACGGGCCGTCGGCGAGCCAGATGCGGGCGTCGCCGTCGTCGGCCAGCACCCGCTCCAGCGACTGCGCCTGGGTGCCGGTGCCGGGCATCCCGGCGCCCAGCCAGGTGGCGCCGGCGTCGCGGAAGAGGATGCCCGCGGTCGACTCGGCGGCCGGGACGTTCCAGGTGCCCTGGTAGGGCTGCCCGGCGACGATCGGGGTCGGCGGCAGGCCGCGCACGCGACCGGCGAGGTCGGTGTAGCGGCCCGCGATGCCGTCGAAGACCTCCGCGGCGCGGGCGTCCTGCCCGGTCAGCGCACCGACGACCTTGATCCACTCGGCCTGGCCGAGCGGGCCGGTCTCCAGGTAGTCCGCCCAGCCGACCACCGGGATCCCGGCGGCGGCCAGCGCCGGGAAGGCCGGGTCGTCGGTCCCCGCCGACAGCACGACCGGCGGCGCGGCGGCGACGACGGCCTCGGCGTCGATCGTGGAGTTCGGCGCGAAGTCGACGGCGGCACCGGACTCGACGCGACCGCGCACGGCCGGGTCGGTGACCAGCGCGGCCCCGCCGACGCCGGTGATCCGGTCGAGCCCACCCAGTTCGGTGATCATCGGCAGCTGGGTGGTCGAGCCGGCGAAGATCCCGCTCACCGGGGTGTGCACCACCGGGGCCCCGGCGAGCGCCGCGGGCAGCGCCGGGTCGCCCTGTCCGCAGCCGACGAGCACGACCGACTGCGGCTGCCCACCCGGGAAGGGCGTGCGGACGGTCAGGACCCGGTAGCCGTCGCCGCCGGTGATCGTGACGTTGGTGGCGTGGCCGAAGGCGACCGTGTCGTCCGGGGCGGATCCGGCGCCGGGCACGCAGTCCTGTGCCGCCGCTCCGGTCCCGCCGGGGGCCTGCGGTGCCGCGGCGGGTGCCGAGCACCCGGCGACGACGGACAGTGCGAGCAGGGCCGCGAAGACCCACCGAGGACGCGTCACCTGAACAGTCTCACATATGTGGATCAGGCCCCGACGAAGTCGGAGAGCCCGTCCAGGAGCCGGTCGACGTCGGCGTCGTCGGTGTAGCAGGCGAGCCCGATCCGCAGGGATCCGGTGTCCCCCAGGCCGAGCCGCCGCGAGCACTCGAGCGCGTAGAACGACGAGGCGGGCGCCGCGATCCGTCGCTGCGCCAGGTGCCGGTAGGCGTCGGCGGCGTCGCGGTCGTCGAAGGTCACCAGCAGGGTCGGGGTCCGCCGGGCCGCCCGGGAACGCACGGTGACCCCGGGCAGGGCGGCGAGGTGGGTCTCGATGCGCTCGCGCAGCGGCCGCTCGTGCTCCTCCACCGCGGCCATCGACGCCTGCAGCCGCGCCCGGCGGTCCCCGGTCGCCGACGGGTCCAGGGCGGCGAGGAACTCGACGGCGGCGGTGGTCCCGGCGAGCAGCTCGTAGGGCAGGGTGCCGAGCTCGAAGCGCTCGGGCACCGCGTCGCTCGACGGTGCCAGCTTCGCCGGGTGCAGGGTCTCCAGCAGCGCCGGGTCGGCGGCGAGCACCCCGCAGTGCGGGCCGAGGAACTTGTAGGGCGAGCAGGCGTAGAAGTCGGCGCCGACCGCGGCGACGTCGATCGGGGCGTGCGCGGTCAGGTGCACACCGTCTACCATGAACAGCGCCCCGGCGGCATGCACGGCTGCGGCGATCGCGGGCAGGTCGGGGCGGGTCCCGACCAGGTTCGACGCCCCGGTCACCGCGACGAGCCGGGTGCGGTCGGACAGCAGCGGCGTCACGTCGTCGAGCTCGGTGGTGGCGGGGTCGAAGTCGAGCCACCGGACCGTCACCCCGACCGCCTGCGCGGCGGTCACCCAGGGGCGGATGTTCGCGTCGTGGTCGAGGCGGGTCACGACGATCTCGTCGCCCGGCGACCAGGTCGCGGCCAGCGTGCGGGCGAGGTCGAAGGTCAGCGCGGTCATGCTGCGCCCGAACACGATCCCGCGCGGGTCCGCGCCGAGCAGGTCGGCGGTCGCGGCGCGGGCGCCGAGCACGATCGCGTCGGCGGCGCGCTCACCGCTGGTGACCGTCCCGCGGTTGGCCAGCGGCGAGGTCATGGCGGCGGCCACCGCCCCGGCGACGGCGTCGGGGACCTGGGAGCCGCCGGGCCCGTCGAAGTGGGCGATCCCGGCGCGCAGGGCGGGGAAACGGCTGCGGACGGCGGCGACGTCGTAGCTCATGGCGGAACCCTGTCACGCCGTCGCCGCGGACGCGCCCGGGCAACGATCACATGTCGTCGGGGTGTCGCACCGCCCGTGTGGGTGACACGCGGGCCATGATCCTCGGCATGTCGAGGTCCTGGGAGCACTCGCGCGGGCGCCACACCCCACGCCGGCGGCGACGCTCGGTGCACCGTCGCACCTGGGCGGTGCTCGCGACCTCGCTGGTCGCACTGGTGGTCCTGCTCGCGGGCGGGACCGCCGCGATGGCGGGCGGCCGGATCGGTGACACCGTCGGCGGCGGCGTCGACTCGCTGGCCCGCAACCTCGCCGGTGCCGTCGACCGCCTCCGTCCGGCCCCGGCCGTGCCACCCGTACCCCCCGTCCCCGAGGTCCTCACCAGCGTCCCGGCCGGCGGTGCCCCGGTCGCCCCGCGCAGCCCGGTCCGCACCGAGGTCAGCACCGGGACCCTCGACGGCGTCGCACTCACCGCCGACGGCGACGACGGGCCGGTCACCGTCGCGGGCACCCTGTCCCCCGACGGCCGCAGCTGGACCGCCACCGAGCCGCTGGACCTCGCCACCACCTACCACTGGTCGGGCAGCTGGGTGCTGGGCCCGCAGGACCGGCGCCCGGTGCCCCCGGCCCCGTTCACCACCGTCGACCCCGACGACACCGTCGACGCCACCATGAACATCCGCGACGGCGGCGAGGTCGGCATCGGCGCCCCGGTCGTGCTCACCTTCGGCGAGAAGCTCCCCGACGCCGCGAAGGCCACCGTCGAGCGGGCGCTGAGCGTCACCGCGTCGCGGAAGGTCGAGGGCGCCTGGGCGTGGCTGCCCGACACCGCCGAGGGCTCGCGGGTGCACTACCGGCCGAAGGCCTACTGGCCCGCGCACACGCAGGTCCGCGTGCGGGGCGCGCTGCGCGGGCTCGACCTGGGCGACGGCACCTTCATGACGGAGGACCTGGACCGGGCCTTCACCGTGGGACGCAGCCAGATCGTGAAGGCCGACACCCGCAGCCACGCGATCGTCGTCGTCCGCGACGGCACGGAGGTCGCCCGCTACGACGCCTCCTACGGCCTGGAGTCCGACCCGCGCCGGGTGACCCGCTCCGGCATCCACGTGGTCATGGCCAGGTCGGAGAAGGTGCTGATGAGCAACCCCGACTACGGCTACGTCGACGAACCCCAGTTCTGGGCGGTCCGGATCTCCAACAACGGCGAGTTCATCCACGCCAACCCCGCGTCGTCGTGGGCGCAGGGCAACCGCAACGTCAGTCACGGCTGCATCAACCTCTCCACCCGTGACGCGAAGGAGTTCTTCGCGGGCGCCGTGTTCGGCGACCCGGTCGAGGTGACCGGCAGCTCACAGCCGCTGACCGCGGCCGACGGCGACCTCTACGACTGGACCATCCCCTGGGACGAGTGGCGCTCGCTGAGCGCACTGCCGTGACCGGACCGTCCTGACGCCGGCTACCGGATCCGGCGCTCCTGGCCGGCCCACGCCTCGTCGCGCAGCACGAACTTCTGGATCTTCCCGGTGGAGGTCTTGGGGAGCTCGGCGAAGGTGACCCGCTTCGGCGCCTTGAACCGCGCCAGCCGTCCGCGCACGTGCTCGACGATCTCGTCCTCGGTGGCGCTCGCGCCCTCGCGCAGGGTCACCCAGGCGGCCGGGACCTCGCCCCACCGCTCGTCGGGGACGGCGACCACCGCGACCTCCAGCACGGCCGGGTGGTCGGCGATGGCCTGCTCCACCTCGACGCTGGCGATGTTCTCCCCACCGGAGATGATCACGTCCTTGGAGCGGTCGCGGAGCTCGACGTAGCCGTCGGGGTGCATGACGCCGATGTCGCCGGTCCGGAACCAGCCGTCCGGCGCGGAGTCGCGGGTGGCCTGCTCGTCGTCGAGGTAGCCGAGCATGACGTTGTTGCCGCGCAACGCGATCTGGCCGCTCGTCTCCCCGTCGCCGGGCACGTCGGCGCCGTCGTCGTCGATCACCCGGACGGCGCAGGCGATCATGTTCCCGACGCCCTGGCGGGCCTTCATCCGGGCCCGGGCGTCGGCGTCGAGGTCGTTCCACTCCGGACGCCAGTCGCAGATCATCGCCGGGCCGAAGGTCTCGGTGAGCCCGTAGAGGTGGGTCACCTCGAACCCGAGCTCGGCCATCCGGCGCAGGATCGCCGGGCTCGGCGGTGCTCCCCCGGTCGCGACGGCCACCGGGGTCTGCACCGGCCCGGCCTCCGGCGCGTGGGCGATCATCGACAGGACGGTGGGGGCGCCGTTGAGGTGGGTGACGCCCTGGTCGCGGACGAGCTCCCAGATCCGGGACGGCTCGACCCTCGGCAGGCAGACGTGGGTGGCGGCGGCCGCGGTGACCGCCCAGGGGAAGCACCAGCCGTTGCAGTGGAACATCGGCAGCGTCCACAGGTGCACCGACGACGCGGTCAGCCCGGTGTGGCCGACCATCGCCAGCGCCTGCAGGTAGGCGCCCCGGTGGTGGTACATCACGCCCTTCGGGTTCCCGGTGGTCCCGGACGTGTAGTTGATCGACAGCAGGCCGCGCTCGTCGGTGGGGCGCACCGCGGTGGGCTCCCCCTGTTCGACGAGGCGCTCGTAGTCCGGGCCGACCCGCACCGTGTGCGGCGGGGTGTCGAGGCGGTCGACGATCTCGGCGACGAGGTCGTCGAACACCGGGTCGGCCACCAGCACCGAGGCACGGGAGTGCTCCAGGATGTAGGCGACCTCGCCCGCCGACAGCCGGGTGTTGACCGCGACCAGCGCCGTCCCCGACCACGGGACCGCGTGCGCCGCCTCCAGCCCGACGTGGGTGTTCGGCACGAGGACCGCGACCGGGCGCCCGCCGTGCAGCGCGGCGAGCGAGCCCGCCAGGCGCAGGCAGCGGTCGCGGAACTCGGTGTAGGTGAACCGCAGGTCACCGTCGACGACCGCGACCCGGTCGCCGTGCGCCGCCGCGGCCCGGTCGAGGAACGCCGTGGGGGTCAGCGGCTCGTAGGACAGGTCCACCAGGTCGGCCGGGACACCCGCCGGGTGGACGGGGACGGGAGCCTCGTCGGTCATCCCGCGAGCCTCCCCGGGAGCGCCCGGGCACGCAATCGCCCCGCCCGCACGGTGATCCGCCCCCCGCACGGTGATCCGCTCCGCGCGTGCGTCCGGACGCACGCGAGCCGCGGATCACCGCGCGCACCGTCGATCACCGGATCCGTCGACCACCGGCACCACCGACCACCGGATCCGTCGACCACCCGCACCACCGACCACCGGCGCCGCCGAGCACCGGCTCGGCGGGCCTGTCCACGTCGTGGCGGGCCGGGGCAGGTTCGCGGCGACGAGGCTCGTGGGGAGGCGGACGCAACGGCGTGGGGCCTCGGCACCGACCCGGAGCTCGGCGGCGGGTTCGGCCAGGTCTCTCTCGGGCCGAAGCCCGAGATGCTCGGCCAGTGCCGCCACGCGCGGGGGGGGTTCGGCAACCAGGCGCCCGACTCGGGCGACGCCGAGCTGCTCGATCGGCGGGTCGCCGGGGCGGAGGGAACGCTGGATGCACCCGTCGCCCGCGACGGTCCGGCCCGGGCCGCATCCACCACGGGATGCGCTGGCCCGGCCGGTCCCAGTGGGCGTCACCCCGGCGGAGGTCCCCACCGGGCACGTCCCGACCCGCACCGGGGCCGCGCGCCGCACGTTCGCGGAGTACCCGGACACCGCGGCGGCGAACGCCTGACCGCTCAGGCCGGGGCGGACCTCTGTGCCGGCCCGGCGGCGAGGTCGGCGCGGTAGTCCGCGACCAGCGCGTTCATCGCGGTGAGGAACCGGGCCGCGGCGGCGAGCTCGTCGTCGTCGAAGCCGGCGAGCACGGCGTCCATCCGGGCACCGAGCGGACCGAAGAACGCCCCGCCGACCTCGGCGGCGTTCTCGGCCTGGCGCAGGGTCACCCGCCGCCGGTCGGTGGACTCACGGCTGCGGCGCACGTGGCCGGCGCGCTCCAGGCGGTCGACGAGCGCGGTCGTCGCACCGGTGGACAGCCCGAGCCGGGCACCGAGGACGCCCGGGGTGAGCGGTTCGCCCGCGGAGTCCGCGCGCATCACCGCGAGCAGCGCGTGCAGGTCGGTGGGGTGCAGCCGGTGCCGTCCGGCGAACTCCTGGCCGAGCAGCTCGGCCTCGCCGGCGTAGTCCTGCAGCAGCGCGACCAGGTCCTCACGTCGCGTCCGGGCAGGCATGCCGACGAGCCTAGTCGCGTGCGGCGACCTACCGGGCGCGGGCCGGCGCCGCCGTCCGGCGCGGTTGCGTACCGGGCGCAGGCCGGCGCCGCCGTCCGGCGCGGTGGCGTACCGGGCGCAGGCCGGCGCCCCGTCCGGCGCGGCGACCCACCGGGCGAGTCAGCGCCCCGTCCAGCGCGGCGGGCGCTTCTCCAGGAAGGCCGCGATCCCCTCGGTCTTGTCCGCGGACCTGTCGATCGCCGCCGAGGCGATCTCGGTGGCGTTCCACCCACGCTCGTCCGGCTCGGACACCACACGTTCCAGCGCGCGCAGCGACACCGACACCGCCAGCGGCGAGTTCTCGCACACCGCGGCCGCGAACGCCAGCGCCGCGGCCTCCGCCCCGCCCGGCTCGACGAGCTCGTTGACCAGGCCCAGGGCGTACGCGCGCTCGGCGTCCAGCGGGCGCCCGGTGACCAGCAGCTGCTTGGCGATGTTGAGCGGCAGCGGCCGCGGCGCCCGGAACAGCGCCCCGCAGTTCGCGACCAGACCGCGGGCGACCTCGGGCAGCCCGAACCGCGCCGTCGTCGACGCGACGACCATGTCGCAGGCGAGCACGATCTCGAACCCGCCGCCGTAGGCGACGCCCTCGACGGCGGCGATCAGCGGGCGGCGCCGGTCGCGCCGGACGACGCCGTAGTTGCCGCCGCGCGGCGTCGGCCCGCCGGAGCCGGCGGCCAGGTCGGTGCCCGCGCTGAACGCCGTCGTGTCCCCGGCGAGCACGCCGCACCACAGGTCCGGGTCGTCGTCGAGGGTGTTGAGCGCCTCGTCGAGCCCGGCCGTCATCGCCGCGTCGACGGCGTTGCGCTTCTCCGGCCGCGTCATCCGGATCAGGAGCACGTGCCCGTGCCGCTCGGTGGTCACCCGCGTCCCCGTCATGCCGTCCGTCACGATCGTGACTGTAGGTGGGGAGCGGGCCCGGGCGTTCGTACTGTGGTGATCGTGTCCCGCAGCAAGCGCCTCCCGACCGCGGCCGTCCTGTCCGTCCCGCTCGCCCTGACCGGTGCCCTCGCCGCGCTCGGCCTGCACGTGCGCCGCAACATGGGGGCCCGCGCGGGCGAGCTGCGCCGGATCGCGTCCGGGTCGCCGAACGCCGTCGACGGCGTGTTCGCCAACACCGAGCCGGGCCTGCCGCGGGCCAAGGCCTCGGCCCGGATGATCCTGAACATGCTGGTGGCCCGGCGGTCCGAGGGTGTCGCGCCGGCCACGGTGCCGCTCGCGCCGCTGCGGACCCCCGACGCGCCCGCCGGGCTGGCGGTGACCTGGCTGGGCCACGCCGGGGTGCTGCTGGAGATCGACGGCCGCCGGGTCCTGGTCGACCCCGTCTGGTCGGACTACGCCTCCCCCGTGCCGCGCTTCGGGCCGCGCCGCCTGCACCCGCCGGTCGCGCCGCTGTCCGCGCTGGGGTCCCCGGACGTCGTCGTGATCAGCCACGACCACTACGACCACCTCGACCGCCCGACGGTCACCGCGCTGGCCCGCGACACCTCGGCGGTGTTCGTCGGCCCGCTCGGGGTGGGCGCGCACCTGCGGGCCTGGGGCGTGCCCGGGCACCGGGTCGTCGAGCGCGACTGGGAGGGCGTGGTGACCGTCGCCGGGCTGGAGCTGACCTGCCTGGAGACCCGGCACTTCTCCGGGCGCGGGCTGCGCCGCAACACGACGCTGTGGGCCGCCTGGAAGGTCGCCGGGGCGCGGCACACCGCTTACCTGGGCGGGGACACCGGCGCCACCCGGGCGCACGCGCGCACCGGGGCCGCGCACGGCCCGTTCGACCTGACGGTACTGCCGATCGGCGCCTACGCCGACCTGTGGCCCGACATCCACGCCGACCCGGAGCAGACCGTCGCCGCGCACCGCGAGCTGGGCGGCCGGGTGCTGCTGCCGATCCACTGGGCGACGTTCAACCTGGGCTTCCACCCGTGGGACGAGCCCGCCGAGCGGGCCCGCAAGGCCGCCGCCGACCAGGACGTGGTCCTGGCGCTGCCGCGCCCGGGTGAGCGGATCGACCTGACCGGCGTCACGACCGACGACGACGCCCGCGCCGCGGTTCCCACCGAACCGTGGTGGCCGACCGCGCGCTGATTCGCGCCACGTTCACCGCTGACCCTTTTCGCCCATTCCCGTCGCCCGGACGCCGTATCCCCCGACCGGAAACGGCGGCTCCGGCCTATTTCCGGGTAGGGGTTCGACAGGTCGGTTCGGCATCCTTTATCGTTCTGCCCGAAGAATCGGTTCCGGCTCCGACCGGGCGATTCCCGTCTCCGGCAGATCCGGTGATTCCCCCGTGGAAGGAATGACGACGTGGCGCAGCAGACGACCATCACACTGGTCGACGACCTCGACGGCACCGAGGCCGACGAGCAGGTGGAGTTCTCCGTCGACGGCCGCGCCTACGAGATCGACCTGTCCACGAAGAATGCCGAGAAGCTGCGGGAATCGTTGGCGCCCTACGTCGCGGCCGCCCGTCGCGGGTCCGGTCGGCGCAGTACCGCATCCGGCACCTCGTCGTCGAACGGTTCCAGCGCCTCGGAACGCGCCGCGAACCGCGCCGTGCGGGAATGGGCGGTGGCCCAGGGAATGAGGATCTCCGAGCGCGGGCGTATCCCGTCCTCGGTTCTCGAGGCCCATCAGAACGCGCACTCCTGACCGCCGGCGCCGCCGGGGTCGCGCCGGATGGCAGGATCGGGCCCACGAGAGACGTGCGCCGGGCGATCCGCGGCGCGCCCCGACGGAGAGGCCCTGATGTACCCAGGCACGCACGCCGCGACGACCCCCGACAAGCCGGCCGTGATCATGGGCGGCTCGGGCGCCACCCTGACCTTCCGTGAGCTGGAGGAGGGGTCCGCCCGGCTCGCGAACCACCTGCGGGCGGCCGGGCTGCAGCGGGGCGACGTCGTGGCGCTCGTCGCGGAGAACACCGCGCGGGTCTACGAGGTGTACTGGGCCGCCCAGCGGTCGGGGCTCTACATCACCGCGGTGAACCACCACCTCTCGGCGCCCGAGGCGGCCTACATCGTGCGGGACTGCGGCGCGAAGGCGCTCGTCGTCTCGGCCGGTGTCGCCGGTCTGGCCGCGGCGATCGAGGACCACGTCGACACCCCGGTACGGCTGGCCTTCGGCGGCGAGATCCCCGGCGCGTCGCGCTACGCCGACTACGACGAGACCCTCGCCGCGGTCTCCGCCGAGCCGCCGGCCGACCAGCCGCGCGGGGCGGACATGCTCTACTCCTCGGGCACCACCGGCCGTCCCAAGGGCATCAGGTCGACGCTGCCCGACCGGCAGGTCGACGAGCCGGGCGACACCTACCAGGCCCTGTTCGGGTCGATGTACGGCTTCGACACCGACACCGTCTACCTGAACCCGGCCCCGCTCTACCACGCCGCGCCGCTGCGGTTCACCGCCACGGTGCAGGCGCTGGGCGGGACGGTCGTGGTGATGGAGCGCTTCGACCCCGAGCAGGCGCTGGCGCTGATCCAGCGGTACTCGGTCACCCACTCGCAGTGGGTGCCGACGATGTTCGTGCGGATGCTCAAGCTCCCCGAGTCCGTCCGCGCCTCCTACGACGTGTCCTCGATGCGGGTCGCGGTCCACGCGGCCGCCCCGTGCCCGGTCGACGTCAAGCAGGCGATGATCGACTGGTGGGGTCCGGTCCTGCACGAGTACTACGCCGCCACCGAGTCCAACGGCATCACCTTCATCGACTCGGCGCAGTGGAGCGAGCGTCCCGGCTCGGTCGGGCGCGCCGGGCTCGGCACCATCCGGATCGCCGACGACACCGGTGCCGTCCTGGCCCCGGGCGAGATCGGGACGGTCTACTTCGAGCGCGAGGTCCGGCCGTTCGAGTACCACAACGACCCGGGCAGGACCCTCGCCGCGACCCACCCCGAGCACGACAGCTGGACCACCACCGGGGACCTGGGCTACCTCGACGAGGACGGCTTCCTCTTCCTCACCGACCGCAAGGCGTTCACGATCATCTCGGGCGGGGTGAACATCTACCCGCAGGAGGTCGAGGACGCCCTCGCGCTGCATCCGAAGGTGTTCGACGTCGCCGTCATCGGGGTGCCCGACGACGAGATGGGCGAGAAGGTCAAGGCCGTCGTCCAGCCCCCGGAGGGCGTCGACGCCGGCCCGGAGCTGGAGCGCGAGCTGATCGACTTCGTGCGGGAGCGGATCGCGCACCACAAGGCGCCGTCGTCGGTGGACTTCACCGACTTCCTGCCGCGCACCCCCACCGGCAAGCTCGTCAAGCGGGAGCTGCGCGACCGCTACGTGTGACCACCCCTCCCCCGCGTCGCCCGCGGCGCGGGGAGGTCAGGTGGCGCGGCGGGCGTAGCGGGCGCGCGTCCAGGCGGCGACCAGCGCCAGCGGCACCGAGACCACCAGGGCGGCGGCGAACAGCGGGGCGAAGCGCCCGGCGTCGGCGAGCGGGGCGCCCAGTGCGGTCCCGGCCGAGCTGCCCAGGAACAGCAGTGTCGCGAACAGCGCGACGGCGGTCGCACGGGCCTGCGGGACGACCTCGGTCGCCCAGGTCTGCAGGGTCGAGTGCAGGAACGCCCACGCCCCACCCAGGCAGAGCCCGGCCGCGGCGACCGTCACGGGGTGGACGGCGACCAGCGGGAACACCCAGGCGACGACGAGGAACCCGCCGCCGGTACCGGCCAGCGCGGCCGCGCGCAGGCGCCCGACCAGGCGTCGCACGACCCGGGAGAACAGCACCGCGCCGACGCCGTAGCCCCCGGCCGCGAGCCCGGCCAGCGCGGCGGAGCTGCCCCCGGCCTGCAGCGCCGGGGCCAGGTAGGTCAGCACCCCGAGCACGACGGCGCCCTCGACGAAGGCGAGCGCCAGCACCAGCCGCGCCCAGCGGTTCCCGGCGACCGCGGCCAGCGGGCGGAGCACCGCGTCGGCGATCCCGCGCGAGGTGGTGCGGCCGCCGTCGGGTTCGGGCAGCGCCCGCAGCGCGACGAACAGCACCGCGCTGCCGGCCGCCGTCGTCCCCAGGACGACGCGCCACCCGGCCAGGTCGGCGAGCAGGCCCGCCCCGGCCGTGGCGACGGCGGTGCCGAGCGCGGTCGCGGCGAGCAGGTCCGACAGCGGCCGCTGCCGGACCGCGGCGGGCCAGGTGTCACCGACGTAGACCAGCGCCGCCGGGATCAGCGCCGCCGTGCACGCGCCGGTGACGACCCGGGCGACGACCAGCACGGCGAGGGTCGGGGCCAGCACCGAGGCGACCCCTCCCAGCACCGCGCCGACCAGGGCCAGGCGCATCACCCGGACCCGGCCGATCCGGTCGGACAGCACCCCCCACACGACCTGCATGAGGCCGTAGGCGAGGAAGTAGCCCCCGGCCGCGCCGGCCGCCGCGGCCAGCGGCGCGGAGAACGACGCGGCGATCGGCACCAGCAACGGTGCGATCGCGAACCGGTCCACGGTGCTCGTCAGCGACGCCAGCTGCAGCAGCCGGAGCCGCCGGGTGCCGTCGGGGACGGCACCGCTGCCGTCGGGGGTCGTGCTCACCGGCGTCACCCTGCACGGCGGGCCGTGATCTCGCCCACCGGGGTGAGCGGGACCACAGTGGGGGGGCAGGCGTGGCTCGGGAGGCACCGGTGGGCACGATCACGGGTCACGGGACGACCGCGGCGGACGTCGTCGCGCGGCACGCACGGGCCACACCGGACGCTCCGGCACCGGCCGACCCGCGGACGTCGCGGACCTGGACACGCTCACCGCGTGGCGCGCCGACCGGCTGGTTCCCGCTACCAGCAGCCGAGCCGGCTCGCGCTGGTGGACGCGCTGCCGCGCAACCCGTCGGGCAAGGTGCTCGAGACCGAGCTGCGGCGGGCCCACGGGGCGGGGTGAGCGGAACCCCCTCGCGTCGGCGGCGGTGGCACGCCTACCGTCGCGGGGTGTCCGTCGTGGAGTCCGTGAACACCGGGATGTCCCGCCCGATCCTCGCCAAGGCCGGCACCTCCGGCATCGACAAACGGCCGGTACCCGGTCCGGTCCGGGTGGACGTCCCGGCGCCCGCGGCGAGCGGACTGGCCGGCGACACGATCTGCGACGCCGACCACCACGGCGGCCCGGACCAGGCCGTCTACGCCTACGCCCGGGAGGACCTGGAGTCCTTCGCCCCCGAGCTGGGCCCGCTGCGGGCGGGGATGTTCGGGGAGAACCTCACCACCCGCGGCGTCGACGTGTGCGGCGCGGAGCTGGGCGAGCGCTGGCGGGTCGGCGGGGTGCTGCTGCAGGTGACCGCGCCGCGCATCCCGTGCCGGACCTTCGCCGCGCACCTGGAGCGGGCGGGCTGGGTGAAGCGGTTCACCGCGGCCGCCCGTCCCGGCGCCTACCTGCGGGTCCTGTCCCCCGGCGAGGTCCGCGCCGGCGACGCCGTGACCGTCGAGCACCGGCCCGGGCACGGCGTCACCGTCGCCGACGCGTTCCGGGCGCTGCTCGCCGAGCCGGCCCGGCTCCCGGACCTCCTGGCCGCGGGCGAGCACCTGCTGCCGGAGATCCGGGAGACCGTCACGAAGCGGACCGCGTCCCGGCGCTGACCCGGCCGTAGCGCATCCCCATGGCGGTGCGGACCGCGTCGAGTGTCTCGTCGGCCAGCGCGTTCGCGCGGGCGTTGCCGCGGGCCAGCACGTCGTCGACGAGCCCGGGGTCGCGGGCCAGCTCGGCGCGCCGCGCGCGGTGTCCGGCGAGGTGGTCGTTGACCGCGTCGGTGGTGAGCCGTTTCAGCGCGGCGGCCCCGTCCAGGGTCGCGGCCAGCTCGTGCGGGTCGCGGCCCAGGCACAGGGCCGCGGTCGCGAGCAGCCCGTACACCCCGGGCCTGCCGTCCGGGTCGACGGTGATCCGCCGCTCGGGGTCGGTGCGGGCGCGGCGCACGAGCGCCGCGGTCTCGTCGGCGGTCGCGCCGAGCGGGACGGCGTTGCCGCGGGACTTGGACATCTTGTGCCCGTCGAGCCCGGGCAGCTCCGGGGTGTCGGTCAGCATCGGCTCGGGCGGGGTGAACACCGGGCCGTAGCGCTCGGCGAAGCGCCGGGCCAGCACCCGGGTCAGCTCGATGTGCGGGAGCTGGTCCTTCCCCACCGGCACGAGGTCGGCGCGGCAGGACAGGATGTCCGCGGCCTGGTGCACCGGGTAGGTCAGCAGCAGCCCGGACAACGCGCGCCCGGACGCCGCGTGCTCGGCCTTCACCGTCGGGTTGCGGTGCAGCTCGGCCTCGGTGACCAGCGACAGGAACGGCAGCAGGAGCTGGTTCAGCGCGGGCACCGCAGAGTGGGCGAACACCGTCGTGCGGTCCGGGTCGAGCCCGGCGGCGAGCTGGTCGAGCACCGCGCCGCGGACGTGGTCCGCCAGCCGGTCGGCGACGTCGCGGTCGGTGACCACCTGATAGTCGGCGAGGATCACCAGCACGTCCACACCGGACCGTTGCAGCCGGACGCGTTCGGAGATCGTGCCCACCAGGTGCCCCAGGTGCAGCGGGCCGGTCGGCCGCTCCCCGGTCAGCACCCGGTGCGACGACGGGTCGGCGGCGACGGCGGCACGCAGCGCGGGCATCCGGGCGACGGTGGCGGCGAGGGAATCCATGATCAGCTCCTGGGGAACGGGGAGCTGCACGAGACACACCGGATGCCGCCGGACTGCTCGGGCAGCCCGGGGTGACGGTGACGTGCGTCTACGCGGCTGCGGGGAGCAGCCGCCACCAGACGGGACGGGAGGAACGCACGGGGGCACCCTACACCCGATCAATCGACAATCGTTATCATCTTCGTTATGGCCGACCGTCGCGTTCCCGTCACGATCCTGTCCGGCTTCCTCGGCGCGGGGAAGACGACGCTGCTGGAACACCTGCTCGCGAACCGCGCGGGCAGGCGGATCGCCGTCGTCGTCAACGACATGAGCGAGGTCAACATCGACGGCGCGCTGGTCGACCTGCACCGCAGCCAGGAGAAGCTGGTCGAGCTCACCAACGGCTGCATCTGCTGCACGCTGCGGGAGGACCTGCTGACCACGGTCGGCGAGCTGGCCGCGGAGGGGCGCTACGACCACGTCGTCGTCGAGTCGACCGGGATCTCCGAGCCGATGCCGGTCGCGGCGACGTTCGAGTGGACCTTCGCCGAGGGGACGACACTGCCGGGACGCTCCCTGTCCGACGTCGCACGGCTGGACACGATGGTCACCCTCGTCGACGCCTCGACCTTCGAGACGCTCTTGACCAGCGAGGACTCGCTCGCCGACCGCGAGCTGCAGGCGGCGCAGGGCGACGAGCGGACCCTGTCGGACCTGCTCGCCGACCAGGTCGAGTTCGCGGACCTGCTGGTGCTCAACAAGACCGACCTCGTCGCGCCGCACGCGCTGGGCCGGATCGAGGCGCTGCTGTCGCGGATGAACCCGGGCGCCCGCCTCGTGCGCGCCGTGCGCGGGGACGTGCCGGTCGCCGACCTGCTCGACACCCGTCGCTACGACCCGGCGGCGGCCTCGGCCACGCCGGGCTGGGCCCAGGAGCTCAACGGCTCGCACACCCCCGAGACCGAGGAGTACGGCATCGCGAGCGTCACCTGGCGCGCGGCGCGCCCGTTCCACCCCGCACGGCTGCTCGACGCGCTCGGCGAGTGGCCGGGCCTGCTGCGCAGCAAGGGATTCTGCTGGCTGGCGACCCGGCCCGACGTCGCCGGGATGTGGTCCCAGGCCGGTCCGAACATGGCCCTGGACCCGGCGGCGCCGTGGTCGTCGTTCGACGGCCCGCGCGGGCAGGAGATCGTGTTCATCGGCCTCGGCCTGACCCGTGACGCCGTCACCGCGCGCCTCGACCCGGCCCTGCTCACCGACGACGAGCTGCTCGCCGGGCCCGCCTCCTGGCGTGCCCTGCCCGACCCGCTGCCCGAGTGGGACCTGGACGACCTGCACGGGCACGACCACGTCGCCGCGGCCGGGTAGCGTCCGGCCGCGTGCCCGACCTCACCCCGGACGAGTTCCGCGCGCTCGGCCACCTGTTCGTCGACGCCGTCGCGGACGCCCGCGCCGGGATCGAACGCCACCCCGTCCGCGACCTCGTCGAGCCCGGCACCGTGCGGGCCCGCTTCCCCCGCGAGGCGAACGAGGACCCCGAGCCGCTCGCGGCGTTCCCGTCGCTGGTCGAGGCCGTCACCGGTGACGCCGACACCCGCTGGCAGCACCCCGGGTTCCACGCGTTCTTCCCGGCGAACGCCTCGCTGACCTCGCTGCTCGGCGAGCTGCTCTCCGGCGGCGCCGGGGCGCAGGGGATGCTCTGGTCGACCTCGCCCGCGTGCACCGAGGTGGAGCAGGCGGTCACCGACCAGCTGGCCAGGGCGATGGGGCTCGCCGAGACGTTCACCCACGACGGCGGCGGGGGCGGCTCGATCCAGGACTCGGCGTCCTCCGCGGCGCTGGTCGCGCTGACCGCCGCGCTGCACCGGGCCGCGCCGGACCCGGACTCCGGCTGGCGGGTGCGCGGGGTGACCGGCCGGGAGCGCGTCTACGTCACGGCCGAGACGCATTCGTCGCTGGCCAAGGCGGTGCGGGTGGCCGGACTCGGCGCCGACGGACTGCGGACCGTCCCCTGCACCCCGGGCTCGCGGGCGATGGACCCGGCCGCGCTGGCCGACACCCTCGCGGCGGACGTCGCCGCGGGGCTGGTCCCGGTGCTGGTGTGCGCGACGGTCGGGACAACCTCGACCGGGTCGAGCGACCCGGTCGCGGCCCTGGTCACGGCGGCGCGGCCGTACCGGGCCTGGGTGCACGTCGACGCCGCGTGGGCGGGCGTCGCCGCGCTCTGCCCGGAGCACCGCTGGGTGCTCGACGGCGTGAACCCGGGCCCGGGGCCCGGAGCCGACTCCTTCTGCACCGACGCCCACAAGTGGCTGCTCACCGCGTTCGACGCCTCGCTGCTCTGGGTGCGCGACGCCCGCGCGCTGCCGGCCGCCCTGTCGATCACCCCGGCCTACCTGCGCGACGCGCACTCCGACTCCGGCGCCGTCGTGGACTTCCGGGACTGGCAGCTCCCGCTCGGGCGGCGGTTCCGGGCGCTGAAGCTGTGGGCGGTGCTCCACGGCCAGGGGCTGTCCGGCCTGCGGTCGCACCTGCGCGGGCACGTGGACCTCGCCGCCGAGCTGGCCGAGCGGGTCCGCGGGCACGACGAGCTGGAGCTGGCGTGCGCACCGGTGCTGTCACTGGTCTGCCTGCGCTCACGCGCCGGCGACGCCGCGACCACCGCGCTGCTGGAGCGGGCCAACGCCGACGGACGGGTGCTGCTCACCGGCACCGAGGTCGACGGGCACCCGGTGGTGCGGGTGGCGTTCGGCGGGATCACCACGGGCCGCGAGCACCTCGACGTCGTGTGGGATGTCCTGTCTGCCCGATCGTGACCGCCACGGGTAAGGTTCGCCTGTCCACCCGGAAGGGTGTACTGACCTGATTCCCCGGCGCCCGGTGCACCCCGCCCGCACGGGTCCCGTCGAAAGGACCGCCCCCATGCCCCGACCCCTGCTCCGCGCGCTCGCCGCGTGCGTGGTCCTGCTGCTGGCACTCGCCGGCTGCTCCTCCGGGGGCTCCGGCGACGCGGCACGGCCCGCACCCGCCGGCGACGCCCCGACCGGAGCGTTCCCGGTCACCCTCACCCACGCCTTCGGGCAGACGACGATCCCCGCCGCGCCGCAGCGGGTGGTGACCGTCGGCTTCAACGACGCCGACTTCGCCCTCGCCCTCGGCGTGAAGCCGGTCGGGGTCCGCGAGAACATCGGCGACTACGACTACGCGAAGCGCCCCTGGGCGCAGGAGGCACTCGGCGGGACGCAGCCGCAGCTGCTGACCGGGTCCGAGATCCCGGTCGAGCAGGTCGCCGCGCTGAAGCCCGACCTGATCCTCGGCGTGTACTCCTTCATGGACCAGGCGACCTACACCGCGCTGTCGCAGATCGCGCCGACCGTCGCCCAGGGCACCCCCGACGGCACGAACGCCGCGGGCTGGGAGGAGCAGACCCGCATCACCGGGCAGGCCACCGGCCGCACCGAGCAGGCCGAGCAGGTCATCACCGCGACCCGCGCCGAGTTCGACGAGGCCAGGGCGGCCCACCCCGACTTCGCGGGCAAGAACCTGAAGATGGACTTCTTCATCGAGGGCGTCCCCTACGACATGGGCACCGACGACCTGCGCGCCCAGATCTTCGCCGGCCTCGGCTTCACCGTCCGGCCGGACTCGCAGACCCTCTCGCTGGAGCGCCAGGGCGACCTCGACAGCGACGTGCTCGTGGTGCTGGGCCGTTCGCGCGCCGAGTCCGAGGCCGACCCGGTGTTCCGCGCGATCCCGGCGGTCCAGCAGGGCCGGGTCGCCTACCTCGGGCCGTTCGAGACCGAGTTCGCCGCCGCGCTGGGCTACTCCAGCCCGCTGTCGCTGCCCTACGCCATCGACACCGTCGCGCCGCAGCTCGACGCGGCGCTGAAGGGCCGGGCCCCCGGCAACTGACGCCGGCCGTGCACCGGTGGACGTGGACGTCACGTCCACCGGTGCCCCCGCCGGGGTCACTCAGGTCAGGTAGCCCCCCATGCGGCGGAAGTGGTCACCGGCGACGTGCTCGACACCGTCGGCGTCCTTGACCCGCTGCAGGACCAGGCCGTACTGACCACCGCGCCAGGCGTCCGGCCCGGCGACGACGACCACCCCGCTCCCCTCGCGGGCGAAGATCCGCCCGTTGGTCCCGCCGCAGCGCTCCCGCGACACCGTCGCCTCCAGCACCCGCAGCCGCGCGCCCTCGTGCAGGCACCAGGCGTTCGGGTACGGCCCGGTCTGCGCGCGCACCAGGTTGACCAGGTCGGCGGCCGGACGGTCCCAGGGGATGCGGTTGTCCTCGTCGGCCCGCTTGTGGAAGAACGACGCGTGCGCCGGGTCCTGGGTGAGCCACTCGTGCGGACCGTGCTCGGCCCGGTCGAACGCCTCGAGCGCGAGCGGTCCGAACAGGAGCACGGTGCGCTCGAACAGGTCCTCGGTGGTGTCGGTCGGGGTGACCGGCACGGTGCGCTGGCAGATGATCGGGCCGCGGTCGAGCTCGGCGTCCATCCAGTGCGCGGTCACGCCCACCTGGCTCTCGCCGTTGATCAGTGCCCAGTTCAGGGGGGAGAACCCGGCGTAGCGCGGGAGCAGCGAGTCGTGGGTGTTGACCGTGCCGCGCGGCGGGGCGGAGAACACCTCCGGGGAGATCCAGGTGCGCCAGTTGCAGGCCACCCCGATCTCGGCGCCGGAACCGGTGATCGCGGTGACCAGCTCGGCGTCGACGGCCTTCTCCCGGTAGAGCACCGGGATCCCGTGCTCACGCGCCAGGTCGCCGAGCGACTCCTGGAAGATCACCGGGGACGGCTCGCCCTCCTCCGGGTGGCTGACGACGAGCACCACCTCGTGTCGCGAGTCCAGCAGGTCGGCGAGCAGCCGGGCTCCCCACTTCTGGTAACCGAACAACACGACACGCACGGGATGTCGACCTCCTTCTGGGATGTGGCGCGACGACGGGCGCCGGACGGTGCGCCGACCGGAGAGCGGCGGGGTACCCACCCACCGTCATGATCGCCGCGCGTCGGTGAGGTTAGCCTGCCTTCATGACCGAGCACAGGGGCACCGGTGACACACAGGTCACCGCACGGGAGGTGGTCCGCGGCACGATCAGGTCGTTCCGCGGCCGGGTCGCGGCGGCGACCGTCCTGCTGTGCGGACACCAGGTCGGAGAGGCACTGGTGCCGGTCCTGGTGGGAGTCGTGATCGACCGCGCGGTCGCGACCGGCGACGTCGGCAGCCTGGTGGTCTGGCTGCTGGTGCTGGCCGCGGACTTCGCGATGCTGTCCTACAGCTACCGGTTCGGCGCGCGGCAGGCCCTGCACGCCGACCTGCGTGCCGACGCCGGGCTGCGCACCCGGGTGGCGGCGCGGCTGCTGGACCACCGCGGCGGGGCCGAGACCGGCAGGCTGCCCGGCTCGATCACCTCGATCGCCGTGGCCGACGCCAAGCGCGTCGCCGTGATGAACTTCTGGATCCCCACGGCCGCGGCCGCCGCGGCCGCGCTCGTGGTCGCCGCCGTCGCGCTGCTGCGGATCTCGCTCCCCCTGGGCCTGCTCATCCTGCTCGGCACCCCGCCCCTGCTGTGGCTGATCGGCCGGGTCGGGCGGCCGCTGGAGCGGCGCAGCGGCGCCGAGCAGGAGCGGGCCGCGCGCGCCGCCGGCACCGCCGCCGACCTCGTGTCCGGCATCCGTGTCCTCAAGGGTCTGGGCGCCGGGCCCGCCGCGGCCGAGCAGTACGCGGCCAGCAGCCGCACCGCGCTGGGCGCCACGCTGCGGGCGACCCGCGCCGAGGCCGGGTTCCTCGGCACCGTCCAGCTCGCGAACGGCCTGTTCCTCGCGGTCATCGCGCTCGTCGGCGGTCTGCTCGCCCTCGACGGGTCGATCACCGTCGGCAACCTGGTCTCCGCGGTCGGGCTCGCCCAGTTCCTCGTCGGACCGCTGCAGACCCTCGGCATCGCCGGGGCGCGCCTCGCCCAGGCTCGGGCCTCGGCCGGGCGGATCGCCGAGATCCTCTCCGCACCGCCCGCCGTCGGCCCCGGCCGCGACGGCCGGGGTGCCGATCCCACCACCGCCGACCCCGGCGCCGACCCCACCGCCGGCCGGGCCGCGCTGGCGGTCACCGGGCTGCGGCACGGCCCGCTCGACGGCCTCGACCTGGAGGTGCCCGCCGGTCAGCTGCTCGGCGTGGTCGCCCCCGACCCGTCCGCGGCGACCGCGCTCGCCCGCTGCCTGGCCCGCGACGTGGCGCCCGACGAGGGGCGGATCCTGCTCGACGGCACCGGCGTCGACGACCTGGCCCCGGCCGCCACCCGGTCCATGCTGCTGGTCGCGGCGCACGACGCGCACCTGTTCACCGGCACCGTCCTGGACAACGTCACCGCCGCGACCGGCGACGGCGCGCCGGGGTCCGCGACGGTCGCGGCGATGGCCGCGGCCCGCGCCGACCAGGCCGTCGAGGCCCTCCCGCAGGGCGCGGACACCCCGGTGACCTCGCGCGGCAGCTCGCTGTCGGGCGGGCAGCGCCAGCGGGTCGCGCTGGCCAGGGCGCTGGCCGCCGATCCCCCGGTGCTGGTGCTGCACGACCCCACGACGGCCGTCGACGCCGTCACCGAGTCCGAGATCGCGGCCCGGCTGCGCGAGCACCGCACCGGCCGCACGACCGTCCTCCTCACCACCAGCCCGGCACTGCTCGCGGTCACCGACCGCGTGGTGGTGCTGCGCGACGGCCGCGTCGTCGCGGACACGACGCACACCGAGCTGATGACCGACGACACCGACTACCGCAGGGTGGTGACCGGATGACCACCGGGACCGAGCCGTCCGGGCCCCGCCTGCTGCCCGTCGCCGACGGGCGCCGCACCCGCGCCGTCCTCGGCGAACTGCTGGCGCCGCGCCGCGGGACCGCCGTCGCCGCACTCCTCGCCCTGGTCGCCGGGGCGGCGGTGAGCCTGGTCGCGGCACCGCTGCTGGGCCGGATCGTCGACCTCGCCGCCCGCGGGTCGGAGCCGTCCGCACTGGCCGCGCCGGTCACCGCACTGGCCGGGGTCGCGGTCGTCCAGGGCGTACTCGCCTTCGCCGGGATCGCGTTGATCGCCCGGGTCGGGGAGACGATGCTGGCCCGGCTGCGGGAGCGCTTCGTCGCCCGCGCGCTGGACCTGCCGCTGGACACCCTGGAGCAGGCCGGGTCCGGCGACCTCACCTCGCGCGTCACAGACGACGTCAAGGTCGTCGGCGAGGCGGTGCGCGAGGCGCTGCCCGAGTTCGCCAGGGCCGCGCTGATCATCGGCCTGACCCTGGTCGCGCTCGCCGCCCTGGACTGGCGGTTCCTGCTCGGCGCGCTGCTGGCCGTGCCGATCCAGGTGGTCACCGCCCGCTGGTTCCTGCGCCACTCCGGCCCGCTCTACGACGACGAGCGCATCGCGGGCGGGGCCCAGCAGCAGCAGCTGCTCGACACCGCGGCCGGGGTGAGCACGGTGCGCGCGTTCCGCCTCACCGACGACCACCTGGACCGGGTCCGTGCCCGCGCCGAGGCCGTCGCCGGGATCGGGCAGCGGCTCGTGGTGCTGCAGACCCGCTTCTTCGGCCGGCTCAACGCCGGTGAGGTCCTCGGCCTGAGCGGGGTGCTGGTCGCCGGGTTCGTGCTGGTCGGCAGCGGCAGCACGACGATCGGTACGGCGAGCGCGGCGGCGCTGTACTTCATCAACCTGTTCACGCCGATCAACATCATGCTGTTCCAGCTCGACGCCGCCCAGTCCGCGGTCGCCGGGCTGCGGCGCATCGTCGGCGTCGCCGAGATCGACCCGCCCGCCCCGCCGCAGGACCCGGCCGTGCCCGCCGACGCCCGGGTGCGGGTGCGCGGCCTGACCCACTCCTACGTCGACGGCCACCCGGCGCTGTCCGGGGTGGACCTCGACCTCGCCCCCGGTACCCGGGTCGCGCTGGTCGGCACCAGCGGCGCGGGCAAGTCCACGCTGGCCAAGCTCGTCGCCGGGATGCACACCCCGGACGCCGGGGTCGTCGAGATCGGCGGAGTGCCGCTGGAGCGCATCGACCACCGCGGCGGGCGGGCGCCGGTCGTCCTGGTGACCCAGGAGGTGCACGTGTTCGCCGGGCCGCTCGCCGAGGACCTGCGCCTGGCCCGCCCGGACGCCACCGACGACGACCTGCGCGCCGCCCTGGGCACGGTCGGCGCGGCGCCCTGGGTGGACCGGCTGCCCGACGGGCTGGAGACCGTCGTCGGGGACACCGGGCACGCGCTGACCGTGGTGCAGTCCCAGCAGCTCGCGCTGGCCCGGCTGGTGCTGGCCGACCCACCGGTGGTGATCCTCGACGAGGCGACCGCCGAGGCCGGCAGCGCCGGCGCGGCGGAGCTGGAGCGCGCCGCCGACGCCGCGCTGGCGGGCCGCACGGCCGTGGTCGTGGCGCACCGGCTCAGCCAGGTCGCCGACGCCGACCTCGTGCTGGTGCTCGAGGCCGGGCGGACCGCGGAGACCGGCACGCACGCCGAGCTGGTCGCCTCCGGCGGCCGGTTCGCGCAGCTGTGGCAGGCCTGGACCGGCCTGCGAGGGGAGCCCGCACGGCGTGGCGGCAGCTGAGGTGCGGGGGTCTTGACCTGGCCCGGGACTTAGGTAAGCCTCAACTGCCACAACGGATCACCGGGGCGCGGCTCGGCCGGCGCACCGGGTCGAGAGAACAGGAACGTCATGCCTCACGCTTCACCGTCCAGGGGACGGTTCCGCCCGCTCCTCGTCGCCCTGCTCGGTGTCCTCGTCCTCGCCGGGTGCTCCTCGGCCCCCTCGGGCGGCAGCGGTGACGGGACGCCGGCCACCCCGGCCGCGTCCGGCACGTTCCCGGTGACCGTCGAGCACAAGTACGGGTCCACCGAGATCACCGCCGAGCCGAAGCGGGTCGTGACCCTGGGTTACACCGACCCGGACGCGCTGCTCGCCGTCGGGATCGCGCCGGTCGGGATCGTCGACTGGTTCTCCCAGCCCCCGGCCGGCAACAAGTGGCTGTGGCAGGAGCAGGGCTTCGCCGGGCAGACCCCCGAGGTCGTCGGCGTCCGCGAGGAGTACCAGCTCGAGAAGATCGCGGCGCTGAAGCCTGACCTGATCATCGCGTCGTACTCGGGCATGACCCAGGAGCAGTACGACCAGGTCTCCAGGATCGCGCCGACGGTCGCCCAGCCCGAGGGCTTCGAGGATTACACCGCGTCCTGGCAGGTCATGACCCGGGAGATCACCAAGGCCGTCGGGCGTGAGCAGCAGGGCGACGAGCTGGTCGCCGCGACCGAGAAGAAGATCGCCGACGCCAAGGCCGCGCACCCCGACTGGGCGCAGCAGACCGCCGTCGCGGTCTCCTACGACACCCCGAACTACTTCGCGTTCGCCGGTGGCGACATCAAGGCCGACCTGCTGGCCCAGCTCGGCTTCCGTGCCCCCGAGGCGATCACCCGGGCCGCCGCCGGGACGAGCGAGGCGCAGCTGAGCCCCGAGCAGGCCGGCGAGTTCGACGTCGACAAGCTGCTCGTGCTCGCCCCGACCGAGGCCGCGAAGGCCGAGATCGAGGCGCGTCCGGAGTTCAGCCGGCTCACGGCCGTCCAGCAGGGCCGGGTGCTGTGGATGCTCAGCTCCGAGCGCACCGAGCCGCTGCCCGCCGCGCTGAGCTACGGCAGCGTGCTGAGCCTGCCGTACGCCCTGGACAAGCTGGTGCCGAAGCTCGAGGCACTGCCCGCCGCCCAGGGCTGAGCCCGGGGCGCTCCCCGCACACAACGACAGGGGGCCGGTCGCACCGCGACCGGCCCCCTGCCCTGTCTCCTGTCGTCGCTCAGTCCCGCCCGGTCAGCTCCCGCAGCGCCGCGGTCCACCGGCGCCCGAGGTCGGCGACGACGTCGTCGTCGAGCACCGCGGCCGGGTGGATCAGGTCGGCGTGCACCCGGGGCCCGTCCGCGCCGTCGACGGTGCGGGCGATGACGGTCAGCGGGAACCGCTGGCGCATGTCCGCCTCGACGGCGATGTCGAGGGCGTCGTCCTCGTCGGCGAAGCCCCAGTCGCGCGGGGCGCGCCGGTCGAACCGGCCCAGGTAGTTGAACTCGATCTCGGGCAGCGGCAGCGGGGCGAGCTCCGCGGCGGTGTCCGGGTTCAGGTGGCGCAGCAGGCCGAACCCGAGACCGTGGTCGGGCTCGGCGTCGAGGTCGGCGACCAGCCGGTCGCGCACCTGCGTCGCGGTCCCCCGCGGGTCGACCGCGACCGGCCGGATCGCGGTGAACCAGCCGACGGTGCGGGACAGGTCCGGTCGCGCCGCGACGGCCTCCTCCTCCCGGCCGTGTCCCTCCACCGCGAGCGGCACGACCCCCTCGGCGGGGGCGCCGTGGTGGCGTGCGAGGCCGGCGACGGCGATCCCGAGCCCGGCGGCCAGTGCCCGGTCCGCACCGGCGGCGAGGACGGCGGCCGACAGGTCCGCGGGCAGCTCCACCGGGTGCACCCGGTTGGTGCCGTGCCGGTCGCGGTCCGGGTCGAACGGCGTCGCCAGCGGCAGCGCCACCCTCGGTCCGGCCAGGACCGACCGCCACCGGGCGGCCTCGGCGACCCGCTGCGGGCGGGCGGCCTCGGCGGCGAGCATCGACGCCCAGGCGCGGTAGGACACCGCGACCGGCGGCGGCGACGGCGCACGCCCCGCGCCCTGGGCGGCGACGGCACCGGCGAGGTCGTCGAGCAGGATCCGCCACGACACCCAGTCCACGGCGACGTGCGCGACCACCAGCAACAGGCGTCCGGGGGCGTCCGGTCCGGCGTCGAACCAGACCGCCGACAGCATCGTGCCGGAGCCGGGGTCGAGCCGGGCGCGCGCGGCGAGCGCCTCCTCCCCCAGCAGCTCACGCACCTGGTCGGCGGTGTCCACCCCGCTGACCGGCACCTCCCGCAGCACCGGGCCGGGCACCGCGGCCGGGACCTCCAGGCCCTCGGCGGTACGCCGGGCACGGAGCATGCCGTGCGTGGCGAGCAGCGCGCCCAGGGCGCGGCGCAGCACCGGCCCGGTCAGCCCGGCCGGGGTGCGCACCAGCACCGACTGGTTGTAGCCCGGCGCGTGCGGGTCGACCTCGGCGAGCCAGTCCAGGATCGGGGTCGACCCGACCGGGCCGACGCCGTCGTCGTGGGTGTGCTCGCGCTCCACCGCCCCGGCGACGGCGGCCAGCCCGGCGACCGTGCGGTGCCGGAACACCTGGCGCGGGGTCAGCGCCAGCCCGGCCGCGCGGGCAGCGGACACCAGCCGGATCGCGATGATCGAGTCGCCGCCGAGGGCGAAGAAGTCGTCGTCGGCGCCGACCCGGTCCACGGCCAGCAGCTCCGCGACCAGCCCGGCCAGCAGCCGTTCGGGCCCCTCGGCGGGCTCCCGGCCGCTGCCGGCCGCCGGGGCGGGCTCGGGCAGTGCCCGCTTGTCGACCTTCCCGTTCGGGGTGCGCGGCAGCGGCCCGTCCAGCGCGACGAGGTGGGCCGGGACCATGTGCTCGGGCAGCCGCCCGCGCAGGTGCTCGGCGAGGCCGTCGGGCACCGCGGTGCCGCCGCCGGCCGGGACGACGTAGCCGTCGAGCCGGGTGACCGGGCCCCGCCGTCGCACGACGACCGCGGCCTGCGCGACGTCCGGGTGCGCGGCCAGGACGGCCTCGATCTCGCCGGGCTCGATCCGGTGGCCGCGGATCTTGACCTGGTCGTCGGAGCGGCCGAGGAACTCCAGGACCGGCTCGCGGTCGGGATGCCCGGAGCCCTCGTCGAAGCGCAGCCGGACGCGGTCTCCGGTGCGGTACATCCGCTCCCCCGGGTCCCCGAACGGGCAGGCCACGAACCGGTCCGCGGTGAGCGCCGTGCGCCCCAGGTAGCCGCGGGCCAGCCCGGCCCCGGCCACGTACAGCTCGCCGGGGACGCCGGGCGGGACGGGGGTGAGGGCGTCGTCGAGGACGTGGGTCCGCACGCCCGGGTCGGGGCGTCCGATCGGCGACCGGAACCCGGTGCCCGGCCGGGAGTGCCACAGCGTGGAGTTCACGGTGGCCTCGGTGAGCCCGTAGGCGACGTGCAGGTCCAGGTGCGCGCCCCAGCGGTCGATCAGGTCCGGCGGGACGGCCTCGGTCCCGGCGAGCACCGTCGCCCCGGCCGGGAGCGACGCCTCCGGCGGCAGCGCGGTGATCAGCGACGGCGGCAGGATCAGGTGGGTGAGCCGCTGCTCGGCGAAGAACCCGGTCAGTTCGGCCGGGTCGGCGTCGCGGCCGCGCAGCCGCTCCGGGGCGACGACGAGCCGGGCCCCGGAGCACAGCGCCATGCACAGCTCGAACACGAGCACGTCGAAGCCGGGCGCGGAGAACTGCAGGACCCGGGAGTCCGCGGTCAGCCGCATCCGGTCGCGGGCCAGCTCCAGCAGCTCGCCGATCCCGGCGTGCGGCAGGACCGCGCCCTTCGGGCGTCCGGTCGAGCCGGAGGTGTAGATGACGTAGGCGGCGCCCGCCGGGTCGGCGGGCGGGTCGTCCGGGGCCGGGCCGGGCTCGGGCGGCGCCGGGACGAGGTGCGTGACGCCGTCCACGACGGGCAGCAGGGCCGCGGCGTCGCCGGTCGTCACGACCAGCCGGGTGCCGGAGTCGGCGAGCAGGTACTCCAGCCGCTCCGGGGGCAGGTTGAGGTCCAGCGGCAGGAACGCTCCGCCGGCGCGCAGCACCGCCAGCACCGCGACGACCATCTCGACCGACCGCGGCACCGCGACCCCGACGACGGTCTCCGGGCCGACACCGCGGGCGCGCAGCTCGCGGGCCAGCGCGGCGGTCTCGACGTCGAGCCCGGCGTAGTCGAGCTCGCGGTGCTCGTCGGCGACGGCGACCGCGCCGGGCCGGTCGGCGACGGAGCCGGCGACCATCTCCCACATCGTGCGGGCGGCCGGGACCGGGCCGCCGTCGAGGGCGCGGCGGGTCCGGCCGGCCTCCCCGTCCGCGGCGACGTCGATCCGGCGGACCGGGCGCCGCGGGTCGGCGACGACGGCGCGCAGCACCGTGGTCAGCCGCTCCCCCAGCGCGTGCACGGTCGCGGCGTCGAACAGCTCGGTGCGGTACAGCAGCCGCACCCCCAGCGGCTCCTCCGGCCCGCCGTCGCGGAACTCGACGACCAGGTCGAACTGGGCGCGGGCGGGCGGCTGCGGCTGCTCGCCGACGGTGACCCCGGGCAGGACCAGGCCCGACTCGCGGGCGGTCCCACCGGCCCGGTGCACCACCATCACCTGGAACAGCGGGGTGGTGTCGGCGCTGCGGTCCGGGTTGACCGCGCGCACCACCGACTCGAAGGGCACGTCGGCGTGCGCGAACGCCTCCAGGTCGGCGGCCCGGACCCGGTCCAGGACCTCGGTGAACCCGGGGTCGCCGGACAGGTCGGTGCGCAGCACCAGGGTGTTGACGAAGAACCCGACGACGTCCTCCAGCGCCTGGTCCGCGCGGCCCGCGACGGGGGCGCCCAGCGGGATGTCGTCGCCGGCGCCGAGGCGGTGCAGCAGGACCGCGACCGCGGCCCGGGCGAGCATGAAGGTGCTCGCCCCGGCGGCGCGCGCCGTGCGGCGCAGCTCGGCGCCGAGCGCGGGGTCGATCGGCACCTCGACCGCGTCGCCCGCCATCGTCGGGGACGCGGGCTCCGGCCGGTCGGTCGGCAGGTCCAGGCGTTCGGGCAGCCCGGCCAGGGTGCGGGTCCAGAACGCGAGCTGGCGGCCCGCCACCGACGACGGGTCGGCCGGGTCGCCGAGCAGCTCCCGCTGCCACAGGGTGTGGTCGGCGTACTGCACCGGCAGCGGGGTGAGGCGGGGCGCGCGGCCCGCGGCCCGGGCCGCGTAGGCGGTCGCGAGGTCGGCCAGGAACGGCCGGTCGGACCACTCGTCGGTGGTGACGTGGTGCAGCACGAGCACCAGCACGTGCTCGCCGGTGTCGGACTCGGTGAGCAGCAGCGCCCGGATCGGCAGGTCGGAGCCCAGGTCGAACGGGCGCCGGATCTCCGCCGCCACCTCCGCCGGGGTGGTGGCGGCGTCGACGGTGCGGCGCACGAACGGCACCCGGGCCGTCGCGGCGTCGACGACCACCTGGACCGGGACGCCGTCGCCGCCGTCGACGAGCAGGGTGCGCAGCGACTCGTGGCGCCCGGTGACGTCGTGCAGCGCCGTGGCCAGCGCGTCGGCGTCGAGGGCGCCGGCCAGCCGGAAGGTGATCGGGAAGTGGTAGGCGCTGTCCCGGCCGGCGTCGGCGTCGAGGCGGTCGAGGACCCACAGCCGGTGCTGCGCCGACGACGCCGGCAGCGGCTGCGGGCGGGGCCGCGGCGCCAGCACGGGGCGGGCGGTGCCGGTGCCGTCGACGGAGCCGGGGTCGCCCGCGTCGAGGCGGGCCGCGAGCCGGGCCGGGGTCGGCTCGGTGAACAGGTCGCGGATCGACACCTCCGCCCCGATCGCGGTGCGCAGCCGGGCGACGATCCGGGTGGCGAGCAGCGAGTGCCCGCCGAGGTCGAAGAAGTCGTCGTCCACGCCGACCCCGTCGAGGCCGAGGACCTCGGCGAACACCGTGCACAGGGCCTGCTCGGTCGCGGTCTCCGGGGCCCGCGACGGCGCCGCGGCGGCGCGGGCGTCGGGGACGGGCAGCGCGCGGGTGTCGAGCTTGCCGTTGGCGGTCAGCGGCAGCTCGTCGAGCAGCACGAACGCCGACGGCACGAGGTGGTCGGGCAGGCTCGCCCGCAGGTCCTCGCGCAGGACCGGGACCAGCTCGGCGGCGGAGCGGGCCGCCGCCGGGTCGGTCGCCTCCGGGGCGGCCGGGTCCCCGGCGCGGTGCAGCCCGACCAGCGGGCGGCCCGCCGGGTCGGCCGCGACCAGCACGACGTCGAGCAGGCCGGGTCCGTCCGGGGACCAGGTCGGCTCGGCGTCGCGGCCGTGCCGGGCGGCGAGCGCACGCAGCGCGTCGGGCTCCGGACCGTCGCCGGGGCTCCCCTGCTCGGTGGCGAGCCGGACGTCCGGGACGCCGGTGAGGCGCAGCGCGGTGTCCCCGGCGTCGGCGAGGAGCCGGTCCAGCTCGTCGGGGGAGGTCACGTCGGTGCCCCACCGCAGCGTGCGTTCCGGGTCGGCGCGGCGCACGTCGGCGCCGGGCAGGTGCAGCTCGACGTCGTAGCGGTGCCGGGTCAGCTCGTTGTGGGCCTCGCCGCGCTTGGCGCGCACCGCGACCTCCGCGCCGAGAGCGGCCGCGATCCGGTCGAAGAACGCCGGGGCGAGCAGCAGCTCCTTCTCCAGCGCGAGGGACCGCTCCGCCGCGGCGTCGACCGCGGCGGGGTCGGCCCCGTCGCCGAGGCGGGTCCGGGCGATCGCGGTGTGGAAGGAGTGCAGCGTGTCCGGGCGGCGCACGTCCCCGACGACGATCCGGCCGCCGGGGGCGAGCAGCTCCGCGGCGCCGGTGAGGACCCGCTCCAGGTAGCCGGCGTCGGGGAAGTACTGCACCACCGAGTTGATCACGACGGTGTCGAAGTGGCCCCGCGGCAGACCGGACAGGTCGTCGGCGGGCCGGGTGTCGAGCTCGACGTGGCCGTAGCGGACCGGGTCGGTCGCGAGCGCGGCGCGCAGTGCGGCGATCACCGGCTCGGCGAGGTCGGTGCCGCGGTACTCGGCGCAGCCGGGGGCGAGCGGGCCGAGCAGCAGCCCGGTCCCGACCCCGATCTCCAGCACCCGCTCCGGGCGCAGCGCGCGGACCAGGTCGACCGTCGCCGCGCGCCACTGCGCCATCTCCGCGAACGGGATCGGCTCGCCGGTGTAGGAGGAGTCCCAGCCGGCGTAGTCCTCGGTGAACACCGCGACCGGGATCCGGGAGTACTCCTCGGAGTAGATCGCGCGCCACTCGTCGACGGCGCCGGCGGCGGTGGCCGCGCGGTCGGCCTCGTCGGGGGCGGCGGGGACGACGTAGCCGACCAGCCGGAGCGAGCCGCCGTCCGGTGCGGGGACCGGCACGACCGCCGAGCGCGACACCAGCGGGTGCCGGTCCAGGCGGGCGGTGACCTCGCCGGGCTCGACGCGGTGCCCGCGGATCTTGACCTGGTCGTCGGTGCGGCCCAGGAAGTCGAGCACCCCGCCGGTGCCCGGCCGACGCCGGACCAGGTCGCCGGTGCGGTACATCCGCCCGCCCGGGCTCCACGGGTCCGCGACGAACCGCTGCGCGGTCAGCGCGAACCGGTCCAGGTAGCCGCGGGCCAGGCCGTCACCGGCGATGTACAGCTCACCGGCGACGCCGTCGGGCACCGGGCGCAGCCACGGGTCCAGCACGTGCGCGACGGTGTTGGTGATCGGCTTCCCGACCGCGGGGGTGTCGGAGTCCGCGGTCCCCGTGCCGAGGGTGTTGATCGTGTACTCGGTGGGGCCGTAGAGGTTGTAGCCCAGCACGCCGTCGGCGTCGCGCAGGGCCGACCAGACGGCGTCGGACACGGCCTCACCGCCGAGCAGCACCAGCGGCATCGGGCGCCGGGCGAGCAGCCCGGTCTCCAGCAGCGCCGCAGCGTAGGTCGGGGTCACGTTGACGACGTCGACGTCGTGGGTGTCGCAGTAGGACACCAGCCGGTGGGCGTCGCGGCGCAGCTCCTCATCGGCCACGTGCACCTCGTGCCCCTCGACCAGCCAGAGCAGCTCCTCCCAGCTCATGTCGAACGCGAAGGACACGGTGTGGGCGACCCGCAGCCGCGCGTCGGGGCCGCGGCGGGCACGGACGTCGGCGACCACCGGGTCGAAGATCTCGCGGCGGTGGTTGAGCTGCATGTTCGTCAGGCCCCGGTACGGGGTGACGACGCCCTTGGGCCGCCCGGTGGAGCCGGAGGTGTAGATGACGTAGGCGGGCAGGTCGAGCCGCGCCGGGTTCTCGCGGGCGAAGCTGCCCAGCTCGGCGTCGGGGATCGGGCCGGGGTCCAGTGCGGCGCGCTCGGCCGCGACGGCCGGGTCGTCCAGCGCGACCGTGGGCACCCCCGCCCCGTCGAGCGCCGGGGCGACCGCGGTCGTGGTGAGCACCGCGACCGGGCGGGCGTCGCGCAGGGTCTCGACCAGCCGGGCCGCGGGGTGGTCCAGCTCCAGCGGCAGGTACGCGGCGCCGGTGCGCAGCACCGCGAACAGCGCGACGACGGTCTCGGCCGAGCGGGGCAGCCCCAGCGCGACGACGGTCTCCGGCCCGGCGCCGCGGGCGCGGAGCAGCCGCGCGGTGCGGTTCACCGCGGCGTCCAGCTCGGCGTAGGTGAGCCGGACGTCCCCGGCGACGACGGCGAGGTCGTCGCGGGCGATCCCGGCCCGCTCGGCGAGCAGGTCGGCGACCGTCGCGGTGCCGAGGTCGACCCGGCGCCCGGTGCGGTGCGCGACGACCTCGGCGCGCTCGTCGTCGCCGAGGGCGTCGATCCGCGCGACCGGGGCGTCGGGGGCGTCGAGCAGGCCGTGCAGCACCCGCCGCACGCGCTCCACCCAGCGGGCCGCGGCCGGCTCGCCGACGGTGTGCGACAGCGTCAGCCGGAACCGCTCGCCGGGGGTGACGGCGAGGGTCAGCGCGTAGTGGGTGGTGTCGGTGCTGGTCAGGTCGGTGATGCCGTGCCGGGCGCCGAGGTCGGCGACCCGCTGCTCGCCGCCCTCGGGCCGGTAGACGAACAGCGTGTCGAACAGGGTCCGGTGCCCGGACAGCTGCTGGATCTCCCCCAGCCCGACGGTCTCGTGGTCCAGCAGCGCGAGCCGCTCGGCCTGCACCCGGGCGAGCAGCTGCGCGCCGGTCTCGCCGGGTCGCAGCGCGACCCGGGCGGGCACGGTGTTGAGGAACAGCCCGATCACGTTCTCCACGTCGGGGACGGTCGCGGGCCGGCCGGCGACCGAGGTGCCGAACACGACGTCGTCGCGGCCGGTGCCGGCGGCCAGGGCCAGCGCCCACACCGTGGACAGCACGGTGTTGGGGGTGACCGCGGTGGCGCGGGCCAGCTCGCGCAGCCGCGCCGAGGTGTCCGCGTCGAGGTCGAGGTGGGTCTCGACGACCGCTCGCGGGCTCGCGGCGGGTGTGGGCGCGGTGAGGGTGGGCTCGTCGAGCCCGGCGAGCGCGTCCCGCCAGGCCGCCCGTCCGGGCTCGGGGTCGCGGGCGGCGATCCAGGCCAGCAGGTCGTCGTAGCCGCCGCCGGAGGGCGGGGGCGGCGACCCGGCGTAGGTGTCGAACAGCCCCTCCAGGAACAGCCAGGCCGACCAGCCGTCCCAGATCAGCAGGTGACGGTGGACCAGCAGCCGGTCGCGGCCGTCGCCGCGCAGCACGGTGATCCGGAACAGCGGCGGGTTGCTCAGGTCGAACGGCGCGGTCCGGTCGGCGGCGGTGAGCCGGTCCCGTTCGGCCGGCGAGCCGGTGTGCACCAGCCGGACCGGTGGGGCCGGGTCGGCGGCGACGAACTGCACCGGCCCGTCGAGGCCGTCGGCGGTGAACCCGGCACGCAGCGTGGGGTGGCGGCGCAGCATCGCGGTGACGGCGTCGCGCAGCCGGTCGAGGTCGATCTCGTGGTCGAGCTCGACGGTCTCCTGCACGGTGTAGGCGTCACCGGCGGCGGTGACGGTGCCCGCGGTGCCGTCGAGTGTGGCGTGGAAGTAGAGCCCCTCCTGCAGCGGGGACAGCGGCCAGACCCGGTCGACGTCGTCGCCGGCGATCTGCCGCACCCGGGCGAGGACGGCCGGGTCGGGGTCGGGCAGCGGCGGGACCGGCTCGGCGGCGGCCCCGGCCCGACCGGCGACGGCGGCCGGGGTGCGCCCGGCCAGTACGTCACCGGGGCCGACGTCCAGGCCGGCCCGCCGGGCCCGCGAGGACACCGCGATGGAGGTGATGGAGTCCCCGCCGAGGGCGAGGAAGTCGTCGTCGGGGCCGACCCGGTCGCGGCCCAGGACCTCGGCGAACGCCGCGCACAGCACGCGTTCGACCTCGGTGGCGGGCTCCCGGTCCGACCCGCCCGCGGCGACGCCCGGGGCCGGCAGGGCGGCCTGGTCGAGCTTGCCGTTGGGGGTCAGCGGCATCTGCTCCAGCACGACGACCGCGGCGGGCACCATGGCCTCGGGCAGCACCCGGGCCAGCGCGGCGCGCAGCCCGTCGCCGTCGGGAGCGGCGCCGGCGGCGGGCACGACGTAGCCGACCAGCGCCGGGGACGGCCCGTCCCGGCGGACGACGACGGCGGCGCGGCCGACCCCGTCGGTCGCGGCGAGCGCGGCCTCGACCTCGCCCGGCTCGATGCGCTGCCCGCGGATCTTCACCTGGCCGTCGGAGCGGCCGAGGTAGACCAGCTCGCCGTCGACGCGGCGCACGACGTCGCCGGTGCGGTAGAGCCGCTCCCCCGGCGCGCCGAGCGGGTCGGCGACGAAGCGGTCCGCGGTCAGCCCGGGGCGGGCGTGGTAGCCCCGCGCCAGCTGCACGCCGCCGAGGTACAGCTCGCCGGGGACCCCGTCGGGGACCGGGCGCAGGCAGGCGTCCAGGACGTGCGTGCGGGTGTTCGCGACCGGCACGCCGATCGGGACGACGGTCCCCGGGTCGGGCGCGACCGTGTGCGCGGTGACGTCGACGGCGGCCTCGGTGGGCCCGTAGAGGTTGTGCAGCGCCACCCCGGTCAGCGCGTGCCAGCGCCGGGCCGCGGCGGCGGACAGCGCCTCGCCGGAGCAGAACACCCGGCGCAGCGTGGCCGCCCACCCCGGGTCGGCGGTGACCTGTTCGGCGGCGAGGAAGCCCTCCAGCATCGAGGGCACGAAGTGCAGCGTGGTGATGTGCTCGTCGCGGACCAGCCGCGCCAGGTACTCGGGGTCGCGGTGCCCGCCGGGGGCGGCGAGCACGACGGTCGCGCCGGTCGCGGGGGCCCAGAAGAACTCCCACACCGACACGTCGAACCCGGCGGGGGTCTTCTGCAGCACCCGGTCGTCGGCGGTGAGCGGGTACGCGTCCTGCATCCAGTCGAGCCGGTTGCCGATGGCGCGGTGGCTGACCACGACGCCCTTGGGCCGCCCGGTCGAGCCGGAGGTGTAGATCAGGTAGGCGGCGTCGTCGGGGTCCGGGTCGGGCAGCGCGGCGGGCACCGGGCCGTCGGCGAGTTCGGCGACCGCCAGGCGGCGCACCCCGGGCAGGTCGGGCAGCGGGTCGGTGCCCGCGGGCACCAGCACGGTGTCGACGCCCGCGTCGGCGGCGGTGAACGCGATCCGCTCCGCCGGGTGCTCCGGGTCCAGCGGCAGGTAGGCAGCCCCGGCGCGGACGACGCCGAGCAGCGCGACCATCAGCTCGGTCGAGCGCGGTACGGCGACCCCGACGACGCTGCCCGGTCCGGCGCCGCGCTCGCGCAGCGCCCCGGCCAGCGCGGCCGAGCGGCGGTCCAGCTCGGCGGCGGTGAGCGTCCCGTCCGGTGCGACGACGGCGGTGCGGTCGGGGTCGGCGGCCAGCCCGTCGGCGACCCGGCGGGCCAGGGTCCGCGGGTCGGCGGCCCGGTCGGGGCCGTGCACGCCCTGCTCGGGACGGGTGCGCAGCGGCAGCGAGGCGACGGTGCGCTGCGGGCCGGTGGCCAGCGCGGTCAGGGTGCGCTCGAACATCTCGAGCAGCAGGCCCGCGGTGGCGTCGTCGACGCGGGTCTCGTCGTGCTTGAGCACGACGGAGGTCTCCCGGCCCGGGCGGACGACCAGCGCGAGCGGGTAGTGCACCGCGTCGCGCACCTCCACCCCGGTGACCAGGCCGTTCGCGGTCTGCTCCGCGGTGTAGTTCTCGATCACCACGATGGAGTCGAACAGCTCCCCGCGGCCGCGCTGCAGCTCGGCGAGCCGGACCTGCGGGTGGTCGAGGACGGCGGTGCGGCCGTCCTGCATGCGGCGCAGGGGCGCGGACAGGGGCTCGCCGGGCGACCACCGCATCCGCACCGGGACGGTGTTGACGAACAGCCCGACGGCCTCGCCGATGCCGTCGACGGCGGCGTCGCGGCCGGACACGGTGCTGCCGACGAGCACGTCGCGGCTGCCGGTGAGCGCGCCGACGGTGAGGGCCCACGCGGTGTGCAGCACCGTCGACGGGGTGACGGCGCGGGCGCGGGCGGCGCGGTCGAGCGCGGCGGTCGCGCCGGCGTCGAGGGTCAGTGCGCGCCGGGCGTGCGGCCGGTCCGCTCCCGCGGCCCCGGACCGCGGGGCGGGGAGGGCGTCGAGCAGCCGGACCGGTTCGGCGCCGGCCAGCTCCGCGTCCCACACCGCGCGGGCGGCGGACCGGGCGTCGTCGGTGTCGAGGGCGGTGAGGTGGGCGAACCAGGCGCGCAGCCGCGCCTCGGCCCGGGCGCGCGGCCCGGCGGGGTCCTGCGGGGTGCCGGCGGCCCGGGCGGCGTGGGCCTGCTCCAGCTCGGTGACCAGCAGCGCGACCGACCAGCCGTCGAGGACGGCGTGCTGGAAGGTCAGGGCGAGGCGGGCACGGTCGTCGTCGTGCAGCAGCGCGGCGCGCAGCAGCGGCGGGCGGGCGAGGTCGAACGGTCGGGTCCGCTCGGCGTCGAGGACGGCGGCCGGGTCGGTGCCGCGCACGTCGTGCTCGGTCCACGGCAGCGTGACGCGGTCGGCGACGCCCTGGACGACGCGGCCGTCGGCGCGCTGGGCGAACCCGGCGCGCAGCTGCGGGTGCCGCTCGAGCAGGTCCGACAGCGCGGCGCGCAGGGCGCCCGGGTCGACGTCGGCGGGCAGGTCGAGGACCTCCTGCACGACGTAGGAGGTGTCGGCCGGGTCGAGCGCGGCGTGGAAGAAGAAGCCCTCCTGCAGCGGGGACACCGGCCCGGCGAGGGTGACGGGGCCGAGCACGGCGGCCGCGGCGTCGTCCAGGACGGTCGTGTCGGGGCCGGTGGGCGCGGCGACGGCGTGGTGCTCGGTCACGAGCGGTGCGAGCTCGGCGACGGTGCGGTGGGTGAAGACCTGCCGCGGGGTGACCAGCAGGCCGGACTCGCGGGCCCGCACGACCAGCCGGATCGACAGGACCGAGTCGCCGCCGAGGGCGAAGAAGTCGTCGTCGACGCCGAAGCCGGGCACCCCGAGGACCTCCGACACGAGGTCGCAGAGCAGCGCCTCGCGTGGCGTGCCGGGGCGGGTGCCGCGGACCTGCGCGGACAGGTCGGGGGCGGGCAGCGCGGCCCGGTCGGTCTTGCCGTTGGCCAGTACCGGCACCGACGGCAGCGGGACGACGGCGGCGGGCACCATCCAGTCCGGGAGCCGGTCGCGCAGGTGCTCGCGCAGGGCGCCGACCAGGGCGTCGACGTCCCGGAAGGGGGCCGGGCGGTGGAACGCGGGCCCGGTCGCGTCGGTGGTCGCGTCGGCGGTCGCGTCGGTGGTCGCGTCGGTGGTCGCGCGGTGCAGTGGCCCGGGGTCGACGCCGGGCCGGGAGAACAGCAGCTCGACCGTCGCCCCGGGGCCCCAGGTGCCCTCGGCGCGGTAGCCGAGGGACTCGCCGAGGGCCAGCAGCTCCTCGGGGTCGGCACCGGCGGGGGGCTCGGGCTCGCCGTCGATGCGGGCGCGGGTGGCGCGGTCGGCGGCCGAGCGCAGGTCCGGGACCCCGACCACGCGCACCACGTCCGCGCCCGCACGGGCCGCACCACCGCGGGCCGCGCCGCCGCCGTCGCGGCCCGCGATCGGGCCACTGCCGCCCGTCGAGTCGAGCCCGGCGCCCAGCGCGGCGCGCAGGGCGTCGGTGAGCGCGGCCGGGTCGGCCCCGGCCCCGTCCCAGTCGATCACGAGCGGGTCGGTCGCGGGGCCGGGCCGCGCGGCGGCGCCGGGCCGGAGCACGACGTCGTAGCGGTAGCGCGAGAGCTCGTCGTGCGCGCGGGCCCGCTTGATCCGGATGCTGCTCGCGTCGAACCCGTCGAGGGCGGTGAAGAACTGCGGCGCGCAGAGCAGCTCGCCCTCCCAGGCGACGGCGCCGTCGAGGGCGCGGCGCAGCTCGGCGGGCTCCGCGTCGGGCCGCCGGGCGGCGACGACCCCGGCGCGGAAGGTGCGCAGCAGCCCGGCGTGCCGGACGTCGCCGACGACGATCGCGCCACCGGGCGCGAGCAGCGCCGCGGCCCGGGTCAGCACGTCGGTCAGGTACTCCGGGCCCGGGAAGTACTGGGCGACGGAGTTGATCACGATGGTGTCGAAGGGACCGGTGATGCCGTCGAGCTCGTGGGCGGCGGCGGGGGCCAGCTCGACGCGCCCGCGCAGCCCGGGGCGGGTCGCGACCCACCGCGACAGCGCGGCGACGGCCTCGGCGGACACGTCGGTGCCGACGTAGCGGGGGCAGTCCGGGGCCAGCTCGGCGAGCAGCAGGCCGTTGCCGACGCCGAGCTCCAGGACCCGGCCGGGGCCGAGCTCCCGGATCCGGGCGACGGTGGCGTCGCGCCAGGCCCGCATGTCCGCGCGCGGGATGGGGGTGCCGTCGTAGGTGGAGTTCCAGCCGGCGAAGCCGCCCTCGTAGCCGGTGGGGTCCCCGTCGTCGGCGGAGGTGGCGGCGTAGAGCAGCTCGTGGACGTCGCGCCAGTCGGCGACGCGCTCGGCGCCGTCGTCGGCGGGGGTGTCCCCGGCGGTCGCGGGGACGACCCACGCGGTGAGGCGCCGGTCCCCCGGCGCGGCCTCGTGCACGCCGACGACGGCCTCGGCGACGTGCGGGTGGGCCCGCAGCACCGACTCGATCTCGCCGGGCTCGATCCGGTAGCCGCGGACCTTCAGCTGGTCGTCGACGCGGCCCAGGAACTCCAGCTCGCCGCGCTCGTCGACGCGCACGAGGTCGCCGGTGCGGTAGAGCCGCCCGCACGCGGGCCCGAACGGGTCGGCGACGAACCGCTCCGCGGTCAGGCCCGGCTTGTTCAGGTAGCCCCGGGCCAGACCAGGGCCGCCGAGGTAGAGCTCGCCCTGCTCGCCGTCGGGGACCGGGTCCAGGTCGGGGCCCAGCACGTACGCGGCGGTCATCGGGTCGGCGACGCCGATCGGCACCACCGGCCCGGTCCGCGCCGGGTCGCACCGGCCCAGCGTGGAGTTGACGGTGACCTCGGTCGGGCCGTAGGCGTTGAACATCGCCCGGCCGCGCGCCCACCGCGCGACCAGCTCCGGGGACACCCGCTCGGTACCGGCGAGCAGGGTCGCCGGGGGCAGCGTCACGTCCGGGCCCAGCGCCGCGAGCAGTGCGGGCGGCAGCACCATCACCGTCACCGCGTGCTCGTGGGCGTAGTCGGCGAGCTCGGGCACCGGCAGCCGCAGCTCCGAGGGCACCACGACCAGCCGCCCGCCGGAGAGCAGCGCCATGCACAGCTCCCAGAACGCGACGTCGAAGCCGGTCGAGGCGAACCCGAGGATCCGGTCGTCCGCGCCGACGCCGAGCCGCTCGGTCTGGGTGGCGACGAGCTGCGCGACGCCGCTGTGGGTCAGCACGACGCCCTTGGGCCGCCCGGTGGAGCCGGAGGTGTGGATGACGTAGGCGGCGTCGAGGACGTCGACGTCGGGCACCGGGGCGACCGGCGCGGTGGCGATCGCGGCCCGGTCGGCGTCGTCGTCGAGCAGCACGGTCGGGGTCCCGTCGGGCAGCGGCAGCTCCGCGGCGACACCGGCCGTGCTCAGCACGACGGCCGGGCGGGCGTCGTCGAGCACCAGCGCGGTCCGCGCCGGCGGCTGGTCCGGGTCGACCGGCAGGTACGCCGCGCCCGCCCGCAGGATCGCCACCTGCGCGACGACGAGGTCCACCCCGCGCGGTACGGCGAGCGCGACCAGCCCCTCCGGTCCCGCGCCGCGCCCCCGCAGCACCGACGCGAGCCGCCCCGCCCGCTCGTCGAGCCCGGCGTAGGTGAGCTGCTCGCAGCCCTCCCCCGAGCCGCACTGCACCGCCACGGCGTCCGGCCTGGCCGCGACCTGCCGGGCGAACAGCTCCGGCCAGGTCGCGAGCGTACCGCCCGGGAGCGGTCCCGGGCGCGGGTCGGACGGGGACGGCAGCGTGCGGGTCACGGGAGGCGCTCCTGGGATGGTGGTGCGGGACGGGCGGCGCGGGACGGGTCAGCCGGCGGCGCGTTCGCGCAGGCTGCGCGGTCGCAGGTCGGTCCAGTGCGTCTCGACGAAGGACAGGCACGACGGCTTGTCGGCCGGGCCGTGCTCGACGGTCCAGCCGGCGGGGACCTCGGCGAACGCGGGCCACAGCGAGTACTGGCCCTCCTCGTTGACCAGCGCGTAGAAGCTGCCCTCGGGGTCGTCGAAGGGGTTCGTGGACATGGCTCTCCCTGGGATCGGCGGAACGGGTGGGGTCGCGCTCAGACGACGACGGGCGTCGGCGCCGGCGACGGCACGGGGGCGCCGGTCAGCGAGGCGACGACCTCGCCGGACCGGACCGCGATGTTGGACAGCAGGGTCGAGGTGATGCCGTGCGTGTGCTCGGTCGGTCCCTGCAGGTAGAAGCCGGCCCGCACCGCGGTGCCGTCGGCGAGTGCGGTGGTGCCGAGCCGGTAGTCGCGGTGCACGTCGAGCCGGCCGCGGGCGTCGCGGGCGCAGGCCTCGTCGAGGCCGCCGGACAGCAGCCACAGCGGGTCGGCGGGGCGGTAGCCGGTCGCGTAGACGACGGCGTCGGCGGTGATGACCTCGCGCGAGCCGTCGATCAGCGACTCGACGGCCAGCTCCACCCGGTCCCCGACGTCGACGACGTCGGCCACCCGGGACACGTTGCGGAAGCGCAGACGCTCGGTCCCGGCGACCCGCTCGTGGTAGTGGGTCCGGTAGAGGCCCTCGATGAGCTCCGGGTCGACCACCGAGTAGTTGGTGTTCGCGTGGTAACCGAGGATGCGGTCCTTGACCTCGTCCGGCGCGGTGTAGAAGTCGTCGACGGCGGCCGGGTCGAAGATCCGGTTGGCGAAGGAGGTGTCGTCGGCGGGGCTGTAGCCGTAGCGGGCGAACACCGCGTGCACCTCGGCGGTCGGGAAGCTGCGGTGCAGGTGCTCGACGGTCTCCGCGGCGCTCTGTCCGGCGCCGACGACGGCGAAGCGGGTCGGCTCGGTCCCGGCGAGCTCGCGGGTGCGGAACAGCAGGTCGCGGTTGTGCCAGACGCGGCCCCCCACGGTGATCCCGCGCGGCAGGACCGGGGTGAGCCCACAGGCGAGGACGACGTTGCGGGCGCGCAGACGCTCCACCCGGTCCCCGGTCCGGACGACGACGTCGACGAGCTCCACGCCGTTCCCGCCGCGGACCGGCTCGATCTCGACGACCTCGCTGCCGTAGCCGACGGTCACCGCCGACCCGGCGGCCGCGCCGATCTCCCCCACCCGCGCCGCGGCCCACTCCAGGTAGTCGTGGAACTCGCGGCGGGTCGGGAACGACGAGCCGTAGTTGATGAAGTCGGCGAGCCGGTCCCGGTCGTGGAGGTAGGACAGGAAGGAGAAGCCGCTGGTCGGGTTCCGCAGCGTGACCAGGTCCTTGAGGTGCGAGACCTGCATGGTCGCGTCCTCGAGCAGCATCCCGCGGTGCCAGCCGAACCGCTCCTGGCGCTCGACGAACCGGGCGCTCACCCGCGCGTCGGCCGGGACCGTCGCGTTGTGCTCGAGCAGGGCGATGGCGATGCCGAGGTTCGACGGCCCGAACCCGATCCCCACCACGTCGAGTACCTCCGGGGTGGAGTGGGGGTTCGCGTTCGCGGGGTTCGCCATCACGGTCCTTTCGTTGCTTCGGCACGCCTCAGATAAGGCGAGGCTAACTGCAACACGAAGGTGGATGTCCCGCCTAGGGGGTGATCGCCGGGGCCCGGCCGCAGAGGGCCTTCCGCGCTGGTCAGCGCCGTGACGTGACGCATGTGTCACCCATTGGGAGTACAGAGCGCAACGGTGCACGCACCACTGCACGAGGGTGACGCATGCCCCGTCCGCGCGTCATCAGATCTGACGAGAGGGCCTCTCCGGCAGCCCGGCGCGTGAGCGCGCCGGCCGGTGACACCCGGCCGGGCCACGGCGCGGAACGGCGGCGCCGCGCAGGACGGCGGCGCCGCGCAGGACGACCGGCGTCCCGCGCGGCACCGATGACGGTTCACCAGTCCCAGTTGCGCACGAGCGATCCCCCCTCGACCGGAGTGCTTCTCCCCGTCCCGGAACGGACGCCGTCGCGCTCCGCACGTGAGGACGTACGGCGTGCTCCACGATCGAGTGATGACATGGCCAGAGTAAGCGACGGACAACGCTCCGTCACGATTTGACGAATCCCTGAGGCGTTCGTCGTCGGTTCCGGGCCGTTCGGCGCGGATTCCGGCCACCGGGGCGCGGACGGCCGAGGCTTGCCTTACCCGCGGGTAGCCTCGGTCCATCCCGCTGACGCAGCCGACGAACAGGCAGGCGACGTGACCTCTGGCCCGGTGGCACCGCGCCCGGCCGGGCGCCGCCGTCGTGCGCCGGACGCCCGGTCGCTGCCCGGCCTGCCGGTGCGCCCGCTGCTGCTGGTCCTGGTCGTGGAGGCCGCCGCGGTGGCCGCGGTCGTCGGGGGGCTGCTCGCCGGGGCCCCGCCGGCGCGGGCCGGGGTACTGCTCTGCGGGCTGCTGGTGCTGATGGCCGCGGTGCACACCGAGCTGTCGGTCAACGCCGAGCGCCTGCGGCGCCGCATCGCCGCGACCCGCTACATCAACATGACCTCGGTGTGGACCTTCGCGGCCGCGCTGCTGCTGCCGCCGGGGCTCGCGACGGTCGTCGTCGTCCTCATCTACCTGCACCTCTACCTGCGGGTGGCCCGCCCGAGCGGCACGCCGCCGCACCGCCAGGTCTACAGCGCCGCCACCGTGCTGCTCGCCGTGCACGCCGTCGCGGGGCTGCTCGCGCTGGTCGACGGCCGGGCCGGGTCGCTCGCGGCCCCGCAGAACGCGGCGCTGGTGCTGGGCGCGCTGGTCGTCTACACCGCGGTGAACACGCTGCTGGTCGTGTCGGTGCTGCGGCTGACCGCACCGGGCTCGCGGTTCCTCGCGATCCTGCTGGGCGGCGACATCGGCCTGGAGCTGGCGACGCTGTCGATCGGTGGGCTGGTCGCGGTCGTGCTCGCCGACTCCTCCCCCTGGTTCGCGTTGCTCGCGGTGCTGCCGCTGCTCGTCGTCGAGCAGACCACCCTGGTGCGCCAGCTCGAGGCACAGGTCGACACCGACGCCAAGACCGGGCTGCTCAACCCGGCGGCGTGGCGCTGGCGCAGCCGTCAGATGCTGGAGCGCGACACGCGTACCGACCGCGCCGCCGCCGTGCTGATCGTCGACCTCGACCACTTCAAGGCGGTCAACGACCGGCACGGCCACCTGGCGGGCGACGACGTGCTCCAGGCCGTCGCCGACGTCCTCACCGTCGAGGTCCGTGACCAGGATCTGGCCGGCCGGTTCGGCGGTGAGGAGTTCGTGGTCACGCTCGGCGGGATGCGCGCCGACGACACCCCGGCCGACCGCGCCCGCGAGGTCGCCGAGCGGATCCGGCGGGGTGTGCGCGCACTGCAGGTCGACACCGCGACCGCCGGGCGGGTCACCGGGATGTCGGTGTCGGTCGGGGTCGCGACGACGCCCGACCACGGCACGGACCTCGACGGCCTGCTGGCCGCCGCGGACGCCGCGCTCTACGAGGCCAAGCACGCGGGCCGCGACCGGGTCGCGGTCCGGCGCCCGGCACCGCCGGTCGTCGCCGAGGGCTCGACGCCGCCGTTCGGGCTGAGCTACGGCACCTGAGACGCCGGATCAGGGCCCGAGCAGCACCCGCGCCAGGTCCTTCCACTGGGGCAGCATCGCGTCGCCCGCGGGGTCGCGCGGGTCGAAGGTGTAGGTCAGCGCGGTCCCCCGCATCGAGGTGAGCAACAGGTCGCGCAGCTGCTTGAACCGCGTGCGGCCCGCCAGCTCGTCACCGAACATGCGGGCCATCGACGCGCGGATCGCCGCACCGAGCCGCTTCTCCTCGGGGCGCAGCGCCTCGGCGATCTCGGAGTGGGACCGGGCCGCGGTCCACAGCTCCACCGCCGCCCAGAAGTGCGGCTCGGAGAAGCTCTCCCACAGCAGCTCGATGACGCGGTCGGCACGTTCGAACGGGCCGACCTGGTCGGCCTCGAGCACCCGGCGTACGCGTTCCTCGGTGTCGGCGACACGTTTGACCGCGAGGTGCTGTGCCGCCGCGACCAGCAGCCGGTCCCGGCTGGGGAAGTGGTGCAGCAGCCGGCCGCGCGACACGTCGGCGGCCGACTGGATGGTCAGGGTCGTGGATCCGGAGTAGCCGCCGTCGATGAGGCAGGCGACGGCGGCGTCCAGGATCCGGGCGCGGCTGTCCGAGGACCGCTGCGCCCGGCTCCTGACTACCGGGGTGCGTTCGGTGTTCATGATGTGCTCATGATCGCCTGTCGGTCATCGGCTCAGAGTCCCAGACCCCGGCCGATCACCTCCTTCATGATCTCGGTGGTGCCGCCGTAGATCCGGGTGACGCGGGCGTCGGCGTAGGCCTTGGAGACCGGGTACTCGCTCATGTAGCCGTAGCCGCCGTGCAGCTGCAGGCAGCGGTCGGCGACCCGGCCCTGCAGCTCGGTGCACCAGTACTTCGCCTTCGAGGCGTCGACGGCGGTGAGCTCGCCCGCGTCGAGGGCGCGGACGCAGTCGTCGACGTAGTGCTCGGCGAGGTCGATCTCGGTGTCCATCTCGGCGAGGGCGAACCTGGAGTTCTGGAACGAGCCCACCGGCGATCCGAAGGCCTTGCGCTCCTTGACGTAGGCCAGGGTGTCGTTCAGCACCGCCCGGGCCGCCGCGGCACCGGCGATCGCGATCGACAGCCGCTCCCGGGGCAGCTTCTCGACCAGCTGGACGAACCCCTTCCCCTCCTCGGGCCCGAGGAGGTTCCCCACCGGGACCTTCACGTCGGTGAACGACAGCTCCGCGGTGTCCTGGGCGTGCATCCCCAGCTTGTCGAGGTTGCGGCCCCGCTCGAAGCCCGCCATCCCGCGCTCGAGCACGAGCAGGCTCATGCCCTTGTGCTTCTGCGAGGGGTCGGTCTTCACCGCGACGACGATCAGGTCGGCGTTGATCCCGTTGGTGATGAAGGTCTTCGCGCCGTTGACGACGTAGTGGTCGCCGTCGCGGATCGCGGTCGTCGACATCGACGCCAGGTCCGAGCCGATGCCCGGCTCGGTCATGGCGATGGCGAGGATCGTCGCGCCGCTGACGACGCCCGGCAGCCAGCGCTGCTTCTGCTCCTCGGTGCAGTAGGTGAGCAGGTAGGGCAGCACGATGTCGTTGTGCAGGGTCAGGCCGAGGCCGGACCCGGCGGCGCCGACGCGCAGCAGCTCCTCGCTGATGACGGCGTTGAAGCGGAAGTCCTCGACCCCGCCGCCGCCGAACTCCTCCGGCGCGTCGATGCCCAGGAAGCCGTTCGCACCGGCGGTGGTGAACAGCTCCCGCGCGACGGCGCCGTCACGTTCCCACCGCGCCTCGTGCGGGACGATCTCCTTCTCGACGAAGGCGCGGAACGCCTGCCGGAAGTCCTCGTGGTCGGATTCGTAGAGCGTGCGCTTCACGGCGCCGCCTCCCCTCGGATGGTCGTGGTCAGCGCGGCTGCATGCGGATCGCGCCGTCGAGGCGGATCGTCTCGCCGTTGAGCATCGGGTTCTCGACGATGTGGGCGGCGAGCTTGCCGTACTCGGCGGGCCGGCCCAGGCGCGACGGGTGCGGGACCTGCGTGCCCAGCGAGGTCTTGACGTCCTCGGGCAGCCCGGCCAGCAGCGGGGTCTCGAACAGACCGGGGGCGATGGTGTTCACCCGGATGCCGATGCTCGCCAGGTCACGGGCGATCGGCAGGGTCATGCCGACGATGCCGCCCTTGGACGCCGAGTAGGCCGCCTGCCCGATCTGGCCCTCGAACGCCGCCACCGAGGCGGTGTTGATGATGACGCCGCGGTCGCCGTCGACGTGCTCGGCCTCGGCGATGCGCTCGGCCGCCAGCCGGATCACGTTGAACGTGCCGATCAGGTTCACGGTGACGACCTTGGTGAAGTCCGCCAGCGGGAACGGGCCGGTCTTGCCGTAGGTCCTGATGCCGTTGCCGATGCCGGCGCAGTTGACCGCGACACGGACGGTGCCGAGCTCCTCGGCGGCGTCGAGGGCGGCCGAGACCTGCTCCTCGTTCGTGACGTCGGCGGCGACGAAGCGGACGTTCTCGCCCAGCTTGTCGGCGACGGCCTCGCCCTGCGACGACGGCAGGTCGATGATCAGGACCTTGGCGGCGAGCTCCACGAACTTCTCGGTGGTGGCGAGGCCCAGGCCGGACGCACCGCCGGTGACGACGGCGACGGAACCGTTGATGTCCATGTTCTGACTGTTTCCTTCCGGGTGGGAGCAAGGGTCAGCGGAGCTCGCGGATGGTGGCGTCGGCCCGGCCGCCGCCCTCGCACATGGTCTGCGGGCCGTAGCGGATGCCGTTGTCGCGCATGGGGTGGACCAGAGTGGTCATGATCCGCGCACCGGAACCGCCCAGCAGACGGCCGAGCGCGATCGCGCCGCCGTGGGGGTGGGCGGCTCGGACCCGGGGAACCCGGCGGCCGGCGCCGCGTCGCGGCCGAGGTCGAAGGTCTGCCCGCCGACCTGGGACACGCAGCCCCGGATGACGTCGCCGAGGTGGGCCGGGTCCACACCGGACCGCTCCACCAGGCTGCGCGGCAGGTGTGCGGACAGATCGGTCGGGCGGACGTCCGCCCGGCCGCCCTCGCGCTCGCCGACCGGGCTGCGTACGACCTCGACGATGACTGCGTCTCGCACGGTGTCCGCTCCTTCGCGACGGCGGACGGCGCCTGGGACGGCGCCGTCGACTCGCCGCGACGGTAGCAGGAAACAGTCAGTGTTGACTGCCACAAGCCGGTGCGACCCGGGTCACGCCGACCACCGAACTCCCCGACCGGCGCACCCGACCCCTGTCGATCAGTACCTCAGCGCGGCCGGAGCGCGTCCCGACAGCGCCGAGGTACTGATCGATCCCGGACCGGCGGCGCGGGCGCGGGCACGTCGGGCCGGTGCGCGACCGGGGTCAGGCGGAGGTGGCCGACACCCCGTCGGCCGTCGCACCCTCGACGGACGCGGTGTCGGCGGGATCGGCGTCGTCGCGCCCGAGGATCCCCTCCTGCGCCGCGACGAGCGTCGGCACGGTGATCTGCCCGGCGACGTTGGTGGCGGTGCGCATCATGTCGAGGATCGGGTCGATGCCGATCACGACCGCGATCCCGGCCGCGATCACGGCGGGCGGCATCCCGACCGCGGCGAGGGTCAGCGTCAACATGGTGAACCAGCCGGTCGTCCCGGCGGTGGCCAGCGCCCCGAACACGGCGACGGCGACGATCACCAGGTACTGCCACGCCGCGAGCTGCACCCCGGACACGTGCGCGATGAAGATCGTCGCCAGCGCCGGGTAGACGGCGGCGCAGCCGTCCATCTTGGTGGTGGTGGCCAGCGGGACGGCGAACCCGGCGTAGCTGCGGTCCACGCCGAGGTCGATCGCGGCCTGCCGGGACATCGGCAGGGCGGCACCGGACGAGCGGGACACGAAGGCGAACTGCAGCACCGGCCAGGTCGTGCCGAAGAATCGGCGCGGCCCGATGCCGGCCACGACCTTCAGCAGCAGCGGGTAGACGCCGAACAGGACGATCGCGCAGCCCAGGTAGACGGTGACGATCAGCCCGGCCAGGGACCCGACGACACCGCTGCCGTAGGTGGCGAACGCGTTGCCGATCAGGCCGAGCACCCCGATCGGGGCGAGCACGACGACCCAGCGGATGACCGTCAGGACGATCTCGAGGGCGGAGCGGGAGAACGCGACGAACGGCTCGGCCCTCTCCCCCAGCGCGTAGGCGGCGGCGCCGACCAGCAGCGCCGCGACGACGACCTGCAGCACGTCGTCCGCGGCGAACGCGGCGACCGGGTTGTCCGGGACGAGGTTGGACAGCAGCGCCGCCCACGAGCCCGCGGTCTTCGCGCCGACGGCCTCGACGTCGGCCGGGTCGGCGGCGATCGTGACGCCCTCGCCGGGCCGCCCGATCAGCCCGATCGTGATGCCGATCAGCACCGCGACCAGGGACGTCCCGGCGAACCACGCGACGGTGCGCCCGCCCAGCCGGGCCGCCGTGCGGCCGCCGCCGAGGTCGCGCAGGCTGACGATGCCGACGACGATCGCCAGGAACACCAGCGGTGTGACGGTGAACTGCAGCAGGCCGGTGAACAGGCCGCCGACGGTGTCCAGCGTGGACGCCAGCCCGGCGGAGCCGGTGACCCGGGCGGTCAGCCCGAGCAGGGCGCCGAGCACGAGCCCGGCGACGGTGAGCAGTGCGAACACGCGCGGGCGCTGCCAGGCGCGCGCGGCACGGACGACGAGTGACACGGGGTTCCCCCAGGGAGGTGCGGTACGGGTGCGGGCGACGGTCGGCCCGGACAGCCCGTCACAGCACGACGGCACAGGTCGATCACCCGTCGGCGCACCAGACGCACCCCTGTCCCCCGCACAGGTGACTCCAACGCCGCCGGTGTCCGACGCCTTCCCCGGAGGTCCGGCGATGTCGGTGGCCCGTGCCACTGTTCGCACACGTGTTCGAGTTCCGAGGAGGAGACGCGATGTGCGAGAGCTGCAACGGGAAGACCCGGCCGAGGCACAGGCCGACGTTGTCGCGATCATCCGTTCGTCCGGCTGGGCGGTGCGGTGGGTCGAGCCGGCCGAAAACCGCGGGCGGTGGCCCGGGACCGCGGGTTCCGCGCGCCACGGGGCGGGCAGCCGGTGCCGGGCGGACGGTGCGCGACGTGCCTGACGTGCCCGCGGGTCAGAGCCCGGCACCGCGGACGTCGACGGTCGTCCGGTCCGGCGACGCGCGCAGGTCCAGCTGCACTCCGTGGGGGGCGCGGGGCGGCGCGCGGCGGCGCGCTCGCCGTCGTACGGTCACCGTCGCGGCCCCGCCTGCGGTGCGGCGCGACGTACTCGGTCGCGACCTGCGCGGCGAGGTCGACGACGGCGTCGACGGTGTCGCGGTCGTGCTCGGCGTAGCGCCGGCGGTCGCAGAGCTCGACCACCCGCAGCCGGTCGTGGAGCAGGAGGTCGAGGTCGGCACGGCAGATCGGCCGCGCTCGCACGGCACCCACGATCGCCCCCGGGGTCGGTCCGGGACAGCGGGCCGTTCAGCCCCCGACCGCGAGCGCCGGGGCGAACGCCGGCGACCCGGACCGGCCGGTCCGCACCAGGTCGGCGACGAGCTCGCCGACGGCCGGGGCGTACTTGAAGCCCTGGCCAGAGAACCCGCCGAGCACGACGGTGCGCGGCTCCCCCGGGGCGAGCGCGACGATGCCGCGGCGGGTCGGGGTGTAGCCCTCGACGTAGGACTCCAGCCGGGCGGGCCGGTCGGACATGCCGGCGAGGCGGGCGGCGACCGCACCGGCCCAGTCCCGGGTGTAACCGGCCTCGACCCACGGGTGGTGGTCGACCGGCGAGTGGACGCGGGGCTGCGGCTGCTGGTGGTTGATCTTGACGGTGGCGCCGCCGACGGCGGGGAAGAACGTGTGCACCGGTGCCGCGGTGTGGATCCCGGGTGGGAAGACCGCGGGCGCGAACCGGGCGGGGTCACGCACCCCGAACCAGCTCAGCACGACGCGGCGCTGCTCGATCCCGGTGGCGTCCGGGACGAGACCGGCGCCGTGGCCGGTGGCGACCACGACGCTGTCGGCGACGGTCTCGCCGTCGACGGTGTGCAGCACGACGCGCCCGCGCCGCCTGCCGATGCCGACGACGGTGACGCCCTCCCGGACGGCCGCCCCGGCCCGGCGGGCCTCCGCGACGAGCCCGCGGGTGGCGGTGCCGGCGTCGAGCAGCCCGCCGCCCGGGTCGAGCACGGCGACCTCGTCCGCGCCGAGCAGGTGCGCGGGCCAGCGCACGGCCGCCGCGGCCGCGTCGAGCACGATGGTCCGGCCCGGCAGCGCGACCGCCCGGACCCGCGGGTCGTCGCGCGCGCCGAGGGTGAGCGCGCCGCAGGCGGTGAACGGGGCGGCGGGCAGCCCGGTCCAGAGCTCACGGCTGCGGTCGAGCAGGCGGACGTGGTCCGGCCCGGTCGCGACGGCGGTGCGGAAGATCCGCGTCTCGCCGCCGGAGCCGCCGTCGGGGTGGCCGACGCGCCCGGACTCCAGCCCGACGCAGGACACCCCGGCGCGGGCCAGCGCGAGCAGCGACGCCGCGCCGAGCACACCCAGCCCGACGACGGCGCACTCGACCGACCCGCCCCGTCTCACGGGTGCTGCGACCGGATCCGGGCGTCCGCGGGCAGCGGCACGCGGGCCGGGTCCCGGGGCAGGCGTCCCGGCCAGACCAGGCAGAGCAGCGGCGGCGCGCCGACCGCCCGCAGCGCGGCGACGGCCGTCACGACGTCCTCGGTGGTCGTCGCGGCGGTCTCGACGACGAGCACGCTCGGCCCGCCGTCGCGCACGCTGCGCAGGTCCTCGTGCGCGAGCCGCGGGACGCGCAGGGCCCGCACCACCGGCGTCCCGGGGGCGACGGTCGTCGCCGGGGCGCCGGGGGTGAGGTCGCGGTACTCGCGCCGGTCCCCCACCAGTGCGGCCGCCTTGACCAGCTCGGACGCGACGTCGCAGGCGGGCTCGCGGGTCAGCTGGACGACCGTGAGGCAGTCGACGTGGCGCAGCAGGTCGCGGTAGGCACCGGCCAGGCGGGGCACCGCGTCCGGGGCGGTGCCCGGGGCGAGCACCGGCACGTCGAGCCGGGCCCGGAGCCGGTCCTCGGGGTGGGCCTCGGGCAGCAGCCCGCGGCCGCGGCGGACCGCGGGCACCCCGAGACCGGCCAGCAGCAGCGCCGCACCGGCACCGATCCCGGTCGCTCCGCCGACCCACCACGCGGTCGGGACCTCCGGCGCGACGACCGGATCCGGCCCGTCGACGACGACGGTGACCTGCCCGGTCCGGTCGGCCAGCGTCCGGCCGAGCTGCTCGGCGACCGGGTCGGTCCCGGTGGTGCCCGAGTCACCGGTGGCCCGGGCGTCGGCGGCGCGCCGGTCGATCTCGGCGCGCAGCGGCTGGGTGCCGCCGGTGGTGACGGCGGCGTCGAGGGCGCCGATGCGCTCGCGCAGCGCGGTGACCGCGTCACCGGCCAGCGCGGTGGCGGTCGCGTCGTCGGTGCCGGTGGCGCGGACGGCGACCACGCCCGGCTCGGGTGCGGTGAGCACGAGGCGCCCGGCGACGTCGGTGACGGTGCTGCCGGTCAGCTGGGCGACGCGGTCGGTGAAGGCGGCGCTGCCGGCCGCGGCGAGCGCGCGGGTGGTGGCGGGCCCGGGGTCGGCGGTGCCGACCGAGCCGACCTGCACCGACGTCGTCGCGACGGTGGGGGGTGGGAAGAGCACGGCCAGGCCCGCGGCGCCCGCGGCCGCGAGCAGCACGGCGCCGGTGACGGGGGCGCGGCGACGGCGCAGGGTCGCGCCGATCTCCGTCAGGGGTCCGTTGCGGTCCGCCCGGGACGGCCCCGGCACCGGTGCCGGCGTCGGGGCCGGGGTGGGTGCGGCCGCGGGGGTGGACGACGGGGCCGGTGCCGCGGTCCGGTCCGGCCGGGGTGCCACGGGTGGGGCCGGACCGTCGAACCCGGCCGGCAGCGCCGGTGCCGACCCCGTCGGGGCCGGGCGCGGGGGTGCGACCGGGGACCGCGGCGGGGCCGGTGCCCGGGTGGGCACGGACGAGGTCGGCGGCACCCGCGGGATCGCCGAGGTGGCCGGGGCCGGGCGGGACGGTGCCGTCGGTGCCGGCGCGCCCGGCGGTGCGGACCGGGTGGGCAGAGTCGACGGGCCGGTGACCGGCGCCGTCCCCGTGACCGCCGACGACCCGACGGGCGTCGTGGCCGAGACCGCGCCGTGCGCCCTGCTCACGCCGTTCGCGCCGTTCATCGGGGCCGGGGCGGTGGCCGGGGTGGGGCTCTCGGTCGCCCCGGCGGCGGATCTCGGGGCCGCGGGCGCGGCCGGGGTGCCGGTACGGGGTGAGGTCGGCAGCGACGTCGGGGTCGCGGTGCGGTGGGCCCCGGCGCGCGGCGCGGCCCCGGCGCGTGCGTCGGTGCCGTTGCGTGCGTCGGTGCCGTTGCGTGCGTCGGTGCCGTTGCGTGTCTCGGCTCCGGTGCGTGCCCCGGCCGCGGTGCGCGACCCGGTCCCGTGCTGCGCGTCGGTGCCGTTGCGCGGGTCGGCCCCGGCACGCGGTCGCGTCTGCACGGTGTCCTCCACCCCGGAAGCACCGGAAGCACCGGGAGCACCGGGAGTACCGGAACCGTCCGCGGTACCCGGACCCGTCGACGACGCGGCGGGCTCGACCCGGGTCACCGCGCCCGGCGGCGGCAGCAGCCCCCGCCGCCGCGACCGGGCCCGCTCCGGCATGCCGGAGCGCGACGGCTCCGCGGACCGCGACGGCTCGGCGGAGTGCGACAGCTCGGCGGAGCGCGACAGCTCGGTGGCACCGGTACCGGGCGACGCCGGGTCGGCGTCGCGCACCGGGACGCGCTCGTCGCCCCGGGCCGGCGCCGCACCGGACGACGGCAGGGCCGACGCCCCGCCCTGCTGCGGCGGGGCCGCCGTCCCGGCGTTGCGCGCCGGGACCGGCCCCCCACCGGTCGACGACGGGGTGACCGCAGGCAGCGCCGTCGTCGCGGAGGCGTCGTCGACGGCACCCGGGGCACCGCCGGCCGGCTCCTGCGACACGTTCTCCCGGCGGTAGGGCGTCGGCCGCGACGGCCCGGGCGCCGTCTCCGCCGGTGCCTCGCGCCGCGGCGGGACCAGCGGGGCCCGCGGGGTCCTGGTGCGGGCCATCAGCGGGACCCCGCGACCAGGGCCGGGCCGCCGGGCAGGATCTCGGTGACCACACCGGCGGGCGTGACCTCGGTGATCGTGGCCTCCCGCGGCTGCGGCATCCCGGCCGCCGTCTCGGGGCCGAAGTGCTCGGCGAGCCACGACGGCCGGTAGACCGTGTCGAGGTAGCGCTCCCCCAGGTCCGGGGCGAGCGCGACGGCCGTGGTCGTCGCGTCGCCGTGGCGGCGCAGCCAGTCCGCGGCCCCCGCGACGACGGTGCCCGTCGACCCGCCGAACAGGAACCCGCGGCGGGCCAGGGCGTGGCACGCCTCGAGCGTGTCGGGCTCGGCGACGTGCACGACGTCGTCGATGTAGGACTCGTCGAGTGCCTCCGGTCGGACGCTGGTGCCCAGACCCGGGATCATCCGGGGTGTCGGCCGGTCGCCGAAGGTGACCGACCCGGCCGCGTCGACCGCGACCACCCGGACCGGCCGCGGCCGGGACCGGAAGTAGCGGGCGCAGCCCATCAGCGTGCCGGTCGTGCCCGCGCCGACGAAGACCACGTCGAGCTGCGGGAACGCCGCCTCGATCTCCGGCCCGGTGGTGACCAGGTGCGAGCCCTGGTTCTCCGGGTTGGCGTACTGGTTGAGCCAGACGTAGCGGTCGTCGCCGGCGACCAGCGAGCGGACCAGCGCGATCCGGGTGGCGAGGAAGCCACCGGCCGCGTCCGGGGTGTCGACGACGCGGACCTCGGCGCCGAGCGCCTCCATCAGCCGGTGCGTCGCCGGGTTGCAGCGCGGGTCGGTGACGCAGACGAACCGGTAGCCCCGGCTCGCCGCGATCATGGCGAGCGCGACGCCGAGGTTGCCCGAGGAGGACTCCACGAGCACCGATCCGCGGCGCAGCAGGCCGCGTCGCTCGGCGTCGGTGACCATGCCGAGTGCGGCCTTGAGCTTGACCGATCCTGCGAAGTTGAAGCCCTCGCACTTGAGGTAGAGCGACAGTCCGAGGACCCCGGTCAGGTCGACGTACAGGTCGTCGGTGTTGAAGTCTTCGGGTGCGGAGATGACGGTCATCGTCGACCCCTCGTGTACCAGTGGTGGCGGCTCAGCCGTGCCGGCTCAGCTCGTGGAAGAAGTCGTCGACGGTGTGCAGCTCGCCGGCGCGGGCGACCTCGGCGTGGACGAACCGTCCGACGGCGAGGTCGAGGACCCCGAGGCCGAACGGGGAGAACACGACCGTGCGGTCGGTGGGGACGGCCAGCGTGCCGTCGAGCACCCGGTCCAGGGTCCCGTCGACGAAGTCGCGGTTCCCGGTGGCCTGCTCGGCCAGGTGCGGGGAGGTGTCGGCCTTGAGGCAGTGCTCGACGTCGTCGAGGACGTTGAAGGCGCTGAGCACGATGTCCGCGGACAGGTCGCGCAGCGACACGTTGAGCACCAGCGGGTGGTGGTCGAACCAGGCGGGGTCGTGCACGTGCGGGGTGCCCGCGACGGTCGCGAAGATCACCAGGTCGCTGCCGCGGACCAGCGACTCGGCGGAGTCGTGGATCCGGACCTCGCCCGGCGCGGTGCGCTCGACGTGGCCCCGGAACCCCTCGGCGGAGTCCGCGGAGAGGTCGAACACGCCGACCTCGTCGAAGGTCCAGCCGGTGCCGACCAGGAACTGGTGGATGTAGCGGGCGATCAGCCCGGTCCCGACGAACCCGACGCGACGCGGGCGGGCCCCGTCGCGCGACAGCCGGTCGGCCGCCGAGGCCGCCGACGCCGCGGTGCGCGTCGCGGAGATGATCGAGCTCTCCAGGCAGGCGTACGGGTAGCCGGTGCGGGGGTCGTTGAGGATCAGCACCGCCGAGGCCCGGGGGACGCCGCGGGCGACGTTCTCCGGGAAGCTGGAGATCCACTTGATGCCGTCGACGCCGGTGTCGCCACCGGTGCCGCCCAGCGACGCGGGCAGCGCGATGATCCGCGACGACGGCCGGTCGGGGAACCGCAGGAAGTACGACGGCGGGTTCAACGTCGCGCCGGCACCGTGCACCCGGTAGGTGTCCTCGACGAGCTCGACGAGCTCCTTCTCCCGCCCGCCGAGCGCCCGCGCCACCTGGGCGCCGGAGATCACGGAGAAGGCGGGGACAGACTCGGCCGGGGCGTTCATCGGGCTCCCTCGAAGGCGGGGACGGCGACGCCGTCGGTCATGGCGACGACGACGTGTCGGTCACCGGTGTAGGGGTCGCGGCCGTGGGCGAACCGCAGGTTGTCCACGACCAGCAGGTCGCCGTCCTGCCAGGGCTCGCGGACGGCGTGCCGGTCGTGCGCGGCGTTGATCTCGTCGACGACCGCCTCCGGCACCGGGGAGCCGTCGCCGAAGCGGGTGCTGAACGGCAGCCCGTCCGGGCCGTGCATCTCCAGCAGGAACTCGCGGACCTCGGGGTCCATCGCGAACTCCGACAGGAACGCGATCTGGTTGAACCAGACCCGCTGCCCGGTGACCGGGTGCATCAGCACGCCGTGCCGGCGCTGGCGGGTGCGCAGCCCGCCGTCGGGCGTCCAGACCGTGTCGATGGCGTTGGCCCGGCAGTAGCGCTCGACGGCGTCGCGGTCGGCGGTGCCGAACGCCTGCTCCCAGGACGCGCCGATGTCGTCACCGTAGGAGCGGGTGAGGATCCAGCCCTCGCGCTCGACGCGGTCGACGAGTGCGGGCGGCAGGTCCGCCGCGACCCGGCTGGTGTCGACCAGCGGCGCCGCGCCGCCGGTCTCGGGTGCACGCAGGCAGGCGAACAGCAGCGTGGCGGGCGTGTCCAGGACGTAGGACAGCTCGTGGTGGGCGCACATCGGCTGGCGCGCGGGCCACGGGGTGGCCGAGTAGACGCCGTCCGACAGCAGGGTCCGGGCGGCGATCGCCTCGCGCTCGACGTAGCTGCCGGTCCCCAGCCGGGCGGCCACACCGGCGACGTCGGCGACGGTGCGCAGGCCGAGCCCGCGCACCAGCACGACACCGTGGTCGTCGAGCAGGTCACGCAGCGCGTCGCCGTGGCGCTCGGTCCAGCCGGCGGCATCGCCGCCCGGGCCCGCGTCGAGGACGGGCGGTCGTCCGGGGTGCGGGCGCACCCCGAGCAGTGATCCGGTCATGTCTCCCCCTGTGGTGGTCAGCGCCGGTCGGCCGGGAGCAACCCGGCGAGGTCGGCGAGGACGGGACGGTCGAGCACCTGGCGGACCGTGACGGCCCGGCCGAGCGCGATCACGAGCTTCACCGCGGACAGCGAGCTGCCCCCTAGGTCGGCGAAGTCGTCGTCGGGGCCCACCGATCCGGCGGGCAGGTCGAGGACGCGGGTGACGGCGTCGACGACGCGGCGCTGGGCCGCGGTGAGCTCGCCACCGGTCGGGCCGGCCGACGCGCTCCCGGCGACGGCGGCCTGCGCCGCGGCCGCGGTCGCGTGCGCGGTGAGGGTCTTGCGGTCGATCTTGCCGTTGGCGGTGACCGGCAGCGGGTCGAGCCGGTGGACCGTCGGCGGGACCATGTAGGCGGGCAGGCTGCGCGCCAGCCGGGTTCGGACCTCGGGCGCGTCCGGGCCGTCGCCGGCGTGGTAGGCGACCAGCTGCGGCCCGCCCGCGGTCGTCGCGACGACGACGCAGGCGTCGCGGACACCGGGCACCGCCAGCAGCGCGTTCTCGATCTCGCCGATCTCGATCCGGAACCCGCGGATCTTGACCTGGTTGTCGCGCCGGCCGAGGAACTCGAGCTGACCGTCGGGGCGCCAGCGGCCGTGGTCGCCGCTGCGGTAGAGCCGCTCGCCGGGCCGGTGCGGGTCCGAGCCGAACGCCGCCGCGGTGCGGTCGGGGTCGTTGACGTAGCCGCGGCCGACGCACACCCCGGAGAACACGATCTCCCCGGGCGCGCCGAGCGGGACCGGCGCCAGGTCGGCGTCGACGACGTAGACCTTCACCCCGGGCACCGGGGCACCGAGCGGGACCCGGCCGTCCGCGGGCGCGGAGCGCAGCACGGCGTGGTTGGTGTCGTCGGAGGTCTCGGTCAGGCCGTAGGCGTTGACCAGCGGGACGCCTGGCAGCACCCGGAACCAGCGCTGCACCAGCTCGGTCTTGAGCGCCTCCCCGGTGGCCGAGACCATCCGCAGGTCGGGCAGCGCCGTGGGGTGCTCCTCCAGGTAGGTCAGCACGACCTCGAGGTAGCTGGGCACGAGCTGGGCGACGGTGACCCGGGACCGCACCAGGGTGTCGACGAAGCGGCGGACGTCGAGGATCACGTCCTGCTCGACGAGCAGGGTGCGCCCGCCGGCGAGCGGACCCGCGACGAGCTGCCACAGCGAGATGTCGAAGCACTGCGGCGCGGTCTGGGCGACCACGCAGCCCGGCTCCAGCTCCAGGTCCTCGATCTTGGCGAGCAGGTGGTTGAGCATCCCGGCGTGCTCGCACATCGCGCCCTTGGGCTCGCCGGTGGAGCCGGAGGTGAAGTACAGGTAGGCGAGCCCGTCGGCCGGGACGTCGGCGGTGGGTGCGGGGCCGTCGGCGGCGGCGACCGCGTCCGGCACGGTCAGCACCGTCGTCGCGACGCCGGCCTCGTCGAGGTGGGCGCGGGTGGCGTCGGTGGTCAGCGCGATCCGGCACCCGGCGCGGGTGAGCGTGCGGGCGATCCGATCGGCCGGGAAGTGCGGCTCGACCGGCAGGTAGGCGCCGCCGGCGCGCAGGACGGCGAGCACCGCGACCATCCAGTCGAGGTCGCGGTCGCACACCACGGCGACGACGTCCTCGGGCGCCAGCCCGGCGTCGAGCAGGGTCGTGGCGACGCGGGCGGCGCGGTCCTCCAGCTCGGCGCGGGTGAGGGTGACGCCCGCGTGCTCGGCGACGACCTCGTCGGGGGCCGCGGCGGCGCGGTCGGCGAGCAGCTCGTGCGGGCGGCGGTCGGGGAGGTCCCGGGGCCGGCCGGCGAGGTCGCCGAGCTGGGCGTCGCGCTCGGCCCGCCCGACCAGCGCCGACGGGCGCACGGGCGCGCCGGGGTCGGCGGCGGCGAGCGCCAGGGCCGCGGCGTGGTAGCCGGCGATCCGGGCGGCGGCGGTCACGTCGAGCAGGTCGAGGCGGTAGGCCAGGGTCAGCGTCCCCCCGGCCGCCGAGACGTGCACCCCGGCGTCGGACGGGACCGCGCGGGCCGCGCCGGCGGCGTCGTCGCCGCGGTCCCCGGTCCGGCCGAGCGCCCCGGGGGCGATCTCGGTGCCGCGCAGGTCGGCGCCCGGGTCGAGCACGGTGCCGAACGAGGGCACCGCCGTCCCGAGCTCGGCGGCGAGGCGTCCCAGGTCGGGGGCGGGGTGGGCGCGCAGCCCGGCCAGGGCGTCGGCGGCGGCGGTGACCAGCGCCGACCAGCTGCGGGCGGTGTCGAGGGACACCGGCAGCGGGGCCGCTCCGGCGTGCGCCGGGACCCCGGCGGTGACCTCGGTGTCCCCGGACAGGGCGGCGAGGACGGCGGCGTGCGCGGCGAGCAGCACCGCGCCGGGCTCGACGCCGGTCACCGCGGCGACGGCGGCGACCGCGTCCCGCGGGATCGGCTCGGTGTGGACGGCGGTACCGGGGCGGGGCGTGCCGGTCCAGGCCGGGGCCGGGGTGGCCCCGCCGGTGAGCAGCACCCGGGTCCAGTACTCACGGGTGGTCGTGGTGGTGGGGTCGGCGAGCGTGCCGGTCATCGTGCGGACTCTCCGTTCGACAGCGGGGTGGGGGCGGGCCGGGGCGTGGCGCGGGCCGGGTTCCCCTCCCAGAAGGCACCGGCGGGGACGTCCTCGCCCTTCATGAGGAAGGCGTCGCAGCCGATGCGGGCGGCGTCGCCGACGACGGCGCCGTAGTGGACGAAGGCCCCGACGTCGAGACAGGCGCCGGTGCCGACGGTGATGTGGTCGGACTTGAAGGTGCCGTCCTCCTGCGAGTGGCACTGCAGCACCGACCCGGCGTTGAGGACGACGTCGTCGCCGATGCGCACGAGCGTGCGGTCGGTCATGCCGCAGCCGTCGTCGAAGACGCGGCGGCCGATCTGCACGCCGAGCGCGCGGGTGACGAGGTTCTTGAAGGGGGTCCCGGCGAGCATCCGGTCCCAGCCCTGCACGACGAGCTTCCAGTAGCGCTCGTGCCACCAGAAGTACGGGTCGTACACCGAGCAGAAGCGGGGCCGCAGCCGGCGACGCCCGGCGACGGTGAGCCGCTCGACGGCGATCGAGTACGCCATCGTGAACAGCAGCGACACGAGCAGCTGCACCCCGACCGCGATCGGGCCGAGCGGCACGATCAGGGCCGCGACGACGAACGCGAGCAGCGTGATCCCGAACAGGGCTCCCCAGCGGACCGCCAGGACCAGCGCGATCGACCGACGGTTGTAGCGGTTCTTGGCGCGGAGCCGGTCGTGCAGGTCGAGCCCGGTGTGCAGGTGCCCGAACGTCGCGTCCCGGGCGACGGTGCGGGGGATCTCGAACGGCGGCGAGCCGAGCAGCCCGACCCCGGTCCGCACCGGGCCGTCGGTCGGGACGAGCGTCTTGGTCGCGATCAGGCAGTCGTCGCCGACCCGGGAGCCCGCGGTGTAGACGATCCTGTTGCCCAGGAACGAGTTCGACCCGATCCGGGTCCGGTTCACGACGAATGCGGTGTCCGAATAGTCGACATTGACGATGGACAGGCCGTCGGCGACCATCGTCCCGGTTCCGATCGAGCTCGCGTACGGCGTCTCCTGCTTCACCGCCGTACCGAAATTCGTTCCCGTCTGCGGGGTACGTCGGAGATCGTGCCCGATGATCCGGAGGTAATCGACGATGTAGGAGCTGTCGCCGAACAGATAGGTGAAGAACTTGATGTTGGTGATCCGTAACACGGTGCGCTGCAACGTGTACCGGAGGCCGTAGAGCGGGTAGGGACGCCCCTCGGTGAGCCCGGCCGACAGCACCCGCGCGACGACGGCGGCGCCGAACAGCCCGACCACCATGCCGCCCAGGAGCAGGAAGGTGGTGGTGAGGACCGCGTCGATCCACATCTGCCCGGACAGGACCTCCGCGGTCCCCGCGGCCAGCACCGCGGCCAGGGTCGGGATCCGCTCCAGCACCGCGTCGAGCACGCCGGTCCCCAGCGGCAGCCAGACCAGCAGCAGCCAGCCGAGCTGGCTGGTCGCGTAGCCGGCGCGCCGGGCCCGGCCGACCGTCGCCGAGACCCCGGCGCCGGGGTCGCCGCCACCCGGGCGGGCCGGTGTGCCCCACCAGGTCGCACCGGCCGGGACGACCTGGCCGGTGTGCAGCGAGGAGGCGTGGGCGAGCCGTCCGCCGTCGCCGATCTCGGTCCCGATGTCGATCACCGACGCCTCGCCGACGACGACGCGGGCACCGATCGTGACCCGGCCGGTCCGGATGATGCCCGGCTCGGCGCGGTAGCAGGACAGGATCGAGTCCTTGCGCAGCACGGTGTTCGCGCCGATCGTGAGCAGGTCCGGGCAGGCCGGGATCGTGCGCGCCAGCATGACCACGCCGGGCCCGATCCGGGCGCCGAGCAGCCGCAGGTAGAGCGGCAGCAGCGGGGAGCCGGCCGCGACCAGCAGCAGCGGGTTGGTCCGGACCAGGGTCCTGGCCAGCCAGAACCGGTAGTAGGCGGCGCTCCACAGCGGGATCTCGCGCTCGGTCCACCGGCCGACGAGCAGCCACTTCGCCGCGATCGGCAGCACCGTGAACACCGCGAAGGCCACCGCGACCGCGGCCAGCGACCGCAGGTAGAAGCTCAGCAGGTCCGAGCCCAGCGCGATCCACTGGTAGACGGCCCCGAGCAGGGTGCCGTAGGCGAGGGTGAACACGACGAACGTCACGAGCTGGGCGGCGCCGCACAGGACGTAGGCGCGGGTGGAGCCGGTCGGGACCGGCCGGGCGGGCGCGGGCGCGGCGTCCGCGGGGCCGGCGTCCCCGGCGAGCGCGTCGGCCAGCCCGGCGGCGGTGGGGTGGGCGTAGACGTCGGTCATCGCGACGTCGGGCAGGTCGTCGCGACGGCGCACCCGGGCGCAGAACCGGGTCATCGTCATGGAGTCGGCACCGAGGTCGGCGAACACGTCGGCGTCGACCCCGACCTCGGCGCCGACCAGCTCGGCGAGGATCGCCCGGTAGCCCTCGCGCACGTCGCCGACGGTGCGTCCGGGGCGCGCGATCGAGGGGGCGAGCGCCGCGGCCAGCCCGGCCACGGTGGGGTGGGCGTAGACGTCGGTCATCGCGACGTGCGGCAGGTCGGGCCGCTGCCGGACCCGCGCACAGAACCGGGCGAGGACCATGGAGTCGGCCCCGGCGTCGACGAAGAAGTGGTCGTCCGGACGCACGGGCGCGTCGAGCAGCTCCGCGATGATCGCGGTGAACGCGACCACGGCAGCGTGTTCCGCCTCGGACACGGTGCGCGATTCCCGTTCGCGCACAGGCCCGGCGGTCATCACCCCGTCTTTCGACACCATCGCCATCCCCCGGCAGTACGAACGTGTACGGGCAGAATCGTCGACCATTTCCAACGCGTTACATAGTTATTTTTCGTGATCGCCCGGACCACCGATCAACACCGTTTCGGGGCACTCCGGCACGATTCCGGCCGCGACGTCGAGGGCGTCGCGGTCACGGGCCGCGACCCGGCGCGATCCCGACGAACTGCTTTCGTGACTCGCGGGACGGAGGTTCGATGTGAGGCTGGATGTGACGCAGCTCACTAAGTTCGGTCGTCCGGACGCGTGTACCGCGGGGGCCGGGGCGCACCCGGCGGTTCCGCCCGAACGGCCGTGCCCGGGCACCCGCGGTGATTCACTCGTCCGGTGAGACCGGCCCCGGCGCGTGCACACCGCAGTCCGGGGCACCGGGGCGGAGCATGGACGGTTCCGCCGGACCACCACGCACAGGAGGACGTGTGACCGCACTGCCACGCCGCAGCGTGCTGCTCGGCACCCTCGGCGCCGCGGTCGCGGGGCTGGCGCCCGCCTCCACCGGTGGCGAGCCCGCCGCCGTGCCCCGCTGGTTCGCCGGAGCCCTGCGGCGGGCGACGACGCCCGACCCGTTCACCCTCGGCGTCGCCTCGGGCGATCCCGCACCCGACGGCATGGTCCTGTGGACCCGGCTCGCCCCCGAGCCCGACGCCGAGGACGGCCACGGCGGCATGCCCGACCGGGCCGTCGAGGTCGGATGGGAGGTCGCCGAGGACGAGCGCTTCACCCGGGTCGTGTCGCGCGGCACCGAGACCGCCACCCGGGAGCTCGCGCACAGCGTGCACGCCGAGCCCGCCGGGCTGGCCCCCGGGCGCGAGTACTTCTACCGGTTCCGCACCGGCGGCCACCTCTCCCCCGCCGCCCGCACCCGGACCGCTCCCGCGGCCGGGGCGGCCGCCGCCTCGCTGACCGTCGCGACGGCGTCGTGCGCGAAGTTCGGGGCAGGCCACTTCACCGCCTACCGCGGGCTGGCCGCCGACGCCCCCGACCTGGTCCTGCACCTGGGCGACTACTTCTACGAGTCCGACCGCGGCGAGGTCCGCGACCCGGGCCCGCCGGAGCCGAGGACCCTCGCCGGGTACCGCCGCACCCACGCCCACCAGCGCTCCGACGACGACCTGCGCGCCGCCCACGCCGTCGCCCCGTGGGTGGTCGTGTGGGACGACCACGAGGTCGTCAACGACTGGGACGGTGCGACGCCCGACCGGCGCCGGGCCGCGGCCCAGGCGTACTACGAGCACATGCCGCTGCGCCGGGCCTCGGTGCCCGACGGCCCGGGCATCCAGCTCTACCGGCGGCTCTCGTGGGGCTCGCTCGCCACCTTCCACGTCCTGGACACCCGCCAGTACCGGATGCGCGGCTCGATGCTCGGCGCCGACCAGGAACGCTGGCTGCTGCGCGGCCTGAAGGACTCCGCCGCGGGCTGGGACGTGCTGGCCCAGCAGGTGTTCTTCGCCCCGCGCAGCGGCGGCAAGTCCGGGACCTGGGGGCAGTTCACCGGATCCCGGGAGCGGGTGGTCCGCGGCTGGACCGAGGCGGGCGTGCGCAACGCCGTCGTCCTCACCGGCGACGAGCACGTCCATCACGCCAACGAGATCCCCGGCGCCGACGACCGGATCGCCGGCACCGAGCTCGTCACCACCTCGGTCACCTCCGGCGGCGACGGCGACGGCGACGCGAGGTCCGGTGGGGGCGGCAGCTCGGTGTGGTCGCTCGACCGGCGCGGCTACGTGCTGGCGACGTTCACCCCCGCGCAGATGCGCGCGGACTTCCGCACCGTGTCCCGGGTCAGCGAGCCCGGTGCCACGGTGCGCACGGCGGCGTCGTTCGTGGTGCCGGACCGGGAGCCGGGCCTGAACAAGGTCTGACCCGGCTCCCGGCGCTCAGCCGGTCGCCACCCGGGGCTCGCGGACGTCGTCGCCGAGGGTGTCCAGCACCAGTGCGGCGATGCGCTCGCGGTGGGCCTCGACGGACCCGAGCAGCAACGCGTCGGCGACGGCGCGCTTGTAGTACAGGTGCGCGACGTGCTCCCAGGTAAACCCGATCCCGCCGTGCAGCTGCACCGCGTCGGCGGCGACCCGGTACGCCGTCTCCGAGCAGGTGGCCTGCGCGATCGACACCGCGAGGTCGGCGTCGTCGACGCGCGGGTCGTCGACCGCCCACGCCGCGTGCAGCGCCGCGGTCCGGGCCTGCTCGACGGCGACGAGCATGTCCGCGCACCGGTGCTTCACCGCCTGGAACGACCCGATCGGCCTGCCGAACTGCAGCCGCTCCTTCGCGTAGGCGACGGTCAGGTCGAGCAGCCGCCGGGCGATGCCTGCCTGTTCGGCGACGAGCAGCGCCCCGGCGGTGCGGAAGGCGTGCCGCAGCGCCCCGTCGGCGTCCGCGCCGGTGGCGAGCACGGTGCCGGTCGCGCCGTCGAGGACGACCCGGGCGACCGGTCGGGTCACGTCGAACGAGCCGCACCGCTGCACCCGCACCCCGTCGGCGCCGGGGTCGACCACGGCCAGCACCGGGCCGTCGGATCCCGCGGCCGCGACGACCAGCACGTCCGCGGCGCCCGCGTCCGGGACGTGCTCCACCGTGCCGCTGAGCCGGTCGCCGTCGGCGGTGACGCCCGCCGCGGAGGCGCCGTCGTAGGGCGCGGTGAGCCCGGCGACCAGGGCCGCGGTGCGCGAGCCGTCGGCCAGCGCGGCGAGCAGCGCGTCGCGCACGTCGCCCGCCGGGGCCGCGACCAGCGCCGGGACCGCGAGCGCGACGGTGCCGAGCAGCGGCCCGGTCACCAGCGCCGCACCCAGCTCCTCGGCCGCGACGGCCTGGTCCACGCAGGTCCCGCCGGCGCCGCCGAGGTCCTCGGGCACCGCGAGGGACAGCGCGCCGAGCTCGGTGCCGAGCCGGGACCACAGCGCCCGGTCGAACCCGTCGGTGGTGTCGACGAGCCGGCGCAGGGTGGCCTCGTCGTGCTGACGCTCGGCGAAGCGGTGCAGCGCCGCGCGCAGCTCGCGCTGCTCGTCGGTGACGTCGAACTCCCGGAGCTCCTGCTCAGCCACGGGGGACCTCCTTCCAGGGGCGGTCGGAGTCCGACCGGGGCTCGCCGGGCAGGCCGAGGACGCGTTCGCCGAGGATGTTGCGCATGACCTCCGAGGTGCCGCCCTCGATGGTGTTCGCGCGCGAGCGCAGGAAGCGCTGCTGCACCGTGGAGTTCGGGTCGGTGTGGACCCGCCCGCGGTCCATCGTCCAGTCGTCGTAGAGCAGCGCGTCCGGGCCGAGCAGGTCCATGCAGAACTCGTAGACGTCCTGGTTCAGCTCGGCGCCGACCAGCTTGGACACCGACCCCTCCGGGCCGGGCTGCCCGGCGCTCGCGGTGCGCCGCGCCCGGGCGAGGGTGAGGCGGTGGGTCTCGGCGCGCGTCCACAGCGCTGCGAGCCGGTCGCGCAGCACCGGGGTGTGCCGGTCGGGGTGGGCCCGCCACAGGCCCAGCGCCTCGCCGATCACGCCGCTGCCGCGCCGCCCGGTGACCCCGCCGATGGCGGTGCGCTCGTTCATCAGGGTGGTGATCGCGACCGTCCAGCCGGCGCCGACCTCGCCGAGCCGGTGCGCGTCGAGGACGCGGGCGTCGTGCAGGTGGACCTCGTTGAACTCGGCCTGCCCGGTCATCTGGCGCAGCGGGCGGACGTCGACGCCCGGCTGGGTCATGTCGATCACGAAGTAGGTCAGGCCGCGGTGCTTGGGCCGGTCGGGGTCGGTGCGGGCGACGAGCATCCCCCACCGCGCGACGTGGGCCAGGGTCGTCCAGACCTTCTGCCCGTTGACGACCCACTCGTCGCCGTCGCGGACCGCGGAGGTGGCCAGGCCCGCGACGTCGGAGCCGGCGCCGGGCTCGCTGAACAGCTGGCACCAGATCTCCTCGCCGGTGGCCATCGGCCGGAGCCACGCCCCGACCTGCTCGCGGTCCGGGCCGTACTCGACGACGGTCGGCGCGCCCATGCCGTAGCCGATCGGGTTGACCGCGAACATCCGCTCGCCGCCGGCGTCGGTGACGATCTGGTCGACCACCGGCTGCAGCCCGCGGGACAGGCCGAGCCCACCGAGCCCCTCGGGGTGGTGCACCCAGGCGAGCCCGGCGTCGTAGAGGGCGCCGAACAGCTCCTCGCGCGGCACCGAACGCGGGTCGTGGGCCTGGACCACCTCCCGGGCGGCCTGCGCCACGCGGGTCGCGTCGGATGCCGGTCGGGTCGTGGTGGGCGAGCTCATCGCGCCTCCGGAAGTTGGGCCTGACGGTCGTCGTCGACGTCGCTCCGAACGTAGCCGTCATCAATTTCGGGGACCACGGTTAACGGCTCCTGGTCCGTGCGCGACATCAGGTTCGTCCGTCCGACGCAGTCCGAACCCGCAGGAGCAACGATGCCCGCCACCACCGCCGCCGACCACCGTCCCGCGGCCCCCGTCCTCGACGAGACCGCGCTGCCGGGCTGGGTGCTGCTGCTGATCACCGCCGGACTGGCCGCCGCGGTCGTCGTGATCATGGTGCTGTCCTACAGCGGGCTGGCCTGACCCATACTCGGGGGTGATGCCCCCACTCCCCGACCTGCCGGTCCGCGCCGTCCTCGACGAGCTGCGGGCGGCGCTGGACGACCGCGGCGGCGCCGTGCTCGTCGCCCCGCCCGGCACCGGCAAGACCACCCTCGTCCCGCTCGCCCTGGCCGGGCTCGACGGCTCCGGTCCGGCGCCCGCGGGCACGGTGCTCGTCGCCGAGCCGCGCCGGGTCGCCGCCCGCGCCGCCGCGGCCCGGATGTCGTCGCTGCTCGGGACCGGGGTCGGTGGGCCGGTCGGCTACCGCGTCCGCGGCGACGCCCGCACCGGGCCCGGCACCCGGGTCGAGGTCGTCACCTCCGGGCTGCTGCTGCGCCGCCTGGCCGGGGACCCGGAGCTGACCGGGGTGTCCACCGTCGTCCTCGACGAGGTGCACGAGCGTCACCTCGACGCCGACCTGCTGCTCACCCTGCTGCTCGACGCCCGCGACGGGCTGCGGCCCGACCTGCGGCTGCTCGCCACCTCCGCGACCCTCGACGCGGCCCGCCCCGCCGTGCTGCTGGGCGACGACGACCGGGCCGCGCCGGTGCTGGAGGTCGCCGCCCGCAGCTACGACGTCGCCGTCACCCACGTCCCGCCCGCCCGGGCGGGTCGCGGCGGTACCGAGCGGATCGAGAACACCGTCGCCCGCACGTGCGTGCGGGCGCTCGAGCACGGCAGCGTGCTGGCGTTCCTGCCGGGCGTCGCGGAGATCGGGCGGACCGCGTCGGCGCTGCGCGAGCTGGGGCCCGACGCCGACGTCCTCGCGCTGCACGGCAGGCTGCCCGCCGCCGAGCAGGACGCGGCGCTGCGCGACGGGCCGCGGCGCCGGATCGTGCTCGCCACCGCCGTCGCCGAGTCCAGCCTGACCGTGCCCGGTGTGCGGGCGGTCGTCGACTCCGGGCTGGTCCGGGTCCCGCACACCGACCACCGGCGCGGGCTGTCCGGCCTGGTGACACGGCGGGTCTCGCGCGCGGTCGCGACCCAGCGCGCGGGCCGCGCCGGCCGGGAGGCACCCGGCTTCGCCTTCCGCTGCTGGCCCGAGGGCGAGGGTCTCGCCGACGCCCCGGACCCCGAGATCCGCACCGCCGACCTCACCGCGCTCGCGCTGGACCTCGCCGTCTGGGGCACCCCCGACGGCAGCGGTCTGCGCTGGTGGGACGCCCCGCCGCCCGGTCCGCTGGCCGCCGGACGGACGGTGCTGACCGCACTCGGCGCGATCGACGCGCGAGGCGCGGTCACCGACCGGGGACGGCGGATCTCCGCGCTGGGCCTGCACCCGCGCCTCGCCAGGGCCCTGCTCGACGGCGTCGCCGCCGGTGGAGCCCCGGCCGAGGTCGCCGGGATCGTCGCCGTCCTCGACGACGACACCCTCGCCGGTCCCGCCGACGACCTGACCGCCGCGCTGGCCCGCCTGCGCTCCGGCGACGCGCCCGGCGCCGGGCGGTGGCGCGGGGACCGGGACCGCCTGACCGGCGCGCTGCGCCGCACCCGCGCCGCCGCCGCGTCGCCTGCCTCGTCCCCTGCGGCCGCCGCCTCCCCGACCGGCACGACGTCGGCGGACACCCCGCCACCGGGCACCTCGCCGGGAGCCGTGGCCCGCTCCGGCCCGGCCGCCGGGGCCCCGGGCCGTGCGCGCGAACGGGCCGGTCGCGCCGAGGGGGCTCCGGGCACCGAGCTCGTCGCGCTGGTCACCGGGCTCGCCCACCCCGAGCGGCTCGCCCGGCGCCGCGACGGCGCGGCCGGGGTGTTCCTCATGACCGGCGGCACCGCCGTCGAGGTCCCGCCCGGCCCGCTGCGCGACGCCGAGTGGCTGGCCGTCGCCGTCGCCGACCGGCGCCCCGGGCAGATCCACGGCCGGGTCCGCCTCGCCGCGACCACCGACGCCGCGACCGCGCGGCGGGCCGCCGCGCCGCTGCGGGTCACCGGCTCGGAGGCCGTCTGGAGCGACGGCGACGTCCGCGCCCGCACCGTCGACCGGCTCGGCGCGATCGTGCTGTCGGAGAAGCCCGACCGCTCCCCCGACCCCGGTGCCGTCCGCGACGCGCTCGTCGCCGGGCTGCGTGCCGAGGGCACCGGGCTGCTGCGCTGGACCGCGGGGGCGGTGTCACTGCGTGAGCGGCTGGGCTTCCTGCACCGGGTGCTGGGCGCACCGTGGCCGGACGTGTCCGAGGAGGCGCTGCTCGACTCGGCCGCCGATCCTGCCGGGTGGCTGGCCGGTCCGCTCGCCACCGCCCGGCGACGCTCCGACCTGGCCCGGGTCGACGCCGGCCCCGCGCTGCGCCGGCACGTCGCCGCGTCGGTGGGCGGGCTCGCCGGGCGGATCGACGAGCTGGCCCCGGAGCGGCTCACCGTCCCCACCGGGTCCCGGATCGCGCTGGACTACTCCGGCGCGGCCCCGGCCCTGCCGGTGAAGGTCCAGGAGGTGTTCGGGTGGACCGGCTCCCCGGCCGTCGCCGACGGCCGGGTCCCGGTGGTGCTGCACCTGCTGTCCCCCGCCGGGCGTCCGACGGCGGTCACCGCGGACCTGGACTCGTTCTGGGACAACGCCTACCCGCAGGTCCGGGCCGAGCTGCGCGGGCGCTACCCGAAGCACGCCTGGCCCGAGGACCCGCGCACCGCGACACCGGGACGGGGCACCGGGCGACGGAGATGAGCTCCGCGCCCCCCGCCCGCCGGAGCTCCGCTCGCACGTCGAGATGCAGCTCGGGGCTGTCGGCAGCCCATCGGAACGACCCTCGGCCGCATCTCGGCGCGTCGGCGCGCCGGCCCGGTCGCCGAGAACAGCGTCCGCCCCGGACCGGCAGTTCGCCGAGATGCAGCTCAGCGGGAATCGTGGATCTCGACGGCCCGCTGAGCTGCATCTCGACGAGCGAGGGGCGCGGACCGCGACGGCGCGGCGGGCCCGGACAGCGCTCCGCGGGGCGCGGGGCGATCGGGCCGCTCAGCGGACCTGGTCGGCGAACACGACGACGTTGTCGACGTAGCTGCGGGCCGACCGGTCGAACACCCCGCCGCAGGTGATCAGCCGCAGGCCCGCGTGGTCGAGGTCGCCGTAGACCTCGGCGGTCGGGAAATCCGCCGTGGGGAAACGCCCGACCCGGCGCACGACGAACACCACCGACGTCCCGTCGGCGCGGTCGACGCGGATCTCGTCGCCGGGCTCCAGGGTGTCCAGGTCGGCGAACGCGCCGGGCAGCCCCACGCAGGTAGCAGCGATCCGGACGTGTCGGTCGTTACACCCGATCGTGACCGGACCCGAACGGGCTTGAACCGGCTCCGCCGGGCGGCGGAAGGTGGTCCCGTGAACGCTCTCCCCACCCCCGACGACGTCCGTGCCGCCGCAGCGATCCTGCGCGGGCACGCCCACCGCACCCCCGTCCTCACCTCCCGGCTCACCGACGCCGAGCTCGGCGCGCAGGTGTTCGTGAAGGCGGAGAACCTCCAGCGCACCGGGAGCTTCAAGTTCCGCGGGGCGTTCCACACGCTGTCCCGGCTGTCCGACGCACAGCGGCGGGCGGGGGTCGTCGCGTTCTCCTCGGGCAACCACGCCCAGGCCGTCGCGCTGGCCGCACAGCTGCTGGAGGTCCCCGCGACGATCGTGATGCCGCACGACGCCCCGGCCTCGAAGCTCGCCGCCACCCGCGGCTACGGCGCCGAGGTCGTCGGCTACGACCGCTACGCCGAGGACCGCGCGGCCATCGCGACCGCACTGTCGGAGGAGCGCGGGCTCACCCTCGTCCCGCCCTACGACCACCCGCACGTCATCGCCGGGCAGGGCACCGCGGTGCTGGAGCTGCTGGAGGACCACGGCCCGCTCGACGCGCTGTTCGTCTGCCTCGGCGGGGGCGGGCTGCTCTCCGGGTCGCTGCTCGCGGCACAGGCCCTGTCCCCCGACGCCGGGGTGTACGGCGTCGAGCCCGAGGCCGGCGACGACGGCCTGCAGTCCCTGCGCGCCGGGCACGTCGTGCGCATCCCGCAGCCCCGCACGCTCGCCGACGGCGCCGCCACCACCCACCTCGGCGACCACACGTTCCCGGTGATCGCGCAGCTCGTCACCGACATCGTGACCGTGCCCGACACCGCCCTGGTCGAGTCGATGGCGCTGTTCGCGGCGCGCTACAAGGTGCTCGTCGAGCCGACCGGGGCGCTGGCGTTCGCGGGTGTGCGCGCCGCCGTCGCCGCGGACCCGCAGCGGTGGAGGGGGGCCCGGATCGGCGTCACGATCTCCGGCGGCAACGTCGACCTGGACCGCTTCGCCGCCCTCGTCACCGGCTGACCGCGCCGCCGGCACGGGCGGCACGACACGGAGCGGCCCCCGGCCGGACGGTCCGGACGGGGGCCCGCTCGGGGCGGAGGGGACTCAGCGCCGGTCGTGCTGCAGCGCGTCCTCGGCGATCACCGCCTCGGTCGGCAGCCCGGGCACCTCCCGGACGGCCTCCTCGGCGTCGGCGCGCTCGTGCGACGGGCCGGGCCGCTCGGCCTCGGCGTCGGCGGCGTCCAGCTCGCGGCGGATCGTCGACAGCAGCGCCACCCCCACCAGCACGACGACCGCGGCGATCAGGAACGGCACCGAGGCGCCGACGGCCGCGGCCATCAGGCCCGCGGCGAACGGGGCGAGACCGCCACCGATGAACCGGACGAACCCGTAGGTCGCCGACGCGGTCGGGCGGGGCACCGGCGAGATCGACATGACCGCCGTCGTCACCAGGGTGTTGTTGACACCGACCACGACCCCGGACAGGACCACCGCGACGATCACCACGGCGGGCACGTCGGCGAACAGCCCGATGGCCGCGAGCAGGACCGCGATGCCGACGAGCGCGCCGTAGAGGGTGCGCGCGGTGCCGAGGCGGTCCTTGAGCCAGGGCGCGCCGAACACCGCGAAGACCGCGACGAGCAGGCCCCAGCCGAAGAACACCGCACCGAGGGAGATCGGGTCGAGCCCGCCCATCAGGAACGGTGCGTAGCCGAGCAGGGTGAAGAAGCCCCAGTTGTAGAGCAGTCCGACCCCGCTGGTCGTGGCGAGCGCGCGGTGGCGCAGGGCGGTCAGCGGTTCGGAGAGCGTCGCCTTGCGGGTCGGGACCGGCGTCGGCTCCAGCAGCACGACGGTCGCGACGAGCGCGATCAGCATCAGCACCGAGACACCGAAGAACGGGCCCCGCCAGGAGACGTTGCCGAGCAGCCCGCCGAGCAGCGGACCGGTGGCGATGCCGACGCCGAGCGCGGTCTCGTAGAGCACGATCGCGCCGGCGAACCCGCCCGAGGCCGAGCCGACGATCACCGCGAGCGAGGTCGCGATGAACAGCGCGTTGCCCAGGCCCCAGCCGGCGCGGAAGCCGACGATGCCCCAGATCCCCGACGACGCCCCGGCCAGCGCGGCGAACACCACGATCAGCGCCAGGCCGGTGACGAGGGTCTTCTTCGCGCCGATCCGGGACGACACCCAGCCGGTCACCAGCATCGCGATCGCGGTCACGACGAGGTAGCTGGTGAACAGCAGCTCGACCTCGGTGTGCGTGGCGTGCAGCTGCCCGGACAGCGACGGCAGGATCGGGTCGACCAGCCCGATGCCCATGAACGAGATGACGCAGGCGAAGGCCACCGCCCAGACGGCCTTGGGCTGGCGGAACGGGCTGGGGGCGTGCGCTGCACCGGATGTTCGGGACATGTCATCGCCTTTCCCCGGGAACGGACCCCGGAGAGATCATGGACGTTTCGGACCTGCTGACCATTGCATCACGCAACCCATGTCATGAGCAATGCGAACGACCGTGACCGTGCCCATGCCCCGCCACGGTCGGGCCCTCCCCCGGCAGGCCGCGTTCCCGGGCGCGCTCGCCGCGATCGGCGTTCTGCTCCCGGCCGTGCTGGGCCGGGCCGGTGGCGCGTTCGCGACGTGGACGGGCGTCACGGCCCGGTGCCGCGGTGCGGGGCGCACCGCCGTCGGGGCGATCGCTCGACGCGCTCGGCCTGGTCGCCGGCGTCGGGAACGCCGTGCTGGGCGCCTACCTGTTCCGCTGACCGGTCCGCAGCACCGGCTTGCCCGGGGCCCGGTCCGGCGACTCCAGGTGCGCGTGCGCGGCGGCGACGGCCGCGACGCCGTCGTCCAGGTCGAAGACCCGCTCCACCAGCGGGGTGAGCGTGCCCGCGGCGAGCCCGGCCCGGGCGAACGTCTCGGCCCGGGCCAGCACCGCCGCGTCGCCGGTGACCTCGCGGACGTGGAAGCGGCGCAGCCACACCGGCGCGTACCCGGCCGCGGGCAGCGGTGTCGGCTCCCCGGACAGTCCGCCGTGGACGATCACCGCGCCCCCCGGCGCGCAGGCCCGCACCAGCCGGGCGACACCGGGCCCGCCCTCGGCGTCGAGGACCAGGTCGGCACCGCCGCCGAGCGCGGACCGCAGCGCCTCGGCGTCGGGCGTGCCGGTCAGCACCTCCGCGGCCCCGGCGGAGCGCAGGACCCCGGCGTGCCGGTTGTCGGGCACCACGGCGACGGCGTGCACCCCGAGGTGCCGCGCGACCTGCAGCGCCGCGGCCCCGATGCTGTTCGCCGCGGCCGTGACGACGAGCCGGTCCCCCTCCCGCAGCCGGACGGCGTGGCGGGTCATGCCCCACACGGTCAGCAGCGGCATCCACAGCGCGGCGGCGCCGTCGTCGTCGAGACCGGGCGGGCGGGCCAGCAGCGACCGGACCGGCACGACGGCCTCGTCGGCGTAGACCGGGTGCTCGTTCTGCGACGACGCCGGGATCACGCACACCTCGTCGCCGGGCACCCAGCCCGTCACCCCCGGACCGGTCCCGAGCACGGTGCCCGAGCACTCGCCGCCCAGGCCCGCGGGGAGCACCGGGGCGTCGAGGTAGGTGCCGCGGCGGAAGTTGACCTCGGAGCGGTTGAGCCCGACCGCGTGCACCCGGATCCGCACCTCCCCCGGGCCCGGGTCGCGCAACGGCAGCCGCTCGACCCGCAGCACCTCCGGGCCGCCCGTGGCGTGGAAGCGGACGGTGCGCACGAGCGGGGTCGTCACGACGGACCAGCCTAGGTCCGCGGCGGCCGGTAGGGCACGATGAGCGCCGTTGCACGGAGAAAGGACAGCGATGCGGCGTCGGGTCGAGGTCGGGCTGGAACGGATCACGTTCTTCAGCGACGGGGTGTTCGCCATCGCGATCACGCTGCTGGTGCTGCCGCTGACCGACGCCGAGTTCGGCCCGGGACCGGTCGCCCCGCAGCTGGTGGAGCTGCTGCCGCGGATGCTCACCTTCGCGCTGAGCTTCGCGGTGATCGGGCGGTACTGGACGGTCCACCACCAGCTGTTCGCCCGCTTCGACCGCGCCGACGCCCGGATGATGACGCTCAACCTCGGCTACCTGTTCGGCATCGCGTTCCTGCCGTTCCCGACGTCGCTGCTCGGCGGGCACGGCGACAGCACCGCGGCCGTCGTGCTCTATGCGGCCAACCTGGTCGTCATCGGCTCGTTCTCCGCCGCGATGTGGGCCTACGGCTCCTACCGCGGCCGCCTGACCCGCGCCGACGTGACACCCGACGAGGCCCGCCACACGCTGGTCAACGGGCTGGCGCCGGTGGTGTCGTTCCTGCCGTCGCTCGCGATCGCCCCGCTGAGCCCGACCTGGGCGATGCTGTCCTGGCTCCTGACCATCCCCGTCTCGGCGGTCGCGGAGCGGCTGTTCCCCGAGCACCGCGCGGCGCGGGCCCGCGCGCGGGCGGGGACGCCGGACACGGCGTGAGGCCCGGACCTCGTCGCTGATCTCGGCCAGGTTCCCGTCGGGGTCGCGCAGGTACTGGTCGAGGTGGTCGACGCGGATGCCCGCGATGCCGGCAGCCGGGCCGCCCGCACGCCGATCCTCCTGTGGGTGACCGCCACCGCCCCGGACCGTGACCGGGCGTCGGACGTCGACACCCACACAGGGCAATCGGGCGGGTCGCTACCGGCGAACGGGCGTTCGTGAATCACCCTTGTACCTGGCCGTGCAGCCGGGTGGAGAGGGACGAGGACGCACGTGGACGACGACCTGACGACCGGCGGGGAGACCCCGCCCGCGGACACCGCGAGCACCGGGACGCCCGAGCCGCCGAAGCGGAGGCGGGGCAGGCCACCGGGCTCGACGGCCCGCACCACCCGGGTCGTGACCATGACCCTGACCGTCAGCGGTTCCGCCGACGGCGACTGGCAGGCCGAGCTGAAGCAGGGCAGCACGTGGGTGGCCCGCGGTCTGCCGGTGACGGCGTCGGCGGTCTCCGCGGCGGCCGCGGCGCTGCACGCCGACCTGTCCGGTCCGGTCGACGAGCTCATCGAGGGCGCCCGGTCGGCGAAGGCCGCGCGGGTCGCGGAGCTGGAGGCAGAGCTGGAGCAGGCCCGCAAGGACCTGGCCGAGCTGGAGCAGTGACCCGCGCCGGTGTCGTCGGCGACCGAGTGCGGCGCGCAGGCGGAGGCGGTCGGGGCCGGATGCGGTCCCCGCGCACCTTCTCCTCCCACAGCACCTCGGCCGGGTCCTGGCCCTGGCCCGCCGATCGCCCCACGGGATCCGGCCGTCGCACGCCCCGACCACCGGCCCGTCCCGTTCCCGATCGGTGTTCCCGCGCCGCACGGTGCTCGACGACGGGCGGGGTGTGACGACGGCGCGGGGCCCGTCGGGGCGACGCGGACTAGGGTCGGTCCCGACCGCTCCACCCGCAGCACCAGGAGGAACCCGTGGCTCTCGCCGCCGGTGACCAGATCCCCGACGTCACCCTGATGACCCCGTCCGCCGAGGGCCCGAAGCCCGTGCAGAGCGCCTCGGTGCTCGGCACCGGCACGGTCGTGCTGTTCGGTGTGCCCGGCGCGTTCACCCCGGCCTGCTCCGACACCCACCTGCCCGGCTACGTCCTGCGCCGCGACGAGCTCAAGGCCAAGGGCGTCGACACCGTGGCCTGTACCTCGGTCAACGACGCGTTCGTCCTGGAGGCCTGGGCCGAGTCCCGCGGCGCCGGCGACGCGGTGCTCATGCTCGCCGACGGCAACGGCGACTTCGCCAAGGCCGCCGGTCTGGACATGGACGGGTCGAAGTTCGGCCTCGGCACCCGCTCGCAGCGCTACGCCGCGATCGTCACCGACGGCGTCGTGCGCTGGATCGGCGTCGAGCCGGTCCCGCCGACCGTCGAGGTCTCCGGCGTCGAGTCGGTGCTCTCGCAGCTCTGAGGTTCCGGGCCGACCGGTACGCGGGCCTACACTGGCCCGCGTGCCGAAGGTCCTGGGCTCGCTGGCGACGCACCGCGAGCAGGTGCGCGAGCGGGTGTTCGACGCCCTGCGCGTCCAGCTCTACGAGCGCGGCTTCGACACGGTGACCCTGTCCGGGGTCGCCGCGGCCGCCGGCGTGGGGCGCTCGGCCCTCTACAATCACTTCCCCGACCGTCAGGCCCTGCTCGTCGCGTTCGTCGAGCACGAGGCGGAGCGCTACGTCGCCGAGCTCGACGCCGCGCTCGCCGAGGCCGCCGACCCGCGCGAACGGCTCGCCGCCTTCGCCCGGCTGCAGCTGCGCCGCCTCGCCGGGTTCCACCTCCCGCCCGGCCAGGCGCTGGCCGGTGCCCTCGACCCGGCCGCCTACCGCCGGATCGCCGCGCACGCCGACCCCATCTCCGACCGGCTGGTGGCGGTGCTGCGCGAGGGCGCGGCGCAGGGCTGCCTGGTCGACGACGACCCCCGGGTGCTCGCCGCCGTCGTCGCCGGGGCGCTGTCGAGCAGGCGGATCGTCGACGTCGAACCGGCCGAGCTCGACGCGACGATCGAGACGGCGGTCGCGGCCGTGCTGCGAGCGGTCTCGACGGTTGCGCGCGACTGAGGCTAGCCTTACCCGCGTCGGGGCCCTACCATCATGATCTGACACGGTGTCAGATCCGGCGCCGTGCCGTCGCACCAGACGTCACGTCACGGGAGGGCCGATGGACGCCACGACCCCCATCACGGGCACGCTGTCCGCCGATCTCCGCCAGGCCACCTGGGCGGTCCACGAGCAGGCACACGGGTCGACCTACTTCGCGGCGCTGTTCGACGGTGCGCTGCCGCTGGACGCCTACACCCTGCTCGCCGAGCAGTACATCGCGATCTACACCGCGCTGGAGGGGGCCGGGGACGTCCTGGCCGCCGACCCGGTCGCGGCGCCGTTCGTGATCGACGAGCTGCGCCGGGTCCCCGCCCTGCACGCCGACCTCGACGCCCTCGGCGGCGGTGTCCCCCGGGTGCTCCCGTCGACCACGGCCTACGTGGCGCGGCTGCGCGAGGCCGCGACGGACCCGGCGCTGTTCGTGGCCCACCACTACGTCCGCTACCTCGGCGACATGGCCGGCGGCCAGGTCGTCGGGAAGATCCTCCAGCGCACCTACGGCATCGACGGCCCCGGGCGGCTGTTCTACGACTTCAAGGCCCTCGGCAGCCCGTCGGTGTTCCGGACCCGCTATCGCGCCCTGCTCGACGGCGCGGCCTGGACCCCGGCGCAGCGGGACCGGCTGCTGGCCGAGGCGGTGCACGCCTTCGAGCTGAACATCGCCGTCCTCACCGAGATGGCCGAGGAGGTCGGGCTCGCGCAGCCGCTGGCGTCCTGAGCCGGGATCGGGGGAACTAGGATCGACGCCCGTCCCCCGACCACCGATCCCAGGAGTGTCCCGGTGTCCAGCCCCGGCATCGACCCGGACGAACTCGCGACCGCGCTGAAGGTACTGGCCCAGGTCGACGAGCTGCCGCCCGAACACCCCGACGCCGTGGTCGTCCGGCGGGCGACCGCGGGGATCTGGAAGTCGGTGCGGCTGCGCCGCCGCGCCGAGAAGCGGCAGGCCGAGAAGTCCTCCGACGAGGCCGTCACCGCCGCCACCGCGACCGGCGCGGCCGGGCGCATCGACGACGAGACCGCCGGCATCCCGCTGGTGTCGAACACCCCCGGCGCGACCGCGGGGACGCTGCACCGCGCCCGCGGCTGCTACGTCTGCAAGACGCGCTACACCGTGGTCGACGCCTTCTACCACCAGCTGTGCCAGGACTGCGCCGCCGCGCACCGCGCCCACCGCGCCGCCCGCACCGACCTGTCCGGGCGCCGCGCGCTGCTGACCGGCGGCCGCGCCAAGATCGGGATGTACATCGCGCTGCGGCTGCTGCGCGACGGCGCGCACCTCACCATCACCACCCGCTTCCCGCGCGACGCCGCCCGCCGCTTCGCCGCGCTGCCCGACGCCGCCGAGTGGCTGCACCGGCTGCGGGTGATCGGGGTGGACCTGCGGGACCCGGCCCAGGTCGTCGCCGTCGCCGACGAGGTCGCCGCCGCGGGGCCGTTGGACATCCTGGTCAACAACGCCGCGCAGACGGTGCGCCGCTCCCCCGGTTCGTACTCCGCGCTGGAGGCGGCCGAGCACGAGGAGCTGCCCGCGGGCGAGCTGCCGGAGATCGTGTCGTTCACCAGCGCCTCGCGCGAGCACCCGCTCCTGCTGGCCGGGGCGGTCCCGGGCGGACGCGAGCTGGCCGCGCTGGCGACGTCGGCCCGTTCGGCGTCGCCGGAGCGGATGGCCGCCGGCACCGCGGTCGACGCGGGCGGGCTGCTTCCCGACACCGCGGCGGTCAACAGCTGGGTCGACCACGTCCAGCACGTGGACCCGCTCGAGCTGCTCGAGGTGCAGCTGTGCAACCAGACGGCGCCGTTCGTGCTGGTCTCGCGGCTGCGCCCGGCGATGGCGGCGTCGACGGCACGCAACAAGTACGTCGTGAACGTCTCGGCGATGGAGGGCGTGTTCGGCCGCGGCTACAAGGGTCCCGGGCACCCGCACACGAACATGGCCAAGGCCGCGCTGAACATGCTGACCCGCACCAGCGCGGGCGAGATGTTCGCGACCGACCGGATCCTGATGACCGCCGTGGACACCGGCTGGATCACCGACGAGCGCCCGCACCCGATGAAGCTGCGCCTGGCCGAGGAGGGGTTCCACGCCCCGCTCGACCTCGCCGACGGCGCCGCCCGGGTCTACCACCCGATCGTCGCCGGGGAGGCCGGCGAGGACCTGCACGGGGTGTTCCTGAAGAACTACCGCGTGTCCTCCTGGTAGAGGGGTCCACCCGTCACTGTCGGGGGTCGCCGCTACCGTGCGGTCCGTGCTGGAGATCCATCGGGCCGAACGCGCCGACACCCTCGTCGAGGCGCTCGCCGACGTCCTGGCGGCCGGCTCGGGCGACCCGTTCGCGGCCGAGACCGTCGCGGTCCCCGAGCGGGGGGTGGAGCGCTGGCTGGCCCAGCGGCTCGCGCACCGGCTCGGTGCGGGGACGGGCAGCGGCGGGGTCTGCGCGAACGTCCGGTTCCCGGCGCCGGCCGCGCTGCTCGGCGGGGTCGTCGCGCACGTCACCGGCACCGACCCGGCGACCGACCCGTGGTCGCCCGGCCGGTCGGTGTGGCCGCTGCTGGAGCTGATCGACGAGGCCGTCGCCGGCCCCGGGGACGAGCGGTTCACCGCCCTCGCCGCGCACCTGGAGCGGGGTGGGCACGGCCGCCGCTACGCGCTCGCCCGCACGCTGGCCGGGCTGTTCGGCTCCTACGCCACGCACCGCCCCGAGCTGCTGCGCCGCTGGCGCGCCGGAGAGGACGCGGTGCCCGCCGACCTGGGGTGGCAGCCGGAGCTGTGGCGCCGCCTGCACACCGCGCTCGGGGTCCCCGGTCCCGCCGAGCGCCTCGACGACGCGGTGGCCCGGCTGCGCGCGGGTGCCGACCCGGGCCCCGAGGTCGGGCCGCGGCTGTCGCTGTTCGGCCCGACCCGGCTGGCCGTCGAGCACCTGGCCGTCCTGGAGTCCCTCGCGGCGCACCGGGAGGTCCACCTGTGGCTGCCGCACCCGTCGCCGGCGATGTGGGACGCGGTGCGCGCCGCCCGGACACCGGGGGTGCCCTCGCGCGCCGCCGACACCAGCGCGGAGGCCGTGCGTCATCCGCTGCTGCGCTCGCTCGGCCGGGACACCCGGGAGCTGGCCCTGCGGCTCCCCGGCGCCGGGCCCGGCGTGACCGACACCCACCACCCGGCCCCCTCCGGGAGCGGCGCACCGACCCTGCTGCGCCGCCTGCAGACCGCCCTGCGCGACGACGCCGTGCCGCCCGCCCCGGAGGACCGTCCCCTGCTCGACGCGGACGACCGCAGCGTCGCGCTGCACTCCTGCCACGGCCCGGACCGGCAGGTGGAGGTGCTGCGCGAGGTGCTGCTCGGCCTGCTCGCCGCCGACCCGGACCTGGAGCCGCGCGACATCATCGTCATGTGCCCGGACATCGAGGTGTTCGCGCCGCTGATCACCGCCTCGTTCGGCCTCGCCCCGGACGCGGACGTCCCCGACGGTGCGGGCCCCTCCCGCGACGAGCTCCACCCCGGGCACCGGCTGCGGGTGCGCCTGGCCGACCGCGCCCTGCGCCAGGCGAACCCGCTGCTGGGCACGGTGTCGTCGCTGCTGGAGCTGGCCGGGTCCCGGGTCAGCGCCTCCCAGGTGCTCGACCTGGTCGCCTCCGCCCCGGTGCGGCGCCGTTTCCGCTTCGACGACGACGCGCTGGAGCGGCTGTCCGAGCTGGTCACCGCGGCCGGGGTCCGGTGGGGGCTCGACGCCGCGCACCGGCGGCCCTACCGGCTCGACGGGGTCGAGCAGAACACCTGGCGGGCCGGGCTGGACCGGATGCTCGTCGGCGTCGCGATGGCCGAGACGCCGGGCGCCCCGGCCTGGCTGGGCACCGCGCTGCCGCTGGACGAGGTCGATTCCTCCGACGTGGACCTCGTCGGGCGGCTCGCCGAGTTCGTCGACCGGCTCGCGACCGTGCTCGGTGCGCTGCGCGGCCCGCAGCCGCTGTCGGTCTGGGTGGACGCGCTGGTCGAGGGGCTGTCCGCACTGACCGACACCACCCCGACCGACGCTTGGCAGGCCGGGCAGGCCCGGGCGGAGCTGGCCGACGTCGTCGCCTCCGCGGGGCCGCAGGCCGCCACGGTCGATCTCGACCTGCCCGACGTGCGCGGCCTGCTCGCCGAGCGGCTGCGCGGGCGGCCCAGCCGGGCCAACTTCCGGACCGGCACGCTGACCGTCGCGACGCTGGTGCCGATGCGGGCCGTCCCGCACGAGGTCGTGTGCCTGCTGGGCTGCGACGACGGGGTGTTCCCCCGCGCCGGCGCCCCCGACGGCGACGACGTGCTGGCCCGCGACCCGGTCGTCGGCGAGCGGGACCCGCGCGGGGAGGACCGCCAGCTGCTGCTCGACGCGATCTGCTCGGCCACCCGGCACCTGGTCGTGGTGTCCTCCGGCGCCGACGAGCGCACCGGCGCCGACCGGCCGCCGTCGGTGCCGGTCGGGGAGCTGTGCGACGCGATCGACGCCTGCGTGCGGACCGGGACCGAGGCGACCGCGTCGCAGGCGCTGCGGGCCCGGCACCCGCTGCAGCCGTTCGACCGGCGCAACTTCACCTCCGGCGCGCTGCTGGCCGGCGGCCCGTTCAGCTTCGACCGGGCCGCGCTGCGCGGCGCCGAGGCCGCGGCCGGGCCGCGCACCGTGACCCCGCTGTTCGGCGCGGACCCGCTGCCCCCGCCGGAGGACCCGCCGGACGGGGTGGTCGAGCTCGACGAGCTGGTCGCCTTCGTCGAGCACCCGGTGCGGGCGTTCCTGCGCCAGCGGGTGCGGGTGCTGCCGCCGGAGGAGAACGTCGAGCCCGACGACGCGCTGCCGGTCGAGCTCGACGGCCTGGCCACCTGGAAGATCGGGGACCGGCTGCTGACCGACCGGCTCGCCGGGGCGGCACCGCAGGCCGTCGCCCGGGCCGAGACGCTGCGCGGTGACCTCCCGCCGGGCGGGATCGGGCACCGGGTGCTCACCGAGGTCGGCGGGCAGGTCGAGCCCCTGGTCGCCGTCGCCGCGGCGGTCGCGACCGGCGAGGCGGGCTCGCAGGACCTCGTCGCGCAGCTCACCGGCACACCCGAGGACGGCCGCGCCGTCGCCGGGACGGTGCCGGGCCTGCACGGCGACGTCGTGGTGCGCGTCGAGTACTCGCGGCTCAAGGCCAAGCACCGGCTGCGGGCGTGGGTGCAGCTGCTCGCCCTCACCGCCGCGCACCCCGGCCGGTCCTGGACGGCGGTGACCGTCGGGCGCGGGCCCGGCGGCGCGGCCCGCTCGGTGCTCGGCCCGGTCGACCCCGGCCTCGCCCGCCGCACCCTGGCCGACCTGGTCGCGCTGCGCCGCGAGGGCCTGCGGGCGCCGCTGCCGCTGCCCACCGACGCCGCCGCCGTCTACGCCCGCAACCGCGCCCGCGGCGTGGTCCCGGCCAACGCGTCCGCCGCCGCGGAGAGCGAGTGGTCGCGCTTCGAGCACGCCGATGCCACGCACGTCTTCGTCCGGGGCGCCGCGGGCGGCCCGCTGGTCGTCCGCCCCGAGCCCGGCTCCGGCGGGGAGCCCACCCGCTTCGGGGAGCTCGCCGTCCGGCTGTGGGCACCGCTGCTCGACCACGAGAGGCAGGACGCGCCGTGAGCACCACCAGCGTGTTGTCGGCACCGACCTTCGCGGTCGACGGGCCGCTGCCGACCGGCACCGTCGTGCTGGAGGCGAGCGCGGGGACGGGCAAGACCTACACGATCGCCGCGCTGGCGACCCGCTACGTCGCCGAGGGCGTCGCGGACCTGGACCGGCTGATGCTGGTCACCTTCGGCCGCGACGCCACCCAGGAGCTGCGCGAGCGGGTCCAGGAGCGGCTGGTGGGCACCGAGCGGGCGCTGGCCGCCGTGCAGTCCGGCGCCACCCCGCCGACGCCGGAGGCCGACCCCGTGGTCGCGCACCTGGCCGCCACCGACCCGGCCGAGCTGGAGCGGCGCCGGGCCCGGCTGGCGACGGCGTCGGCGTCGTTCGACGCGGCGACGATCGCCACCACCCACCAGTTCTGCATGCAGATGCTGGCCGGGCTGGGCGTGGCCGGGGACAACGACCCGGACGCCGAGTTCGTCGACCACGTCGACGACGTCGTCACCGAGGTCGTCGACGACTTCTACGTGCGCAAGTACGCCGCCCCGAACGCGGGCCGCCCGGCGTTCGACCGGGCCGCGGCCCTGGCGCTGGCCCGCCGCGCCGTCGGCGACCCGCAGGCCGAGCTGGAGCCCCGCGACGCCGACCCGGCCACCCCGGCCGCCACCCGGTACGGCTTCGCCACCGCGGTGCGCCGCGAGGTCGACGCCCGCAAGCGGCGCTCGCGCATCTACAGCTACGACGACATGCTCACCCGCCTCGCCGCCGCGCTGCGCGACCCGGTCCGCGGCCCCGCCGCCCGGGAGCGGCTGCGGTCGCGGTTCTCGGTGGTGCTCGTCGACGAGTTCCAGGACACCGACCCGCTGCAGTGGGAGATCCTGTCCCTGGCGTTCCACTCCGCCCCCGGCACGACGCTGGTGCTCATCGGCGACCCGAAGCAGGCGATCTACGCCTTCCGCGGCGCCGACGTGCACAGCTACCTGCGGGCCGCCGACGCGGCGGCGACCCGGCGCACCCTGTCCACCAACCGCCGCAGCGACGCGGCCCTGCTCACCGCGCTGGACGGGGTGTTCGACGAGGCCGCCCTCGGGGACTCCGGGATCGTCGTGCACCCGGTCCTGCCCCACCACACCGGGCGGCGGCTGACCGCCCGGCACGACGCCCCGCTGCGGCTGCGGCTGGTCGACCGGGACCGGCTCGACCTGACCGGGCGCGGCCTGGCCCGGGCCAAGGGCGCCCGCGCGGTGGTGGCCCGCGACGTCGCCGTCGACCTGTCGCAGCTGCTCGACGGCACCGCCCGCTTCGCGGGGGAACGACTGCGCCCCGGGCAGGTCGCGGTGCTGGTGCGGACCAACGCCCAGGGCCTGCTGGTGCGCGACGCCTGCGCCGAGGCCGGGGTGCCCGCCGTGCTCACCGGCTCCACCAGCGTGTTCACCACACCGGTCGCCGCGGAGTGGCTGACGCTGCTGGAGGCCGTCGAGCAGCCGCAGCGCTCGATGCGGCTGCGGGCCGCCGCGCTGACCCGGTTCGTCGGCCACACCGTCGCCGACCTCTGCGGGCCCGACGCCGAGGGACTGGTCGACCAGCTCGGCGCGGACCTGCGGGCCTGGCACCAGGTCCTCGCCGAGCGCGGGGTCGCCGCCCTGCAGGAGGCGGTGTTCGCCCGCTACGCCCCCGCCGAGCGCCTGCTGCGCAGCCCCGACGGCGAGCGCGACCTCACCGACGTGCGCCACGTCGGCCAGGTGCTGCACTCCGCGGCGCTGGAACGCCACCTGGGCCCCACGGCGCTCACCGAGTGGCTGCGGCACCGGATCGGCGAGGCCGCCCGAGACACCTCCGCCGAGCGGAGCCGACGGCTGGAGTCCGACGCCGACGCCGTCCAGATCGTGACGGTGCACCGGTCCAAGGGGCTCGAGTTCCCGGTGGTGTACCTGCCGTTCGCGTGGGACCGCTGGGTCGACGACCGGCCCGAGACGCTGCTCTACCACGACACCCCGGCCGGCGGCGACGGTCAGCGACGGCTGCTCGACGTCGGCGGGTCCACCGGGCCGGACCGCACCCGGCGCACCGCGCTGCACCAGGCCGAGGAGGCGGGCGAGGACCTGCGGCTGCTGTACGTGGCGCTCACCCGCGCCTGCAGCCAGGTCGTCGCCTGGTGGGTCCCGGGGACGACGACGGCGGCGTCGTCGCTGCACCGGGTGCTGTTCGGGCACGCCGGGGCCGGCGCGGAGCCGGAGCCGACGGCGAAGGTCCCCGGCGACGCGAACGCGCTGGCGTTCCTGCGGGAGCGGCTCGCCCCGGCCGGCGCGTCGGTGGAGACCCTGCACGACCGCGACCCCGCCGACCGCACCCCGGTCCCGCCCGACGCCGGGCTGGCCGTCGCGACGTTCACCCGCACGCTGGACACCGCGTGGCGGCGCACGTCCTACACCGCGCTGACCGCGGCCGCGCACGCCGCGCACCATCCGCACCCGGCCGTCGACGCCGGGCCGGAACCGGCCGCGACCGCGCCCGGGGTGCTGACCGAGCCCGAGGACGAGGGCATCGTCGACGAGCCCGACTCCGCCCCACCGCCCGGTGCGGGCCCCACCGGGGACGTCACGGCGGGCGGAGCCGACCCGGCGGCGTTCCCCTCCCCCATGGCCGACCTGCCCTCGGGCACCGGGTTCGGCACCCTGGTGCACGCCGTGCTGGAGCACCTCGACACCCGCACGGCGGCCGAGGGTGACGCCGCGCTGCGGGCCGAGGTCGTCGCGCACGTCACCGAGGAGCTGCGCCACCAGCCGGCCGACCTCGATCCCGACGAGCTCGCCGACGCGCTCGTCCCGGTGCTGCGTACCCCGCTCGGGCCGATCGCCTCCGGGCTGGCGCTGGCCGACGTCGCCCCGGGCGACCGGCTGTCCGAGCTGGACTTCGAGCTGCCGCTGTGCGGCGGGGACACCCCGACGGGCCGGCTCACCCTGTCCGGGCTGGCCGCCGCCGTCCGCAGGCACCTCGGGCCCGGCGACCCGCTGCACGGCTACGCCGACCTGCTCGACTCCCCCGACCTCGCCGGACAGCCGCTGCGCGGCTATCTGACCGGCAGCATCGACTCGGTGCTGCGGGTCCGTGACGGGGCCGGGGAACGGTTCCTCGTCGTGGACTACAAGACGAACTGGCTGGGCCCGATCGGCCCGTCCGGACGCGACCCGCTGACCGCGGCGCACTACACCGCCGACCGGCTGGCCACGGCGATGGCCGACGCGCACTACCCGCTGCAGGCGCTGCTCTACGCCGTCGCGCTGCATCGCTACCTGCGCTGGCGGCTGCCCGGCTACGACCCGGACACCCACCTCGGCGGGGTCGGTTACCTGTTCCTGCGCGGCATGTGCGGGCCGGACACCCCGGTCACCGGGTCCGGGCCGCTGGCCGCGCCGTGCGGTGTCTTCGCCTGGCGGCCACCCGCCGCCCTGGTCGAGGAGCTGTCGGACCTGCTGGACGGAGGCACCCCGTGACGACGACCGCACCCCCCACCCCGGCGCCGGCGGCGTCCCCGGCCCCCGAGCGGGACCCGTTCGGTCCGCGGGCCGCCCGCACCGCGACCGGGGTGCTCGCCGCGTTCAACACCGCCGAGATCCTCGCGCCGGGCGACGTGCACGTCGCCCGGCGGCTCGCCGCCCTCGGCGGGCGCGGCGACCCGACCGCCGCCGACCCGGCCGCCGCCGAGCCCGAACCGGTGGTACTCGCCGCCGCGCTGGCCGTGCGCGCGATCCGCAACGGGTCGGTGTGCGTGGACCTGGCGAGCGCCGCGGCCACGACCGCGGGCGAGGGCGAGGTCGCCGTCGACGTGTCCGGGCTGCCGTGGCCGGAGCCCGCGACGTGGCGCGCGGCCTGCGCGGACAGCCCGCTGGTCGCCGTCGGCGAGGACGGTCCCGCCGGGCGCCCGCTGCGCCTGCTCGGGGACCTGCTCTACCTGGAGCGCTACTGGCAGGAGGAGGAGCTCGTCCGCCGCGAGTTCACCGCGCGCGCCGGGCCGGTCGCGACCGTCGACCCCGACCGGCTGTGCGCGGCGCTGGACCGGCTGCTCGGCGACCCCGGCGCCGAACGGCAGCGCCTCGCCGCCGCGGTCGCCGCGCTGCGACCGGTCGCCGTGATCGCCGGCGGCCCCGGCACGGGCAAGACGACGACGGTCGCGGCCCTGCTCGCCGTCCTGCACGACCTGCACCGCGCGACCGCCCCGCCCGGCGCGCCGGGTCTGCGGGTGGCGCTCGCCGCGCCGACCGGGAAGGCCGCGGCCCGGCTGACCCAGTCCGTCGCCGAGGCCCACGGGCGGCTGCCGGAGACCGACCGGGCCGCCGTCGCGGGGGCGACGGCGTCGACGTTGCACCGGCTGCTGGGCTCGCGGGGCACCTCGGGCCGGTTCCGCCACCACCGGGGCAACCGGCTGCCGCACGACGTCGTGGTGGTCGACGAGACGTCGATGGTGTCGCTGACGATGATGGCGCGGCTGCTGGAGGCCGTCCGACCGGACGCCCGGCTGGTGCTGGTCGGGGACCCGGACCAGCTCGCGTCGGTGGAGGCCGGCGCGGTGCTCGGCGACCTGGCCGCCGCGGGCGGCCGGGCCGAGCCCGCGCTGCAGGACGCGCTGACCGCGTGCGGGGCGTTCCGTGTGGACCGGCCCGTGCCGGCCTCCGGCGCCGCGGGCGTCCCCGCGCCCGCCGAGCCGGGCCCGCCCGTCGTGGTGCGCAACGGGGTGGTGCGGCTCGAGCGCAACTGGCGCTTCGGCGGCACGATCGCGGACTTCGCCGCCGCCGTGCAGGGCGACGACCCCGACGCCGCCGTCGCGTTGCTGCGCCGCGGCGCGGCCGACCTGTCCTTCGTCGACGGCGACGCGGCCGAGATCGAGGCACGCCGGCTGGACACGTTCCGCCAGGACGTGACCCGGGCCGCGGTGAACGTGATCGGAGCGGCCGAGGCCGGGGACTCCGAGCAGGCACTGCGGGTGCTCGACGACCACCGCGTCCTCTGCGCGCACCGGCGCGGCCCGCACGGGGTGACCCGCTGGACCGCGGAGATCGAGCGCTGGGTGGAGACCGAGCGTCCCGGCTTCGCCGCCGAGGCCCCCTGGTACCCGGGCCGTCCGCTGCTGGTCACCACGAACGACTACGACCTGGGCCTGTTCAACGGCGACACCGGCGTCGTGGTCCGGACCGCGTCCGGGCGCCGCGCGGTGTTCGCCCGGGACAACTCCTCGGTCGCGTTCGAGCCGGCCCGACTCGGCGGCGTCGGCACCGTCCACGCGATGACGGTGCACCGCAGCCAGGGCAGCCAGTTCCGGCGGATCACCGTGGTGCTGCCGCCCGCGGACTCGCCGCTGATGACCCGAGAGCTGCTCTACACCGCCGTCACCCGGGCCAAGGAGTCCGTGCGGATCATCGGCACCGAGGAGGCGGTCCGCGCCGCGATCGGCCGTCCGGCCGGGCGCGCGAGCGGCCTGCAGCAGCGGCTCGGGACCTGAGGTCCCGAGCCGGCGCGGGCACCCTCACGCGGCGGGCGGGGTCTGCCGCTTCTGCCTGCGGCTCGCCTGGAAGGACACGAACACGACCAGCGCCAGGCTGATCCACAACGCGTACTTGTCGACGGCGAGCACCACGTCGACGGCGTCCTGACCGAGGCCGAACCCGAGCCCGGCGACGAGCCCGGTGATCAGCGCGGCGCCGATCGCGTCGAAGAGCAGGAACGTCGCGAGCCGCATCCTCCCCAGTCCGGCGACGGCGAACACCGCGGCGGCCGGGATGCCGGGCAGCGCGGCCGCGACGACGGCGATCGGCATCGCCCAGCGCGGCCAGCTGCGGATCCGGCCGACGAACCGCTTCGCGAGGTCACCGGGCGCCCACAGCGCGACGATCTTCTCGCCCCACCGGCGCCCGGCCAGCCAGAACAGCCAGTCGAACTTGATCATCCCGAACACCCCGGCGGCGACGACCACCCACAGGTCCGCCTCGCCGATCCGGGCGAACGCCGCGCCCGCGCCGACCGCGGAGAGGCTGCCCGTGACCGCGGCGAGCCACACGGGGTGCGACGCCAGCAGGAACGGCCGCAGCGGCATCGTCACCAGCATGAACACGAGCAGGCCGAGCGTGGAGAAGACGAGCACCTTGTCGCCGCGCGACATCGGGTGGTCCCACGGCATCGCGTCGCGCCACGCCTGCTTGCCCGCCTCGATCTCCTCCGGGCTGTAGTCGCGCCGCCACCACCGCGTCCGTGCGGGGGCCGCGCCGTGGTCGGCCGGGGCGGATCCGGTCCCGTCCGGCGCCACCCCGCCCGCGACGGCTGCGGGCCGCGCCGGGGCGGTCGCGGGCGCGTCCGGTGCCACGGTCGCGACGGCGTCCGTGCCGTCCCCGCGGTCCGCGGCGGACCCGCCGCTTCCCGCCCGTGCGGCCGGCCGGGTGTGGTCGCTCGTCATCGTCGTCCCCCTCGTCCGATGGCGTTCCATCGGAACACGACCCTAGGCGGGCCGGGGTCCGGCCCGGATCGGCGGCGAGGACGAGATGCCCACCGTCCCCGTCCTCGTCCGGGCGGAGGAGGAAACCGCTCGGCGGCGGCCCGCGGCGCGGCTACGCTCCCGCCCCGTGCCGCCGTCCGCCACGCCGACCGACGGGCCGTCCCTCGACGCCCCCGTCACCCTGCGCCCCCTGGTGCGCGCCGACCTGCCCCTGCTGCGGCGCTGGCTGGCCGCGCCGCACGTGCACCGGTGGTGGTTCCACGAGACCACCGACGAGGCGCTCGAACGCGACTTCGGGGCGGGGCTGCGCGGGGAGGAACCGGGCGAGGACCTCGTCGCCGAGCTCGGTGGTGTCCCGGTCGGGCTGGTCCAGCGCGCCCGCTGGCACGACTACCCCGAGGAGGTCGCCGCGATCGCGCCGATCCTGACGCTCCCGGACGGTGCGCTGACCGTCGACTACCTCATCGGGCCGGTGGAGCTGACCGGGCGCGGGCTGGGCCCGCGGATCATCGCCGCCGCCGTCGCCGAGGGCTGGGAGCGCTACCCGGAGGCGACGGCGGTGGTCGTCCCGGTGGCCGCGGGCAACCGGGCGTCGTGCCGGGCGCTGGAGAAGGCCGGGTTCCGCCGGGTCGCGACCGGGGAGCTGCCCCCGGACAACCCGGCCGACCCCCCGCTGGCCCACGTGCACCGGCTCGACCGGCCCGCCCGTCTGGGATGATCCCCGCGTGCCTCCCGTGACCAGCGCCGGACTCCTGCTGCACCGGGCCGGGCCGGGCGGCCCGGAGGTGCTGCTCGGCCACATGGGTGGACCGTTCTGGGCCCGCAAGGACGACCAGGCCTGGTCGCTGCCCAAGGGCGAGCACGGCCCCGACGAGAGCCCGCTCGACGCCGCCCGCCGCGAGTTCACCGAGGAGATCGGCGCCCCGCCCCCCGACGGCGAGCCTGTCCCGCTCGGCACGGTCCGCCAGTCCCGCAAGACCGTCACCGCCTTCGCGCTGGACGGGTCCGGCCTCACCGGCGCCGACGCCGTCGCCGGCCGTCCCGACGACGGCGGCTGGGTCGAGATGGAGTGGCCACCCCGCTCCGGGCGCACCCTCCGCTTCCCCGAGCTGGACCGCGCCGCGTGGTTCGACCTCGCCACCGCCCGGGAGAAGATCGTGAAGGGGCAGGTGCCGTTGCTGGACAGGTTGGCCGCGCTGCTCGGCGGGTAGTCGACCGCCATGGCGAGCAGCATCAAGGACGACGAGATGTACGAGCGCCTCCGCGAGGAGGGCAACTCCAAGGAGAAGTCCGCGCGGATCGCGAACGCCGCGGCCGCCGAGGGTCGCGACACCGTCGGCAGGCGCGGCGGCGAGCACGGCGACCACGAGAACCGGACCAAGGACGAGCTCTACGCCCGGGCGCAGAAGGTCGGCATCCCCGGCCGCTCGGACATGACCAAGGACGAGCTGATCCGGGCCCTGCGGGAGCACTGACATCATCGGGGCATGAGCCGCCGTCACGACCACGACGCCGGGGGCGACCCCGGGACCCTCGCCCGCAAGGCGGAGCTGCGCGAGGAGGTCTGGACCGCGCTGACCGAGCAGAAGGCCTCCCGGTTCCCGGGGGCGCGGAACCGGATCTCGAACTTCGTCGGCGCCGAGGCCGCGGCCCGGCGGCTGCGCGAGCTGGACGTGTGGCGCGCCGCCCGCACCGTGAAGTCCAACCCGGACTCCGCCCAGCTCCCGGTGCGCCGGTACGCGCTGGAGGACGGCAAGACCGTGTACATGGCCGTCCCGAGGCTGGCCGAGGACGACCCGTTCTTCCTGCTGGACCCCGACCACCTCGCCGACCCGCCCCACCGCGCCGTGTCGATCGAGAACGCCACGCGGTCGGCCCGCCGGGTCGCCGTCGACGAGCTGGAGCCGGTGGACCTCGTCGTCACCGGCTGTGTGGCCGTCGGCGCGGACGGGGCGCGGCTGGGCAAGGGCGGCGGGTTCGCCGACCTGGAGTTCGCGCTGGCCCGCGCGGCGGGACTGATCTCCGACGACACCCTCGTCGTCACCACCGTGCACGAGCTGCAGCTTCGCGACGCGGGCGTCGTCCCGTGGGCGGACCACGACGCGCCGGTCGACCTGATCGTCACCCCGGACCGCGTCGTCGACTGCCGGGAGCACCGCCGGAACCGCCCCGAGGGCGGCATCGTGTGGGACTCCCTCACCGAGGACAAGATCGCGGCCATCCCGCTGCTGGGACGGCTGCGCGAGGAGGCACGCGCATGAGGATCGGCTGCGAGCGCGGGGACATCACCGAGGCCCGGGTCGACGCCGTCGTCAACGCCGCCAACTCCGGCCTGCGCGGCGGGGGTGGCGTCGACGGCGCCATCCACCGGCGTGGCGGGCCCGCGATCCTCGCCGAATGCGAGCGGCTGCGCGCCGGCGACCTGCCCGACGGGCTCCCCACCGGCCGGGCCGTCGCGACGACCGCCGGGGACCTGCCCGCCCGCTGGGTGATCCACACCGTCGGCCCGGTGTACGCGCGGCGCGAGGACCGCTCGGCGCTGCTCGCGAGCGCCTACCGCGAGTCGCTGCGGCTCGCCGACGAGCTCGGCGCCCGGACCGTCGCGTTCCCCGCCGTCTCGGCCGGGATCTACGGGTGGCCGCTCGCCGACGCCGCCCGGATCGCCGTCGCCACCGTCCGGGAGGTCGCCGAGGCGGGCACCGCGGTCACCGAGGTCCGGTTCGTGCTGTTCGGCGACGACGTCCTCGCCGCGTTCGAGACCGCCCTAGGCTGACCGCATGATCACCGTGAACGGCCACACCCCGCAGGTCCACGAGCAGGCCTGGGTGGCGCCCGGCGCCGTGCTCGCCGGCGAGGTGAGCGTCGGTGCGGAGACCGGGATCTGGTACACGTGCGTGATCCGGGCCGACCTCGCCCCGATCACCCTCGGCTCCCGCACCAACGTCCAGGACGGCTCCGTCCTGCACGCCGACCCCGGCTTCCCGGCGACCGTCGGCGACGGCGTCACCATCGGCCACCGCGCGGTCGTGCACGGCTGCACGATCGAGGACGACGTACTGATCGGCATGGGCGCGGTGCTCATGAACGGGGTGCACGTCGGCGCCGGGTCGCTGATCGCCGCGGGTGCGGTGCTCACCCAGGGCACGGTGGTGCCGCCCGGGTCGCTGGTCGCCGGGGTCCCGGGGAAGGTGCGTCGCGAGCTCGGCGAGGCCGAACGGGACTCGATCCCGCTGTCGGCCGCCGCCTACGTCCACCTGCTGGGCCTGCACCGCGACGCGAACGCCTGACCCACCGGGTGCGGGACGACCGGAGGAACGCGGCGTCAGCGGTCGGTCTGCCGGGCGGCGAGCGTCGCGACACCGTCCCCGGTGAGCCGGTCCAGCACCGCCGGGCGCCCGCACGCCGCCAGCAGCACGTCGATCGCGCGGCCCCGCACCTCGGCGCCCTCCCCCGAGTCGAACCCGGCGTCGTCGGCGACGAACCGCAGGCCCGCCACCCGGCGCCGCGTGGTGAACGCGAGGGGGACCGTCCCGACCACGAAGTCGAGCGCGATGCGCACGTCGGCGGGGTCGGCCTCGAACGGCAGCCCGAGCGGGACGGTGACGTCGGCGGTGTGCACGATCGCGTCGGTCATCGGGCCCCGCGCACCGATGCCGGGCGGGGCGAAGGAGCTGTCGGCCCGGTCGCGCAGGACCGCGACCAGCTCCTCGACCGGGCGGGCCGCGTCCCGCCGCGCGGCCCGGTCGACCGCCCGGTCCACGTTCCCGCGCGCCCGCAGCACCTGGACCAGGAACGACGGCACCGTCGTGGTCAGCGCGGACACCAGGTGCCCGGCGACGGTCCGCACGTCCCATCCGGCGCACAGGCTCGGCGCCGCGAGCTGCGCGACGTCGAGCGAGGACACCAGGTCGGCGAACCCGCGCCGGTACCGGGCGGACACCGCGACGACGGCGGCGTCGGGCAGGTCGGAGGTGGTCACGGCGGTGAGCCTAGGCAGGTCGGACCCGGCCGTGGAAGGCGCGGATGTGCGCCTCGATCCGGTCCGCGGCCAGCGCCCCGTCGCCGTCGGCGATGGCCGCGTGGATCTCCCGGTGCTCGGCGCGCAGCCGCTCGCGCAGCGCGGGCCAGTCCCCCTGGGCCTGCATCGCGTCGAGCAGCGTCCCGCGCACCGACTCCCGGACCGCCCGGGTCAGCTCCCCCACCAGGCGGTTCCCGGCCGCCGCGGCGATCGCGACGTGGAAGGCGATGTCGGCGTCGCTGAAGGCGGCCGGATCGAGGTCGTCGTCCATGACGTCCAGCGCGTTCGACCACTCCAGCAGGTCCGACGCCGAGCGCCGGCGCGCGGCCAGCCCGGCGGAGAACCGCTCGAACATGACCCGGGCCTCGGTGACGTCGTCCACCGGGAACGAGTCGACCGCCAGGTGCAGGGCCAGCACCCGGCCGAGTGCCCGCGCCGGGGCCGGGACGACGACCGTGCCGGAGTCCGCGCCGGTGCCCACCTGTGAGCGGATCACGCCCTGGGCCTGCAGCACCCGCAGCGCCTCGCGGACCGCCTGGCGGGACGCACCCAGCGTCGCGGCGAGCTCGCGCTCCGGCGGCAGCCGGTCCCCCGGGCGCCACTCGCCACTCGTCAGGCGCTCCTCGACGTGGGCGAGCACCATCTCGTGGGCGGCGGGAACACGCACGTCGTCCTCCTGCTTGTGTGTGGTCCGACCATACCGCTACCTTGGTCGGACCACACCCTCCGTCCCACCACTTCACCGGAGGCCCCATGCCGATCCCACCGCCCCGCGTCGGCCTCATGGTCACGTGCCTCAACGACGCCCTGTTCCCGGACACCGGCAGGGCCGTCGTGTCGCTGTTGCGCCGGCTCGGCGTCGACGTCGAGTTCCCCGCCGCACAGACCTGCTGCGGGCAGCCGATGGTCAACACCGGCTACCTCGACGAAGCCGTCCCGCTCGTCCGCAACCACCTCGACGCCTTCGCCGGGTACGACGCGATCCTCGCCCCGTCCGGGTCGTGCGCGGGCTCGGTGCGCCACCAGCACGGCCTGGTCGCGCGGCGCTCCGGCGACCCGGGTCTGATCCGCGGCGTCGAGTCCGCACCGCCGGTGTACGAGCTGAGCGAGTACCTGGTCGACGTGCTCGGCGTCGTCGACGTCGGGGCCTACTTCCCGCACCGCGTCACCTACCACCCGACCTGCCACTCGCTGCGGATGCTGGGGGTCGGCGACCGGCCGACCCGGCTGCTGCGCGCGGTCCGCGGGCTGACCCTGCTCGAGCTGCCGGGCGCCGCCGAGTGCTGCGGGTTCGGCGGGACGTTCGCGGTGAAGAACTCCGAGACCTCGATCGCGATGGGCAACGACAAGGCCCGCCACGTCCGCTCGACCGGTGCGGAGGTGCTCGTCGCCGGGGACAACTCCTGCCTGATGCACGTGGGCGGGCTGCTGTCGCGGCAGCGGTCGGGGATGCGGGTGATGCACCTCGCGGAGGTGCTGGCGCAGACCGAGCCGGTGATCGAGCAGCGCGAGGAGCGCGCCGCGGACCCGGCGAGCATCGGCAGCGCCGTCCCGCAGCACGTCACGGAGGTCTCCCGATGAGCGGCACCTTCCTGGGCACTCCCGCCTTCCCCACCGCGGCGCGGGCGGCACTGGAGGACTCCCAGCTGCGTCGCAACCTCGCCCACGCCACCGGCACGATCCGCACCAAGCGGGCGAACGTCGTCGGTGAGGTGGACGACTGGGAGCAGCTGCGCCTGGCCGGTGAGGCGATCAAGAACCGGGTCCTGCGGCACCTGCCCGACTACCTGGAGCAGCTCGAACGCTCGCTCACCGCGGCCGGGGCGACCGTGCACTGGGCCCGCGACGCCGCCGAGGCCAACGCGATCGTCGTCGACATCGCCCGGCGGCACCGCACCGACGAGGTCGTCAAGGTCAAGTCGATGGCCACCCAGGAGATCGAGCTCAACGACGCCCTGGAGGCCGCCGGGATCCACGCCTGGGAGACCGACCTGGCCGAGCTCATCGTGCAGCTCGGCGACGACCTGCCCAGCCACATCCTGGTCCCGGCGATCCACCGCAACCGCGCGGAGATCCGGGAGATCTTCCTGCGCGAGATGGGCCGGGCCGGGAAGGCCGCGCCCGAGGACCTGACCGACGAGCCGAAGCAGCTCGCCGCGGCGGCCCGGGCACACCTGCGGGAGAAGTTCCTGCGCGCGAAGGTCGCGATCTCCGGGGCGAACTTCGCCGTCGCCGAGACCGGGACGCTGACCGTCGTCGAGTCCGAGGGCAACGGCCGGATGTGCCTGACCCTGCCCGAGGTGCTGGTGTCGGTGGTGGGGATCGAGAAGGTCCTGCCGACCTTCCAGGACCTGGACGTGATGCTGCAGCTGCTCCCCCGGTCCTCGACCGGGGAGCGGATGAACCCCTACACCTCCACCTGGACCGGGGTCACCCCCGGCGACGGGCCGCAGGAGGTGCACGTCGTGCTGCTGGACAACGGCCGCACCGACGTGCTGGCCGACCCGACCGGACGGCAGGCGCTGCGGTGCATCCGCTGCTCGGCATGCCTGAACGTGTGCCCGGTCTACGAGCGCACCGGCGGGCACGCCTACGGCTCGGTCTACCCGGGCCCGATCGGCGCGATCCTCGCCCCGCAGCTGCGCGGGGTGGGTACCGACCCGCAGACCGACTCGCTGCCGTACGCCTCCAGCCTGTGCGGGGCGTGTTTCGAGGTCTGCCCGGTCCGCATCGACATCCCCGAGGTGCTGGTGCACCTGCGTGCCGAGGTCGTCGACGCCCACAAGCGGGCGAGCCGGGTGCCGTCGGTGCAGGACGTCGCGATGAAGGCGGCGTCGTGGACGCTGTCCTCGGCCGCGCGCACCGGCGCCGCGGAACGTGTCGCCGGGATCGGCGGGAAGCTGGCCGGACGGCTGGGCCGCACCGCACCCGGCGGGCGCAGCATCCTCGGCGCGGTGCCCGGCCCGGCGAGCGCCTGGTCGGACTCGCGCGACGTGCCGGTACCGGCTGCCGAGTCCTTCCGGGACTGGTGGACCAGAACCGACGGCGGGCGGAGCCGGAGCGACCACACCGACGGCGGGCGTGGGAACGGGGACGGGGCATGAGCGCGCGCGAGGCGATCCTGGCGAAGGCCCGGCGGGCCCTGGCCGACGTGCCCGACGTCGAGCCGGTGCTCGACGTCGAGGTGGTCCGGCCGGTCCCCGACCGGTCGCTGCCGCACGCGCAGGTCGTCGACCTGTTCGACGAACGGGTCGCGGACTACCGCGCCGTCGTGGAGCGGGCGGACCCGGGCACCGCGGCGGCGCGGGTCGCCGGCGCCCTGGCCGGCCGGCCGCCGCTCGCGGGCTCCGGACCGCTGCGGATCCTGGTGCCGCCGGGCTTCCCGGCCGGGCTGGTGCCCGACGACGTCGAGGTCGTCCCGGACGGGCCGGACGTCACGGTGTCGGAGCTGGACCGCTGCGACGGGGTGCTGTCGACGGCCGCGATCGGCATCGCCGAGACCGGCACGATCGTCCTCGACCACGGTCCGGGTCAGGGCCGGCGCGCCGCGACGCTGGTCCCCGACCTGCACGTCTGCCTGATCCGCGCCGATCAGGTCGTGGCCGGGGTGCCGGAGGCGGTGGCCGCGCTGGACCCGGCGCGGCCGCAGACCTGGATCAGCGGGCCGAGCGCGACCAGCGACATCGAGCTGGACCGGGTGGAGGGTGTGCACGGGCCGCGGACACTGCACGTGGTGATCGTCGGGGACTGACGCCGGCGACGATGACGGTCGCCGACGCGCCGGACTCGCTGCGGCCGGGTCGACGAGCTGGTCCGCCGGGCCGCCGCGACGATCGACCGGGCCGCCCGGGCGGTGCTCCACGGGCAGGTGGTGGCCCGGTGCAGCGGGACGACCCGGGCCCGGCCAGGGTGCGCCCAAGCCACGGCTAAGCCCCGGGTGCTGCGATCCCCGTGACCGTTCCATCCCGCGGGAGGCAGCGATGGGGACACCCTCCGACGTCCGGCCGGACGATCCGACGACGACCCCGACGGGCGGCCGCGGCCGCCGGGCGGTGCTCGCCCTGATGGGGCTCGCACTGTTCGTGATCGTTCTCAACAACTCCGCGCTCAACGTCGCGATCCCCACCCTGATGCGGGACCTCGACGCCGACCTGCCGACGGTGCAGTGGATCGTCGACGCCTACTCGGTGGTGTTCGCCGGCCTGCTGCTGATCGGAGGCGCGTGCGCGGACAGGTGGGGGCGCCGGCGGGTGACCCTCTCCGGCCTGGCCGTGTTCGCGGTCGCCTCGGGGGCGTCGGCGCTGGCGGACGCCGCGTGGCAGGTGGTGCTGACGCGGGTCGTGCTCGGGGTCGCGGCGGCGTTCGTGATGCCCGGAACCCTGGCCGTGCTCCTCGACGAGTTCACCGGTCGGCAGCGGGCCACCGCGATCGCGGTCTGGAGCGGGATCGCCTCGCTCGGGGTGGCGTTCGGCCCGGTGCTCGGTGGCCTCGTGGTCGCGGCGGCGGGGTGGTCGGCGGTGTTCTGGCTCAACGTCCCCCCGGCGCTGGTGGTGGTGGGCGCGGGTTCGCTCGTAGTGCGCGAGTCGCGTGATCCGGCACGGGCCCCCGTCGAGGCGGTCGGCGGGGCGCTCTCCGTCCTGATGATCGGCGGCCTCGTGTTCGCCGTGATCGAGTTCGGGGCGTCCGGCCGGCCGGACGCGGCCGTGGTCGGCGCCGCGGTGGTCGCCGCGGCGGCGGCCGTGGGATTCGCCGCGCGGCAACGCCACGCGGACCGCCCGCTGGTCCCGCGGGGGCTGGTGCGCGACGGGCCGTTCCTCGGCGCGTCGGTGAGCACCATGCTGCTGTTCTTCGGGCTGGCCGGGTCCCTGTTCGTACTGACCCAGCGGCTGCAGTTCCGGTTCGGTCTCTCCCCGGTCGCGGCCGGACTCGCCGTCGGGCCGGTGGCGCTGACCGTGGTCGTGGCGTCGGTGTGTTCCCCGGTGCTGGCCCGCCGGACGGGTCCGCGGGTACCGGTCACCGTGGGTCTGGGCGTCGTGACGGCCGGGCTGGCGGTCCTGGCGACCACGGGGGTGCACCTGCCGACCGTGCTGCTGGGTCTCGCCGTGATCGGGACCGGTTTCGGTCTCGCCGTCCCGGCGGCCACCGACGTGCTCGTCGGGCGGGTCCCGTCCGATCGCGCCGGAGCCGGCGCCGCGCTCAACGACACCCTGCAGGAGCTGGGGTTCGCGCTGGGTGTGGCGGTGGTCGGGGCCGTGCTCCACCGGGCGTTCGTCATCGCGGCCGGGCCGGGCACCGACCCCGCGGCCACGCTGGTGTCGGGATCGATGGACCCCGGGCGGGCGTCGGCGGCCTTCGACACCGCTGCCACGGCCGCGCTGTCGGTGGCGGCGGCGGTGGTGGGTGTGGCGACGCTGCTGGCCGCTCGGTGGATCCCGGGCCGCGACCGAAGTACGGGCTAAGCCCTGCTTCAGACGACGTCGCGACGCTGGGCGGGAAGCCCAGAGCCACAACCGCCCGGGAGTGACCATGCAGTGGGACGACATCTATCTCGCCGGACTCGGCGTGTACCTGCCCGAGCCCGTCGCGGCCGCCGACGCCGTCGCCCGCGGCGAGTACGACGCGGACGAGGCCGAGGCCAACGGCATCACCTCGGTGCTCGTCGAGCCCGAGCTCTCCGCACCCGAGATGGCCGTGGCGGCCGGTCGGGACGCGCTCACGCACTCGGGGGTGCAGGTCGGCGACGTGCGCGTCGTGTTCCATTCCAGCCTCTGGTACCAGGGTGTCGACATGTGGCCGGCCGCGTCCTATGTGGCCCGCTACACCGTCGGTGACCGGGTCGTGGCCTTCGACCTGCAACAGCAGTGCAACGCCGCGGTCGGCGCGCTGGACCTGGCCGCGTCCCGGCTGGCGTTCGAGGGCGGCGGTGCGGCCCTGCTGACCACCGGAGACCGGTTCTGCCTGCCGGGGGTCGACCGCTGGCGGACCGAACGCGGCCTGCCCTACGGCGACGGGGGCACGGCGGCCGTACTGTCCACCGAGGGCGGCTTCGCCCGGCTGCTGTCCACCGCGACCGTGTCCGACAACGGTCTGGAGCAGGTGCTGCGCGGTCCGCGCTTCCACGACGCGGCCCAGCCCGGCCCGCTCGACATCTCCGCCCGGATCGCCCACCACTTCGAGCACCACGGCGGGATGCGCGCGTCCACGGTACGGCTGGCCGACGCCGTGCGGGCGTCGATCGGCGAGGCGCTCGCCGAGGCGAAGACCGAGACGGCCGACCTGGCCGGGGTCGTCATCCCCGCCGCCGGGCGGGCCAAGCTGGACTGGCAGCTGTCCCAGCTCGTCGGGGTCGAGGAGCACCAGACGACCTGGCCGTTCGCCCGCACGCACGGCCACCTCGGTGCCGGGGACCAGTTCGCCGGGCTGCGGCACCTCGTCGTCTCCGGTGTGGTCGGGCCCGGCGATCGGGTCCTGATCGTCGGTGGCGGCGCCGGTCTGACCTGCACCTGTGCCGTCGTGGAGATCCTCTCGGAGCTCCCCGCGGCGACCGAGCGGACGTGGCCGGCGTGACCGCCGTGGACACCGCGGTGGCCGTGGCACCCGACGCGACGGTGACCGACCTCCTCGACGACGCCGTGCGCCGCTGTGCCGGCGCCCCGGCGGTCCGTGACGCCGGAGGTGGCTGGACCTGGGGCGAGCTGGACGACGCCGCGGCCGCGGTCGCCGCCCGGCTCGTCGGGCTGGGCGTGGTCCCCGGCGACCGGGTGGCGCTGCGCTCGCGCAACCGCCGGGAGGCCGCGGCCGTGCTGTTCGGCGTGCTGCGCACCGGGGCCTCGCTCGTGCCGGCGAGCCCGCACCTGACCGCGGCGGGGCTCGCCGGGGTACTGGCCGACGCACGTCCCGCGGTCCTGGTCACCGATGAGCCGGGCGACCTCCGCGCCGCCGGACCGGCGGGGGCCGCGGTCCTGCCGGTCGACGGGATCGCCGACGCGGTCACCGGCCCCACCGTCGCGGCACGGGGGTCCGGGGGCCCGGGCCCCGACGACGTGGCGTTCCTGATCTACACCTCGGGCAGCACCTCGGCTCCGAAGGGGGTCGTCTCACCGCACCGCGCGGTGTGCTTCGCCGCCCGGGCGATCGCGGCCCGGCTGGGTTACCGCCGGGACGACGTCGTGCTGGTCGGCTCCCCGATGTCCTTCGACTACGGCCTCTACCAGCTGCTGCTGGGGGCGCTGGCCGGGGCCGAGACGGTGCTAGCCGACGCCGACGACCCGATCGGGATGCTGCGTGTGCTGCGCGCGACCCGCGCCACCGTACTGCCCGTCGTGCCCTCGACCGGGCGGATGCTCGCGACCCTGGCCCGCCGCGGCGCCCCGCCGGAGCACGTGCGGATGTTCACCAGCACCGGCGCCGCGCTGACGGCAGCCGACACCGCGGCGCTGCGGGCGGCGTTCCCGCGGGCGTCGGTGGTCGCGATGTACGGCATCACCGAGTGCAAGCGGGTGACCATCGCCGATCCCGACGCCGACCTCCAACGCCCCGGCTCGGTCGGGCGTCCGCTGCCCGGCACCACCGTGCAGATCCTCGACGACGACGGCGAGCCGGTCGGGCCGGGCACCGTCGGCGAGATCGCCGCGGTCGGGCCGCACGTGATGTCGGGTTACCGGGGCGCGCCGGACCTGAGCGCGCAGCGCTTCGACCGCGACCCCCGCAGCGGCGCCCCGCGTCTGCGCACCGGCGACTACGGGCTGCTCGACGCCGAGGGCCACCTCTGGTTCCACGGCCGCCGCGACGACCAGTTCAAGCGGCGCGGCGTGCGCATGAGCCTGATCGAGATCGAGGCGGCGGCCGCCGCCGTCGAGGGAGTGCGGGCCGCGGCGGCCCTGCCCCCGGACGCGGGCCGCGACCTCGAGCTGGTGGCGGTCACCGACCTGTCCGCGGACGCCGTGCTCGCCGGCGTCGCCGCACTCCTGGAGCCGGCCAAGGTCCCGGTGACCTGCCACGTCGTCTCCGAGCTGCCGCTCACCCCCAACGGCAAGACCGATCGCACGGCGTTGCAGGACCTCACGGCACGCCGGAAGGGAGCATCCGCATGACCGACCACGAGTCGCTGCTCGCCACCTACGGCAGCCCGGCCTACGTCTACGACCTCGACCGGGTGGACCGGGCCCGCGAGGAGCTGGTGGCGGCGCTGCCCTCCGGTGCCACGCTCTACTACTCCCTGAAGGCGAACCCGCACGTCGACGTCGTCGCCGCCCTGGTCGCGGGCGGTGCCCGTCCGGAGATCAGCTCGACCGGGGAGCTCGCGGCCGCGCTCGCGGCGGGCGGGGACCCGGCGCACATGCTCTACACCGGGCCCGGAAAGACCGCCGCGGAGATCGGTGCCGCGCTCGACGCCGGCGTCCGCACCCTGTCCGTCGAGTCCCCGACCGACCTGCACCGGGTCGCCGCGGTGGCGCGCCGGAGCGGACGGACCGCACGCTGTCTGCTGCGGGTGAACGGCGGCGAGGCGGCCGGACACGCCGGGATGCGGATGACCGGCGAGTCCTCCCAGTTCGGGTCCGACATCGAGGTGCTCCTGGCACGGCGTGCCGAGCTGCACGGCCCGGACGCCGAGGGCGCGGAGATCGTCGGGTTCCACTTCTACCCGGTCACCAACGCGGGGTCCGGCGAGGTCCTGCTGTCGGAGTTCACCGCGAGCATCCGGACGGCGGCCCGCCTGCGTGACGAGCTCGGCGTCACGGTGTCGGTGCTCGACCTGGGCGGCGGGTTCGCCTGCCCGTTCGCCGTGGCCGGTGACCGCCCGGCCTATCCGGACCTGCGGGCGGGGTGCGAGGCCGAGCTGGACCGGTCCTTCCCCGGCTGGCGCGCGGGCGAGGTCGAGATCGCCTTCGAGAGCGGTCGGCACCTGGTCGGGGACGCGGGCACGCTGCTCTGCACCGTCACCGACGCCAAGCTCAGCCGCGGTGCGCGGTTCGTGGTGGTCGACACCGGGATCCACCACCTGGGCGGGCTGTCGGGGATCGGGCGGCTGCTCCCGCTGTCGGCCGAGCCCGTCGTGTCCGCGGGTGAGGGACCGGCCCCCGCCACCGACCGGGCGCGCCTGGTCGGACCGCTCTGCACGCCCGCCGACACCCTCGGGCGGGGCAGCACCGAGCTCCCGGCGGTGCGGCCGGGTCAGGTACTGGCGATCCCGAACGTGGGTGCCTACGGGGCCACGGCGAGTCTGGTCGGCTTCCTGAGCCGCCCGGCGGCGGTCGAGATCTGCCGACGGGGTGCCGAGGTCGTGTCCGCGTCCCGTCTGGAACTCGTACGGACGCCGGTGCCGGCCGGTGGGGCCGCGCGGGCGGAGGCGGCGCCGCCCACGGCGGTCGTCGACGCCGTCGCCGGGACGGGCGACGGGACCGGTGACACCGTCGGTGTCACCGTCGGCGGCGACGTCCCGTGGGACGACCGCTTCCCGCTGGTGCTGCGCTCGGTGCTGCCCCGGCTGGGCGAGCCGATCACACCGCGGTCCGGTCTGCGCGGCGCCGGTCTGGACTCGCTCGCCCTCGTCGAGCTGCTCGTGCGGCTGGAGGAGACCTACGCGGTGACCATCCCCGACGACCTGCTCACCCCGGAGGTCTTCGAGACCGCGGCCGGGGTGTGGAACGTGCTCGATCGGGTCCGCCGCCCGGTCGAGGTCTGACCGACGACGACGGGTCCGGGTGCCGCGCGGCGCCCGGACCCCGTCGGGCCGCTCAGGACGCGACCGACCACTCCCGCTCGTCGAGTGCCGGATCCGCGGTCAGCACCGCACGGTGGAGCTGCTGGATCGACCGGCAGGGTTCGACGCCGAGCTCGTCCTGCAGCCGCTCGCGGAGGTCGAGGAAGCAGGTGAGCGCCTCGGCCTGCCGCTCGGACCGGTAGTAGGCGATCATGAGCTGCCGGTGGAAGCTCTCCCGCAACGGGTAGTCGTGCACGAGGCGGATCAGCTGCGCGACGATCTCGCGGTGCCGCCCGCGCACCAGGTCGATCTCCAGGCGGGTCTCGACCGCCTGGACGTACTCCTCGTTCAGGCAGGTGGCGTAGACGCCCAGCATCGGACCGTCGGTCAGGCCGCTCAGCGCCGGCCCCCGCCAGAGACCCAGAGCGCGCTCCAGGCCGTCGGCGGCACCGTCGAGGTCGCCGTCCTCGCGCTGCGCACGGGCGCGTGCGACGAGGCCGGAGAACTCCCGGTGGTCGAGCCCGGCCCCGTCCAGGCGCAGCGCGTAGCCGGGCCCCTCGGTCTCGATCGTCGCGCCGTCGCCCTCGGCGAGCTGGTTGCGCACCTGCGCCAGGTACACGTGCAGGGCCGCGCGCGCCTTGCGCGGACGGCCCTCGTCCCAGATCTCGTCCATCAGCGACGTCGTGGAGACCACCTCGCCGGCGCGCGACAGCAACGCCGCCAGCAGAATTCGCTTCTTCGTCGCACTCGGGAGCAGCGAATGGGTGTCGCGGCCCTTCTCCTGGACGACGTCGAGTGGACCCAACACAGCGAACCTCATCAATCCATTCCCCCCTGAACACGGCGCGGTGCACCAGCACACCACCGCCGACACGCGACTTTGCCATGCCTTTTGCCGTCGCCCGAATGAGCGATGTCGAGTTCGTCGCCTGTTCATATTCACTCAATCGTGGCGTCTGTGATTACCCGCCCGCGCAACCCGCCGCACTTACTTCATCAAGCGAAGCTCAAGCAGTGTGAGCTGGGCAACAGTGGTCCACGACCAGAGGTTCAGAGCCACACAAGCGACACTTCAGCCCGGCGCCGCACAGGCCCGGGATGGTCGAACCACGTTCACATCGAACGAAGGGGTGGACCGCCGTGCCGGCTGACGAAGCACATTATCTCTCTGCATTTCAGAAACACGTGATCAACCGCGGATCACATCCGGCAGTGGTCGTGGTCGACGAGTTCGACGACGACACCGCCCAGCCTCAGCGAACAACGCTGACCTATTCCGAACTCGACGTCCGCGCCCGCGCCCTGGCCGACGACCTCGTCGCCGCCGGGCTGCAGGGCCGGCGCGCCCTGCTCCTGCACCCCGCCGGGGCCGAGTTCGCCGTCGCCATGCTCGCGTGCCTGTACGCGGGGGTCGCCGCGATCCCCGCGCCACCGCCGTCGAGCTCGGGCCGCGGGGTCGAACGCCTGGCTGGCATCGTCGCCGACGCCGACGTCGACCACGTGATCACGGTCGAGGCACTCGCCGCGACGGTCCGGGCGTGGTCCGCCGCAGCCGGACTCGACGAGGTCCGGCTCCTGTTCGAGCGCGGCGCCGCCGGATCCGGGGCCCCGTCCGGCGCCCCCGATGCGTCACGGTTCCCCCGGGACCCGTCGCGGACCGCGTTCCTGCAGTACACCTCCGGCTCGACGAGCGAGCCCAAGGGCGTGGTCGTGAGCCACCGCGCCCTGGTGCACAACATCGACCAGATCGGCCGGGTGCTGGGCCTGGGTACGGACACGGTCGTCGCGAGCTGGCTGCCGCACTTCCACGACATGGGGCTGGTCGGCCAGCTGCTGTCCCCGCTCCACCGCGGCGGGACCGCGGTGCTGATGTCCCCGACGTCGTTCCTCAAGCGGCCGCACCGGTGGATGGCGGTGGTCTCCGCCGTGCGGGCCACCGTGACCGTCGGGCCGAACTTCGCCTTCGACCTGGTCACCCGGCGCACGACCGACGCGCAGCTCGCGGCGCTCGACCTCAGCTGTCTGCGGTCGGTGCTCAACGGCTCCGAGCCGATCCACGCGGCGACGCTGTCCCGCTTCGCCGGCCGCTTCGCCCCCGCCGGGCTGGCTCCCGAGGCGATCGTGCCCTGCTACGGGATGGCCGAGACCACGCTGATGATCAGCGCGGCGCCCCGGGGCACCGGACGGGTGGTCCGCACCGTCGACGCCGCCGCGCTGGCGGAGCACCGGCTCGCCGAGCCGGCCGGCGACTCGCCCACCCGCCGGCTCGTGTCCAGTGGACGTCCGGTCGACCTGGACGTGCGCGTGGTCGACCCGCAGACCGGCCGGCAGATGCCGGACGGCGGGGTCGGCGAGATCTGGGTGGCCGGCGGCAGTCTCGCCGACGGCTACCACGGCCGGGCCGAGGTCACCGCCGCCACGTTCGGCGCCCGCCCGGCGGACGCGCCCGGGGCGGGGCCGTTCCTGCGGACCGGGGACCTCGGCGTCCTGTCCGGTGGCGAGCTCTTCGTCACCGGGCGCATCAAGGAGATGCTCATCCTCAACGGGCGCAACCTCTATCCGCAGGACCTGGAACGGACCGTGCGCGAGGCCCACTCGCTCACGGCGGGCGGGATGACCGCCGTGTTCTCGGTGCCGCATCCCGGCGGGGCCGAGCGTGCCGTCGCCGTCCAGGAGGTGCGGCCTGCCGACCTGCGCACCGTCACCGCCGCGGAGCTGCTGGTCGCGGTGTCGCATCAGGTGCTGCTGGAGCACGACGTGCAGCTCGCCGACGTGGTGCTGGTCCCCAGCGGCAGCGTCGCCCGGACCTCCAGCGGCAAGGTCCGCCGGGGCGACATGCGCACGTCGTTCCTCGACGGTGGGCTGCGGGTGCTCGCCAGCGCGAGCGGTGTCGGCCACGCTTCCCGCACCGCGACGGCGGACCCGGCGGGCACGCGATGACGACACCGTTCCGGCACCCGCCGATGCTCAGGCTCGAGGAGCTGGAGGCCCACCTGGGTGTGCCCGGTGCCGACACCGCCGCGGCCGCCGCCCGGCTCGACGACGACGAGGCCGTCCCGGACGGGGCGATCGTCGCGCTCGAGGAGTTCGGGCTCCACCGGTACTACGTACCGGTCGAGCACGGCGGCCTGCTGCGCGACTACGAGTCCGCGGTGGCGCTGGTGCGGGCGGTCGCCGGCCGTGACCTGACGGTGGCGATCGCGCACGGCAAGACCTTCCTCGGCGCGGTGTGCGTCTGGGTGGCCGGCGACGAACGACAGGCCGGGAGGATCGCCGCCGACGTCGCCGACGGCCGTCCCGTCTCCTGGGGTCTGACCGAGCGTGCGCACGGCAGCGACCTGGTCTCCGGTGAGGTCACCGCGACCGAGGCGACCGACGGCGTCCGGCTCGACGGAGAGAAGTGGCTGATCAACAACGCCACCCGCGGGGAGGTCGTCTGCGTACTCGCCCGGTCCGACCCCGAGGGCGGGCCGCGGGGGTTCAGCCTCTACCTCCTCGACCGGCGGCGGCTCGCCCGCGGCTCGTTCGAGCCGCTGCCCAAGGTGCGCACGATCGGCATCCGGGGCGCCGACATCAGTGGGTTCCGGCTGCACGGCGCCGTGGTGCATCCGGAGGACGACCGGGTGGGAGCCCGGGGCCACGGCCTGGAGACCGTGCTGAAGTCGCTGCAGCTGACCCGGACGCTGTGCTCGGCGCTCTCGCTCGGTGCGGCCGACCACGCGCTGCGCGAGACGGTCCGGTTCGCCGAGGTCCGCGTCCTGCACGGGCGTGCGCTGGTCGACCTGCCGGCCGCGGCCCGGACCCTCGCCGAGTGCTATGCCGACCACCTGCTCGCCGAGGCGTTCTCGATCGTCGCGACCCGCAGCATCCAGGCGCTGCCGGGCGAGATGAGCGTGCTGTCGGCGGCGGTCAAGTTCTTCGTACCGGTGAGCACCGAGGCGCTGCTGGCCAGGTTGCGCCGGTTGCTCGGCGCACGGGCCTGGCTGCGTGACGTCGCCCCCGACGACCTCGACGGCTCCGTCCCGGCGACCGGTGCGGGTGCGTTCGGCACCATCGAGCGCGACCACCGGATCGTCGCCCTGTTCGACGGCAACACCGTGGTCAACCTGAACTCGCTGATCAGCCAGTTCCCCGCGCTGGTCAGGGCGCACCGACGGCCCGCGGCGCCCGCCGACGGGCTGCGGCCGGCCACCGACCTGTCCCGCCCGCTCCCCGCCGCCGACCACCGCGGGCTGCGGCTGCTCAGCGGATCCGGGGCCAGCCTGTTGCACGCACTCGACGAGGCCGTGGACCGCACCGCGCGGATCGCCGCCGACGTCCCGACCCCGGGGCTGGCCGCGACCGCGCGCGCGGTGGACAGGCTGCGTCACCGGGCCTGCGACCTGATCACCCGGCTGTCCCTGCCGCTCACCCCGCCCGACGTCCCAGCCGAGGCGTTCGTCCTGGCCGAGCAGCTGACGCGGGTACTCGCCGGAGCGGCCGCGACCGGTCTGTGGCTCGGCAGCCGGGAGTGTGTCGGTCCCGGGTCCGCCACCTGGTCCGACGGCGCGTGGCTGCTGGCCGCCCTGGACCGGGTCGCCGACTCCCCGCGCGACGGGGACGGGGACGGGGACGACGGCGACCGGGCGCTGGACGCCGCCTACGCCACCCTGCTGTCCGAGCTGCGTGCCCAGGTCCGCGACGGACGGCTCACCTCGCTGCTCCCCGCCCGCCTGGCGGGTGCGGCATGAGCGCCGGAACCGCGGCGGCCGGCCCGCACGCGCTGGAGGAGCTGCTGGGCGACCCGTTCGACCCGACGAACCCGGCCGGGTACCGGGCCGCCGTCGACGCCGACGACGCCGGTTCCGTGGCCGACACGGCGACCCGCGCCCTCGACAGGTGGGGTGCCGGAGCGGAGTTCGTCCCCGCCTCGCTGGGCGGCCGGTTCACCGCCGTCGACGAGCTGGCGCGCCGGTTCCGCCCGGCGTTCCGCCGCGATGCGGGCCTCGGGCTCGGCTACGGACTGACCTCGCTGATGGCCGCGCTGCCGGTCTGGGCCGCGGGGACCGGAGCCCAGCGGGACCGGCTGGCCGCGCTGCTCGCTGCCGGGCGCCCCGTCCCGGTCGCCTTCCACGAGCTCGGTCACGGCAACGACCTGTCGGCGAACGCGCTGTCCGCTCGGCCGACCGCCGACGGCTGGATGCTCGACGGCACAAAGCAGGTGATCAACAATGCCGAGCGGGCGGACGCCGTGCTCGTCCTCGCACGCACCCGCGCCGACGACGGCCCGGAACGGGCCCACACCCTGTTGCTCGTCGAGGACCTCGACGACCTGCCCGCGCGCGGGTTCGCCCGGCTGCCCCGGTACCGCACCACCGGACTGGCCGGTTGCCGGCTCGCCGGACTGCGGTTCACCGGCTGCCCGGTCCCGCGGTCGGCGACGGTCGGGACGGTCGGGCACGGCGTGCCGACCGCGCTCGCCGCCTTCCAGGTCAGCCGGTGCGTGACCGCTGCGGCGTCGACGTCGCTGCTGGAGGCCGCGCTGGACGCGGTGCTGCGCTTCGCCGGGGGCCGCGAGCTCTACGGGCGCACGGTGGCCGACCTGCCGCACGCCCAATCGCTGCTCGCCGGTGCCTACGCCGACCTGCACCTGGCCCAGGCGACCGCGACCACGGCCGCGCGGGCCCTGCACCTGCACCCGGCCGGGGGCGCCCGGATCGCGGCGGCCGCGAAGTACCTCGTCCCGCTCCTGGTGGAGGACGCGCTGAACGATCTCGCCGTCGTCCTCGGCGCCCGCGGCTACCTGCGGGAGGGCGAGTACGCGATCGTCGGCAAACACCTGCGCGACGCGGCCGGGGTGTCCATCGGCCACGCGGGCGGCACGAGCTGCGCGCTGACCGTCCTCGGCCAGCTGCCGGGGCTGCGCCCGGCCGCCGACCCGCCCGATCCGGACCTCTTCTCCGGGCGCCCGCTGCCGGAGCTCGACCTGTCCCGGCTGCGGCTGACCGGTCCGCGCGCCGATCCGCTGCTCGCCGTGCTGACCGACCCGACCGGCACGGGGAGCGCCGCCGGTGGGGCGGCCCCACGGACCCGGGAGCTGCTGGGGGGGCTCGCCGCGGCGGCGCGGACGATCGGCATCCGCGCCGCGGCACTGCCCGCAGCCCGGCGGGGGGTGGAGGCCGACCACCGGGCGCTGGCGCTGGCGGACGAGTACGCCCGCCTCGTCGCCGCGGCGAGCTGCCTCGGACGGTACGCGGCCGGCCGCGTCGACGGCTCCCCCGGCGGGCTGCCACCCGGCTGGCTCGACGCCGTCCTGCGCCGGGTCGTGCGGCGCCGCGGGCGGCACGGCGAACCGGGCTCCGCCACGTCCGACTCCGCGCTGCTCGCGCACGCCGCCGCGCGCACCACCGCCGGGTTGAGCCTCGATCTCGACCCCGACCGCGTCGTCCGTCACCGACCGCACCCACCGCGCCGCCCGCACCCGTCCCGGGTCCTGACCCCCACCGCCGGAGGAACACCATGACCCCGACCGTCCCGGACACCGCAGAGCTCTCCGAGTGGCTCGCGGCCCGCGTGGCCGACTACCGCGAGCTCGACGCCGCCGAGGTGGACCCCGACGTCCCGCTCGCCGAGCTGGGCCTGGACTCGGTCTACGCGCTGACCCTGTGCGGCGACATCGAGGACCGCTGGGGCATCGACGCCGAGCCCACGCTGGCCTGGGACCACCCCACCATCACCGCGCTCGCCACCCACCTGCACGAGCGCCTGCGGACCGGGCCGCAGGCATGACCGGGCACACGGGGACCGGGGCCGGTGGGCCGATCGCCGTCGTCGGCATCGACTGCCGCTTCCCGGGTGCCCGCGACCGGGAGGAGTTCTGGCAGCTGCTGCTCGACGGGCGGGTCACCGCGGCGCCGGTCGATCCGCGCCGGTGGTCGGCCGACGGGCTGCCCGACGGCGCCGGGACCCCGATCGGCTTCCTCGACGACGCCGACGCCTTCGACCACCGCTTCTTCGGGCTCTCGCCGAACGAGGCGGCCGCGATGGACCCGCAGCAGCGCCTGCTGTTGCAGTGCGCCTGGCGGGCCCTGGAGGACTCCGGGGTGGCGCCCCGCTCGCTCGCCGGCTCCGACACCAGCGTGCACGTCGGGATGATGTCGAGCGAGTGGGGCACCCTGCACCTGTCCGATCCCGCCGCGATGACCGCGCACCGTGGCTCCGGCAACGGGTACTGCATGGCCGCGAACCGGATCTCCTACCACCTGGACCTGCGCGGCCCGAGCATGGCGGTGGACACCGCCTGCTCGTCGTCGCTGGTGGCGGTCCACCTGGCGTGCACCGCGCTGCGCTCCGGCGAGGTCGACACCGCGCTGGCCGCCGGGGTCAACCTCGTCCTCACCCCCGCCCTGTCGGTGTTCTACGCGCAGGCGGGTCTCGCCGCCCCCGACGGCCGGTGCAAGCCCTACTCCCCCGACGCCGACGGGATCGGCCGTGGCGAGGGCGTCGGTGTGGTGGTGCTGCGCCGGCTGGCCGATGCGCTCGCCGAGGGCAGGCGCGTCTACGCGGTGATCGACGGTGGCGCCGTGGCCTCCGACGGCCGCAGCAACGGCCTGACCGCACCGAACCGGTTCGCCCAGGCCGCCGTGGTCCGCAGCGCGCTGCACCGCTCCGGGGTCGCGCCGGGCGACGTCACCGTCGTCGAGGGACACGGGACCGGCACCCGGCTCGGCGACCTCATCGAGCTCGCCGCGCTCGGCGACCTGCACGGCGACCGGCCGACACCGGCGCTCGTCGGATCGGTCAAGGGCAACGTCGGGCACCTCGAGGGCGCCGCGGGCATCGCCGGGCTCGTCAAGACCTGTCTCGCCCTGCAGCGTCGGCTGGTGCCCGCCAGCGTCGGTATCGGGCACGACCTCGCCGTCGCGGGCCTCGCCCCGCTCACCACGGCGACCCGGCTGCCGGCCGGCACGGTCCGGGCGGGCGTCAGCAGCTTCGGGCTCGGCGGCACCAACGCCCACCTGGTCCTGTCGACGCCGCCGCGGGTCCGCCGCCCCGGTGGGACCGGTGGGGACGCGACGGTGCTGGTCACCGGGTCGGCCACCGCCGACGGCCTCGCCCGCAACGTCCGCGCCCTGGCCGCGGCGGCCACGGCCACCCCGCCCGGGCACGCCGCCCAGCTCGGGTGGAGCAGCACGGTGGTGAAGTCGGGACTGCGGTTCCGGGCCGCCGTCGGCGCCGCCCCCGGGCGGCTGGCCGACGAGCTCGACCGGCTCGCCCGGCGCCTCGACGACACACCGCCGACCCCGGCCGGGCCGGCCGGGCCGCGGGTCGCGCTGCTGTGCACCGGACAGGGCAGCCAGTACGCGGGCATGACCGCCGCGCTGGTCCGGTGCTGCCGGCCCTACCGTGACCACCTCGCCGACGCGGCCGACGCGCTGGGTCCACTGCGCGACGGCGACCCGGACACCCGGGTCGACCGGCTGCTCACCGGACGGCCCGCTCCGGACATCGACGACACCGGGCTCGCCCAGCCCGCACTGTTCGCCGTCCAGTACGCGATGGGCACGACCCTGGCCGCGCTCGGTCTGCGGCCGCGGATCGTGCTCGGGCACAGCGTCGGTGAGATCGCAGCCGCCACCCTCGCCGGTGCGCTCACCCTCGACGACGCGGCCCGGCTCGTGCGCGTGCGTGGAGCCGCGATGTCGGCCCTCCCCACCGGGGGCGGGATGCTCACCGTGCGCGCCGGCGTGGACCGGGTCCGTGCCGCGCTCGGGGACACCCTGGGCGCCCGCGACGACGAGGTCGTGGACCTGGCCGCGGACAACGGCCCGCAGGCCTGTGTGCTGTCCGGGACCGTGACCGCGCTCGACCGCATCCGCGAGCAGCTCCGCGCCACCGCACTCGACAGCACCGTCCTGACCGTCTCCCACGCCTTCCACTCGGCCCTGATGGCACCGGCGATCGAGGCGGTGCGCGCGGTGGCCGACACCCTCGCCGTCCGCCCGCTGCAGATCCCGCTGGCCTCCACCGTCACCGGGACGGTCCTGCCCGCCGGAGCCGTGCCGGGCACCGAGCACTGGGTCGGGCAGCTCACCGGCCCGGTCAGGTTCGCCGAGGCCGCCGCAGGGCTCGGGGACCCCACCCACACCGTGGAGCTGGGTCCGCGTCCGGTGTTGACCGCCCTCGTGCGCGGCACCGGCGCCGCGGCCGGGGCGACGGCCCTGTCCTGCGGTCCGGGCCCGTCCGCGACCGGTGCCGAGCTCGCCGAGGTCGTGGCCAGGCTGCACACCGACGGGCTCGACGTCGACTGGACCGGCTGGTTCGAGCCCGTCGACCGGGTGCCGCGGCCGCTGCCGGGCCACGTCTTCGACCCGACCGCACGCTTCTGGTTCAGCCGCGACGCCGGGGCCACCGCGGTCACCGCCACCACCTCGGCCGGGACCGCCACCGCGCCCGCCACCGACACGGCCGCGCCCGTCCCCCGCGGTGACCTCGCCGCGGCCGTGCTCGCCGCGATCGGCTCGGTCAGCGGGCACGACCCGGCCACGGTCGGCGGGGACGCGGTCCTCGGCCGCGACCTCGGCTACGACTCGGTCATGGCGATGCGCCTCGCCGACGAGCTCGAACCGCACGTCGCCGCCGGGCTGGACCCTGCGGCGCTGGCCCCCGACCTGACCACCGTCGCCGATCTCATCGACCACGTCCGCTCCGCGGCCGGGGCGCGTACCCGAGGAGGAGTTCCGACATGACCAGCCCGCCACCCGTCGCCGTGCTCGGCACCGGCACGGCGCTGCTCGGCGCCCCGATCGACAACGACACGATCGGCGCCCGGTTCGGCGCCGACCCCCGCTGGATCGAGCACTTCATCGGCACCCGCACCCGCCACCTCGGCGTCGACCTGGACACCGGGAAGGTCACCCACACCCTCGTCGACCTGGCGACCGGGGCGGCCGAGGCCGCGCTCGCCGCGGCGGGCGTCACCGCGTCCGAGGTCGATGTCGTGGTGCTCGCGACGGCGTCCCCCGACCATCTCATGCCGGCGTCGGTGAACCTGGTCGCCGACCGGCTCGGGGTGCACGGTGTGCCCACCCTGCAGCTCCAGTCCGGCTGTGCCGGCGCGTTGCAGGCGCTCGACACCGCCCGCCGGATGATCGACGCCGACCGCCCGGTCGCCCTGGTCGTCGGGGCCGACTCCTGTGTCAAGCACCTCGTCCTCGACCGCGACCTGGCGAGGGTGCCGACCACGGAGCTCGTCAACTACGTGATCTTCGGCGACGGCGCCGGGGCGGCCGTGCTCGGGGCCGGGGAGGACGGCGGCACGCTGCTGCGCACGGTGCACAACCGGTTCGTCGGTCTCGGCCGTGACCCCGGCCAGGTCATCCGCTGGTTCGGTGCCGCCGACCGGGACAGCACCGACCAGCCCGTCGACGAGGACTACAAGGCCATCGAGGCCGGTGTCCCTGTCCTGGCCGCCGACGCGACGGCCGAGCTGCTCGCCGAGACCGGCTGGGCCGCGGACACGGTGACCCACCTGCTGCCCCCGCAGCTCGGGGGCCGGATGACCACGCAGATCACCCGCGGGCTGGTCGAACGGTTCGGCCTCGGCGCTGCGCAGGAGATCAGCTGCGTCGCCGACACCGGCAACAACGGCAATGCGCTCCCCCTCCTGCAGCTGCACCGCCTGGTCGGCGACCTGCCGGTCGGTTCGCGGGCGGTCGGGGTCGCCGTCGAGTCCAGCAAGTGGATCCGCACCGGGCTCGCCGTGGAGGCCCGGTGAACGCCCGGGCGCACGCTCCGGACCCGCTGCGTGAGCTGATCGGGGAGGGCGGGACGGAGCGTCTGGTCGACGGCTGGCCGCGGGTCGCGACGCTCCTCGCCGGGGCCTCGCCGGCCGCGCTGCGTCGCGCAGGGGCCCGGCTGACCACGATCGACACCGACGCCGTCCTCGCCGCGCACCCCGGCACGACCGACGTGCCGGTGACGCTGACCGGCAGCTCGACCACGGCTCCGCTGGCGCCGCCGCTGGCCGCCGAGATCGCCCGCCACGGCCTGCTCCCCCGCATCACCGTCGGCGACCCGGGCGGCTGGGCGGTCACGCTGGCCACCGAGCCCGCACCGGGGCTCACGGTGTGCCTGCTCGACGACACCGTCGTGTTCGACCGGTTCGCCGGACCGGGCTGGACCGTCGACGACGTCGCCGCGGCCGCCCTCGAGGTCCGTGCGGAGCTGGCCGCCGCGGCGCGCCGCCACGACGGTCGGGGCACGGGTCTGGTCCTGACCACCCCGCCGTTGACCCACGACCGCGCCGGTCAGGTGCTCGACCTGCGTGAACGGGCGAGGCTCGGCGCGGTCTGGCGTCGCTTCACCGCGGACCTGCTCGACCTCGGCGGCCCCGACGGGACCGACGGCGTGCACGTGGTCGACACCGACCCGATCGCCCTGGAGACGGGTCCGGCACGTGACCCACGGCTCGTCCGCTACGCGCACGTCGCGTTCACCGACGCGTGGCTCGCCGTGCTGGCCCGACGGATCGGTCACCTGGCCCGTGCCCGGCACGGCCGCCCCCGCAAGTGCCTGGTCCTCGACCTGGACGGGACACTGTGGGGCGGCACCCTGGCCGAGTCCGGCCCGGACGGGTTGGACATGGCGCAGGGTTTCCGCGGCGAGGCGCACCGGGCCTTCCAGCGGGCGGTCGCGGTGCTGGGGCACCAGGGCGTGCTGCTCGCGGTCTGCAGCAAGAACGACCCCGGCGAGGTCGCCGCCGTCCTCGCCGACCATCCCGACCTGGTCGTGCGGGCCGCGGACCTCACGGCCGTCGAGGCCGGCTGGGGACCGAAACCGGAGGCCGTCGCCCGGATCGCCGACCGGATCGGGATCGGCGTCGACGCACTGGTCTTCGTCGACGACAACCCGTCGGAGACGGGTTCGGTGCGGGCCGCGCACCCCGGTGTCGTCACCGTCGACGTCGACGCCGCAGACCCGGCCGGCCACGTGGGGGCCCTCCTGACCGACGGCTGGTTCGACGTCCCCACCCTGACCGAGGACGACCGCGAGCGCGCCGGCCGCTACCGCACCGAGACCCGCCGGGCCGCGTTCCGCGACACCACCGGTTCGGTGGAGGACTACCTGGCCGGCCTCGACACCCGGCTGCAGGTGTTCCCCGCGGGGCGGGCCGAGGTGGCCCGTCTCGCGCAGCTGGCCAACCGCACGAACCAGTTCAACCTGACCACCCGGCGCCTCGACGAACCCGTCGTGCGCGCTCTGCTCGAGGACCCGGCCGCCCTGCCGGTCGCCGTGCGGGTGACCGACCGTTTCGGCGACCACGGCCTCGTCGGGGCGGCGTTCTGCTCGTGGCACGGCACCGACCTCCACGTCGACAACCTCGTCCTGTCCTGCCGTGTGCTGGGCCGGGGTGTCGAGTCGGCGTGGATCGGTGCGCTGCTCCGCTACGCGGCCGGGGCCGGGGCGGACTCCGTGGTCGCCGGGTACCGGGCCTCGCCGCGCAACGACCGGGTCCGCACCCTGTGGCCCGACCACGGGTTCGTCGCGGGACCGGTCCCGGCGTCGCCCGGTGACGGGCAGGTCTACCGGCACACCCTCACCGACCTGCCGCCGTACCCGCCGCACGTGTCCGTGCAGTCCTCGCTGCCGGCCGTCCCGGCCCCCGTCCCCCCAGGAGGAGTCCCGCGATGAGCGCCCTCGACACCGACCGGTTCGTCAGCCTCCTGCGCGACGAGCTCGGGCTGGACCTGTCCGCCGCCGACCTCGACACCCCCTTCGACGCCCTCGCCGGGTGGGACTCGGTCCTGCTGCTGCGGCTGCTGGGCGTGGCCGAGCCGCTCACCGGCACGCGGGCGCCGATGATCGACGTCCTGGAAGCGGGAGACCTGCGCGGGGTGCACGCCGCGCTGAGCCGGTGATCGTGGTGGCGCCGTCCGACCGGCGCTTCCCCCGGCACCGCAGACACACGCTCGCGTTCCTGCACACCATCCGGGCCGACAGCCCGGTGCACCTCGACGCCGAGGTCGACCTGTCCGCGCTCGCGACCGAGCGGGCCGCACGGACCGACCCGCCGTCGGTGTTCGTCTACGTGCTGCATGCCCTCGGCCGGGTGCTCGCCCGCCACCCCGACGCCGCGGCGACGCTGACCGGGCCGGCCTGGTGGCCCCGGCTGGTCCGCGGATCGCAGGTGGACGCGAAGGTGACCCTGGACCAGTGGATCGACGGCGAGCGGGTGGTCGTCTCCGCGGTCGTGCCCGACATCGACGTGGCGGGCCGGGAGTTCCTGCGGGCCCGGCTCGCCCGGCTGCGCGACGCCGCGCCGGGGACGCTGCCCGAGACCGCGGGTGCCGCGCTGCTGGCCCGCCTGCCGGTCCCGCTGGGCCGGGCGGCGCTCGCGCTCGCCGTCCGCGGCGCGGGGCGCAGGCGACGGTTCGGCAGCGTCGCGGTGACCTCGCTGGGACACCGCCGGGTGCAGCGCTTCTTCTCCTCCGGCGGCACGGCCGTCACGATCGGGCTCGGCCGGGTGACCGACCGGCCCGTCGCCCGCGACGGCCGGGTGACGATCGTGCCGGTGCTGCCGCTGTCGCTGACGTTCGACCACCGGGTGCTCGACGGCGCCGCCGCCGCGGACGTGCTCGACGACCTGGTCTCCACGCTGGAGGCCCCGCCGGTCCCGGAGCCCGGGCCGTGAGCGCCGGCGCGGGGTCCGGTCGGGCGCCCGCCGTCACGGTGCCCGCGGTCCCGGTCGGTGCCCACACCCCCGGTCCGGTGTGGAACGGGCTGCGCCGGGCGCTCGCCACGACCGGGCACACCGTGGTCTACGGCGTCGCCGGGGAGCGGTCCTCCGCCGAGGTGCTGCTGGCGGTGGCCCGGCGGCTGCTCCCGGACCGGACCCGCGACCGGCTCGCCGTGGCGCGCGGCCCGCACCGACGGCCACATCTGGTCGACAGGGTGAGCGGCCGCCCCGTCCCGGTCGACGTCAACCTGAGCCACACCGCCGACCTCGTCGTCGTCGGGGTGGCCCGCACCGGCGGGCCCCCGGGGACGGCGGCCCGGATCGGGGTCGACGTCGAACGGGTCGACCGGCTCGTCGCCGACCGTCCCGGCATGCTGGCCCGGTTCACCGCCCCCGTCGAACGCCGCCGGCTCGCCGCGGTGCCGGACGCCACCCGGACCGCGGCGGTCAGCCGGTTGTGGACCTGCAAGGAGGCCGTCGCCAAGGCCGACGGCCGGGGCCTCGGGCTGGACCTGCGCACCGTCGTCCCCGAACCCGGCCACGACGGCCACGGCGAGGTGGCCGCGGTCCGCGGTGGTGCCCGCGCCGCCGTGACCGCCCGACTCGTCGCGCACCCCGCCCGCCCCGGCGAGCGCTACTGGATCGCCACCGCACTGCTGTACCACGTCGACCCCGGCCCCGGGCTCGACCGGAAGGAGACGGCATGAACGCCCCACCCGCCGGTGCCACGGTGGAGGCCGTCGCGCCACCGGGTCCGCCCCGGCCGGCCGAGGTCGCCGAGCTGGCCCGGCTGCACGCCCGCGCGCAGGGCATCGACGGTCGCGTCCTCGACCGGGTCGTGGCCGCGGCCGCCACCGAGGGGTGGAGCGCTGTCTGGGCCCGCCACGGCGACCGGCACCGCGCCGCGGGCCGGCCGCTGCACGCCTGCCGCCACCACGCCCTGGCCCGCTGGCCCTATCCCGCGGACCCGACCGCCGACCGGTCGGCCACCGCCGTCGTCGACGCCTTCGACGCCTGGCGTCGCCGGGTCGGCGGCATCGAGCGGCTCGTGCTGGAGCTGCCCGGTGGCCGGGTCGCCGCCTGGACGGCCGGGCTGGACCCGGCGCGACCGCGACCGCTGGTGCTCGTCATGGGCGGGATCGTGAGCGTCAAGGAACAGTGGGCGCCCTTCCTGCGCGCGGCGCGGCGGCTCGGTGTCGCGGTCGTCGTCACCGAGCTGCCCTCGGTCGGGGAGAACACGGTGCGCTACGGGCCCGGCGCGACCGACCTGGTCCCGCAGCTCCTCGACCGGCTCGGGCCACAGGCCGCCCGGTGCGGGGTGCACGTGGTCGGCCTCAGTTTCGGCGGCCATCTCGCGCTCGCCGCGGCACGCCACGACCCGCGGATCAGCTCGGTCCTGACCGTCGGCGCCCCGGTGCACGCCCTGTTCGCCGATCCCGCGGTGTGGGCCGCGCTCCCCCGCACCACCACGGCGACGCTGGAGCACCTCACCGGCACCCGGGGCGGGGACACCCCGGCCCTGCTCGCGCCGATGGCGTTGGGCCCGGCCGAGCTGGCCGACGTGCGGATCCCGGTGCGCTACGTCGCGAGCCGCCGCGACGAGATCGTGCCCCGCTCGGAGTGGGAGTTGCTCGCCCGCGTCCTGCCCGACCTGCGGTGGGTGGAGTTCGACGACGCGCACGGCGCCCCCGCCCACCTGACCGACACCCGGCTGTGGCTGGTCGGACACCTGCTGCGGCTGTGCGGGGACCGGCGGGCGGCAGCACTCGACCTCGCGCTGGCGCTGCGCGGGCGCGCCGGGCGGACCGGACGGACCGGGCACCCCACCGACCCCGCGACCGGGAGGCCCCGATGACCGCCACCCTCGCCGCCGACCGGACGTTGCTGGTGTGCCTGCACCACGCGGGCGGCACCGCCGCCGCGTTCCGGCACTGGCCGGGGGCGCTGCCCGACGTCGACGTGCACGCCGTGGAGCTCCCCGGACACGGCGCCCGGGCCGTCGAACCGCTCGGGCGGGACCTCGCCACCGTCCTCGACCGCCTCGACACCGAGCTCGGTCCGCTGCTCGACGGCCGCCGCCACGTCGTGTTCGGGCACTCGATGGGCGGGCTGCTGGGCTACCACCTGCTGATGCGGCGGTGCGCCCGCGGCGCGCGCCCCGCGGCGGCACTGCTGGTCGCCGGCTACGGCGCGCCGCACCTGGCCCGGCCCGCCGCGGCCGGCCTCGACCCGGACTCCGTCGACGACGAGGCGCTCGCCGGCCACCTGCACCGGATGGGCGGTTTCCCCGCCGAGCTGATGCGCCGCCCCGAGTGGCTCCCGATGCTGCTCGGAACCGTGCGCGCCGACCTGCGGGTGTGCGCCGGGCACCGCTGGACGGACGGAACCCCCGCCCTGCCCGTGCCGGTGCACGCGTTCGCAGGTGAGCACGACCCGCTCGCCACGGTGCCCGTGATGCGTGCCTGGTCCGCCCACACCGACGCCGGGTTCGCCCTCACCGTCCTGCCGGGCGGGCACTTCCTCGTCCAGGATCCCGCGGCGGGGCTGCTCCCCGCCGTGGCCACCGCGCTCGCCCCCGCGCTCGCCCCCGCGCTCGCCACCGCACCGCCGACCCCACCGCCCACCGCACCGGGCCTGACGGCCCCGACCGGCGCCCGCCCCCACCGGAGGACCCTGTGACGACGACCGCCCCCACCCGGACCGCCGACGTCTGCGTCGTGGGCGGCGGGCCCGCCGGGCTCGCCCTCGCGCTCTGCCTGGTCCGCGACGGACACCGGGTCACCGTCCTCGAGCAGTCGGCCCGGTTCGACCGCTCCTTCCGGGGCGAGTCGATGTCGCCCGACGGGGTCTGGCTGCTGGACGAACTCGGCGTGCTGGCCACCCTGCGCGAGCGGGGACTGCTGACCGTCGAACGCCTGGAGATCTCCGAGGGCGGCCGCCCGGTCCTGCGCACCGAGTTCGACCGCTTCCGCTACGCGCAGCGCTTCCCGATGGAGATCCCGCAGCCGACATTGCTGCGCACCCTCTCCGAGGCCGCCGCGGAGCACGACGGATTCACCCTGCTGCGCGGGCAGAAGGTGACCGGGCTGATCGAGGACGACGGGGTCGTCACCGGGGTCACCCATCGCGGGCCGGACCGGCCCGGCGAGGTCCGGGCCGACCTCGTCGTCGCCGCGGACGGGCGCTACAGCAAGGTCCGTGGCATGGCCGGTCTGCCGGCGACGGTGCGACCGCTCGAGCGCGACGTCGTCTGGCTGAGGCTGCCCCGGCCGGACGGCTGGGACCCCGCCTCGTACCGGATCCGGCTCGACGGCGACCGGCACGCGCTGTTCATCCCGACCCACCCCGACGACGTCCGCATCGGTTTCAACATCCCGAAGGGCGGGCTGCGCGAGCTGCGTGGCGACGGCATCGAGGCGCTCCACCGGCGGATCGAGGCGCTCGCACCGGAACTGTCCGGCCCGCTGCGGGAGACCGTCACCGGCTGGGCGGGCACCACCGTGCTCGACATCTTCACGACCGAGGTCGAGCGGTGGTCACGGCCCGGGCTCGTCCTGGTCGGCGACGCCGCCCACACGCTCACCCCGATCCTCGGGCAGGGCGTCAACCACGCCCTGATCGACGGCTGGACCCTCGCCGGGCTGCTGGAGGCTCCGCTCCGGGCGACCGGTGGGCGGCGGCGGGCGCTGGTCGACACCGCGCTGCTGCGCTTCCAGGACCGGCGCCGGCGTGCGGTGCGGATCTCGCGCGACCTGCAGCTGCGCCAGGAGAGGGCGTTCACCCTCGGGGGTCGGGTCGCCGTCGCCGCCCGCAGCGGCCTGTACCGTGCGCTGGGCAGCAGCGGCCGCCTGCAGGAGCGGGTCCTGGGCCGGGCCTACTTCCAGCTGCAGCCGCAGCTGGGTGCGTGAGGGGACCTCGGTGTGATTCGGGTGGCGTGGGCGGCGCTGGCCGCGTTCGTGACGGCGTTCGCCGTGTTCGAGACGGTCAAGCACGGCGGTGCGACGATCCCGCTCGGGCTGCTGGGCGTCGGACTGCCGTTCGCGGCCAGGCTGCCGCTGCCCGCGACGGTGCGGCGCCTCGCGGGGCACCCGGTGCCGCCGGTACTGGTGCTCGTCGGCGCCACGCTGCTCACCGGGTCCCAGGAGCAGGCCGCCCCGCCGTTCACCCTCGGTCTGACCTGGCTCGCGACGGTCGCGGTGCTGCGCGTGCTGCGGCCCGCGACGAGGCCAAGCCGCACCTAAGACCCCGCTCAGCCCAGCGGGCGACGCTGGTCGGGACCGCACCGACCCACGCTGGGAGCGCGCATGGACGTCGAGACCCGTTGCCCGATGAGCTACCCCTTCCCCCGCCCGTCGGCGACCGAACTCCCCCCGGTCTACGACGCGCTGCGCGCCGAGGACCCGGTCGCGCAGGTCGTGCTGCCCAGTGGCGACCGCGGCTACGTCGTCAGCCGCCACGACGACGCCAAGCTGGTCCTGTCCGACCCCCGGTTCAGCCGGGCGGCGATGCTGGCCGACGACGCACCGAGGCTGACCGCGACCCCGATGCCGCCGAACAGCCTGTTCACCACCGACCCGCCCGAGCACACCCGGCTGCGCAAGCTCGTCACCGGCGAGTTCACCCGCCGTCGCATGATCGCCCTGGAGCCGCGCATCCAGGAGATGACCGACGCCCTTCTCGACCGGATGGAGGCCGGGGGCGGTCCGGTCGACCTGAACCCGGCGCTGGCGTTCCCGCTGCCGGTCGCCGTGATCTGCGAGCTGCTGGGCGTGCCGTTCGCCGACCGGGAGAGGTTCCGCGAGTGGTCCAACGCGATCGTCTCGCTCACCTCGCACACCCCCGAGCAGATGCTCGAACAGCGGATGCAGATGGCCGGCTACCTCTACGAGCTGATCGGCCGCCGGGCGAGCGAGCCGGGTGAGGACCTGCTGTCGGCACTGGTCGTCGCGCACCAGGAGCAGGGCGCCCTCGACGAGGGCGAGCTGATCGTCATGGCGATGACGCTGCTCGTCGCCGGCCACGAGACGACCGTCAGCATGATCGGCGCCTGCGTGCTGACCCTGCTGCGCCACCCCGACGTCCTGGCCGAGGTCGTCGCCGACCCGTCGCGGGTCGACGGCATGATCGACGAGTTGCTGCGGATCAACCCGATCGGCGACGGCGGACCGCTGCGGATCGCGCTCACCGACGTCGAGCTGTCCGGGACGGTGATCCCCGCCGGGAGCGCGGTGCTCGCCGCGGTCTGCTCGGCCAACCGCGACGAGCGTGTCTTCGACCGCCCCGACGAGTTCGTCCCCGACCGGGTGCGCAACCCGCACCTGGCCTTCGGCCACGGCATCCACCACTGCCTCGGGGCCGCACTGGCCCGCTCCGAGCTGCGGATCACCCTGGAGAGCCTGTTCCGCCGGTTCCCGACGCTCCGCCTGGACGCGCCGGTCGCGCGGCTGCGGATGAAGACCGGGATGCTGGTCCACGGCCTGGAGACGCTTCCCGTCACGTGGTGAGCAGGAGCCCGACGGGGCCCGGGGCGATCACGCCCCGGGCCCCGTCGGCGTACCGGCGACGCCTACCGCACGGTGCGCACGCCGAGCACCGACGCCCCGCCGACCGCGGTGACGAGCGCGGTCAGCAGGTAGAGGGCCGGGTAGCCACCCTGCCCGGCCAGCACGGGCACGGCCAGCACCGGGGCGAGTGCCTGCGGCGCGGTCGCGGCGGTGGCGAACAGGCCCATGTCGCGGGCGAGGTGTGCGGGCGAGGGCAGCACCGTCGCGACGACGGCGAGGTCGACGGCCAGGAACGTCCCGAACCCCAGGCCGGTCAGCACGGCGGCGGCGACCGCGACCGGCCAGAGCGGCAGGACCGCGAGCAGGACCGCACCCGCCGCCATCGTCGCACCGCCCCCGGCGACGAACACCCGTCGGCGCCCGGTCCGGTCCGACCAGCGGCCCGCCAGCAGCGCGGCCGGCACCGCCGACAGCACCGTCGCCGCGGTGAGGACCAGGACCGAGCCCGCGACGTCGGCGCGGGTCAGCTCGTCCTCGACGTAGTACACGAGGTACTGGGTGACCAGCGCGAAGCCGAGCATCACCAGGAACCGCCCGCACCACACCCGCACCAGGTCCGGCGCCGGCAGGCCCCGCCGCGGCGACGCCGGTGCCGCGGCGTGACCCGGCGGGCGTGTGGTGGTGCGGTGGCGCAGGACGAACGGCACCACCGCCACGAGCAGGACCAGCGCCATCGCGAGGTAGCCGCCCGCGAGGTCGGTCACCAGTCCGTTGACCAGGACCGTGCCCAGCAGCGCGCCGAGCATCTGGCTCGTCCCGGCCCAACCCGCGACCACCCCCAGCTGCGGGGCGGGCACCCGGTCCGGGACGACGGCGAGCAGCCCGGCCTGGGTCGCGGAGAGCCCCAGCTGGGCCAGGGCCCAGACCAGCACCAACCCGGCCGGCCCGGGCGCGCCGGCGCCGAGAACGGCGAGCGCCCCGGCGGCGAGCAGCGCGCCACCGGCGATCCACGGGGCCCGTCCACCGGGGGTCCGGTCGCTCAGCGCGCCGAGCAGCGGGACGGCGATCATCGTGACGGCGGCACCGGTCCCGGTGGCCGTGCCGAGCAGCAGCTCCTTGCCCGCCGGGTCGACGACCGCGGCGTGCCGGGCCAGCTGCACCTGCGCCGGGGTGAGCACGGCCAGCCACATCCCGGTGCAGGCCAGGGCGAACGCGGTGATCCAGCCGCGGCCCACCGGTGTGGTGGGCGCGCACGGACGGACGGGTACGTCGGGCAGGTCCTGCGTGGGCGGGGACGGGCGGAGGGGCATCGGGTGCGGCCTCTCGGGACGGGCGGCGCGGCGGGATCCGGCGCGGCGGCGGATGATCCACGTGTAGCCTGGGCCGCCCCGGCAGCGGGGGACTTGACCACGACCTAAGAGCGGCTGAAGCGGGCCGCGCTGTGCTGGTCCACGACACCACCGGGCCACCACGACCGCGGAGGACACCCCCGTGACCCGTGTCGAGACCACGACCGACATCGACGCACCCCCGGAGACCGTGTGGTCGGTACTGACCGCCCCCGACCGCGGCTGGGACCCGTTCTTCGTCCGGCTCGACGGCCGGTTCGCGGTCGGTGACCGCCTCCGCGTCCGGCTGTCCGACCTGGGCGGGGGGCTGCGGTTCCGGCCGGTCGTCGTCGTGGCCGATCCGCCCCACGAGCTCGTCTGGCTCGGCCGCCTCCTGCTGCCCCGGCTGTTCGACGGCCGGCACGGGTTCCGGCTGGACCCCCTACCCGGTGGGGGGACGCGGCTGCACCACGGCGAGGACTTCCGCGGGCTGCTCGTCCCGCTCGCCGCCGCGTCGCTGCGCAGGACCGCGGACGGCTTCCGGGCCTTCGACGCCGCGCTGCGGGAACGGGCCGAGGCCACCGCCCACGTCTGAGGCCCACCGGAACGCCCACCGCCCCGACCCGCCGACTCGGAGGACCCCATGGACCACCCCGGCCCGACGGACGCCCCCGTCACCGGACGCACGGACACCACGCCGCCCCCGACCCCGGCCCGCGGTGCACCAGCGCCCCCGACGCCGCGGGCCGCCCTCGTCGCGCTGGTGGTCGCCGGCCTGTCGTTCGCGCTGCTGCCGCCGCTGTTCCCGCACGACTCCGCGCTCCCCGGCGTGGCGGGAGCCGCGGCGACCGCCACGACCGCCTGGACGGTGTCGCACCTGTTCGGGATGATCGCGTTGATCACCCTGCCGCTGGGGGTGTACGGGATCCGCCCGGCGCTCGGTCGCGGGGGCGGCGTCGCCGCTGCCCTCGTCGCCGCCGGGGCCGGCCTGGCCCTGCCGTACTACGGCGGCGAGACCTTCGGGGCCGCGGCCGTCGCCGAACTGGTCGTACGCACCGGCGACGCCGGTCTCGTCGACGGCATCGCGGCGATCCGCTGGGGCCTGCTGCCGGCCGCCTTCCTGACCGGCGGGATGCTCCTGCTGGCGATCGGCGGGGTCCTCCTGGCGCGTTCCGTGCGCCGGGGCGGGGCGACGCCGGGGTGGGCCGGTGTACCGCTGGCCACGGGACTCGTGTTGTTCGTGCCGCAGTTCTTCGCCCCGCCCGGGGTGCGCATCGCGCACGGCCTCCTGCTCCTGGCCGGGTGCATCCTGCTCGCCCGGGCCGCGCGCGGGCGGTCGACGGGCTGATCCGGCACCACGGCCCCGGGCCCGGCCGGGTCACCACGCCCGTGCTCACTCCCCGAGCAACCGCAGCACGACGGTCGCGATGTCGGTGGCCGAGCGCTGCGTGGGGCCGGGCGGCTGGACGAGGTGGCTCACGGTCAGCCGGGCGGCGGTCTCGGCCGCCAGCCGGACGACCTCGTCCCCGGCTCCGGGGCGTACCCGGCGCAGGTAGCCCGCCGCCCGCGCCGCCGCGGCCGCGATGATCGGGCCGGAGTCGGTGCCGAACGCGGACGGGACCGCCGCGTCGCCGCTGAGCAGGGCCGTGATCAGCGGATTCTCCCCCGCCTCGGTGAGGGCGGCGTCGGCCGCGGCGACCCAGGCCGCGTACAGGTCGGACTCGCCGTCGAGGGCGGCCTCGATCCGGTCGAGGAACCGGTCGGTGGCGCGCAGCACGAGCGCGGCGGCGAGGCCGTCACGGCCGCCGAACTCGCTGTAGAGGGTCTGCCTGCTGACCCCGACCCGGCGGGCGAGCTCGGGCATCGACGGTCGTTCCCCCGCGACCGCGAGGTGCTCGGCGACGTCGAGGACCTCGCCGCGCAGCTCGTCGCGGGCCCGCCGCGCCATCGTCCGCCGATCGCTCACGGCCGACATCATGACACGACCCGTCCATCACCTGGACAGTTCTGCGGCATATGTCTAACTTCGGCGGGGACACCGACGTCGACGCCCGAGGAGCAGGCCGTGAAGCTGGTGCAGCAGGCGCGTGAGCGCTGGTCCTCCGTCCTGACCCTGCCCGCGCCCGACCGGCTCGACGACGCGCTGCTGGCCACCGGCGTCCGGGGCCGCCGCCCCGCGCCGTTCGGCCCGGCACCGCACGGCCTGGCCGAGGTCCCCGGCGACGACGGCATGCCGCTGCTCGGCCACGCGCCGGCCTACGTCCGGTTCGGGCACCGCTTCACCCGCGCCCGCACCGAGGCGCTCGGCCCGGTGTGGTGGATGCGGTCCCCGGCCGGCCGGGCGATCGTCGTGACCGGCCCGGCCGCGACCCGGGAGGTGCTCACCAACCGGGACAAGGCGTTCTCGCAGGAGGGCTGGCGCGCGACGGTCGACGCGTTCTTCCACCGCGGCCTGATGCTGCTCGACTTCGACGAGCACCGCGCGCACCGGCGGATCATGCAGGAGGCGTTCACCGCCGACCGCATCGCCGGCTACGTCGCCGCGACGACCCCGGTCGTGCGCGAGGTGCTGCCGACCTGGCCGGAGCGGCTGCGGCTCCACCCGGCGCTCAAGCGGCTCACCCTGGACGTGGCGCAGGCGGTGTTCATGGACGCCCGCTCCGGGGCCGCCGGGAGCAGCGCAGGCGGAACGAGCACGCACACCGCCGAGGCGGTGAACCGGGCGTTCGTCGACTGCGTCCGGGCCGCGAACTCCTTCGTCCGCAAGGACCTGCCCGGCACCCGGTGGAGGCGCGGGCTGCGCGGGCGGATGATGCTGGAGGACTGGTTCCGGGGGAACCTGGCGGCCAAGCGCGCGGGCGAGGGCACCGACCTGTTCTCCGCGCTGTGCCACGCCCGCACCGACGACGGCGAGACGTTCTCCGACGACGACGTCGTCAACCACATGATCTTCCTGATGATGGCCGCGCACGACACGTCGACCACCACCACGGCGTCGGCGGCGCACCACCTCGCGCGCAACCCGGTCTGGCAGGAGCGCTGCCGCGCCGAGTCCGACGCGCTCGCCGAGCGGATCGGGGACCGCGCCCCGACCGTGGCCGAGCTGCGTGAGCTGACCTCGCTGGACCTGGTGATCCGGGAGGCCCTGCGGCTCGACGCGCCGGTACCGCTGGTCATGCGGACGGCGGTGAAGGACACCGCGGTGGCCGGGCACCACGTGCCGGCGGCGACGCGGGTCGTCGTGGCGCAGGCGGTGAACCACTACGACCGGTCCTGCTGGACCGACCCGGAGCGCTTCGACCCCGAGAGGTTCGGCCCGGACCGGCGCGAGGACCGCTCCGACCGCGACGCGTGGATCCCGTTCGGCGGCGGCGTGCACAAGTGCATCGGGCTGCACTTCGGGACCCTCGAGGTCACCGCGATCCTGCACGAGATGCTGCGCCGCTACCGGTGGGGCGTCGAGCCGTCCTACCGGCTGCGCTGGGACAACACCTCGCTGCCGGTGCCGGTCGGCGGCATCCCGGTGCGGCTCACCCCGCGCTGACCACTCGGCCGCCGTCGGTCGACGCGCTCATCTCACGACGGCCCGGAGCCCCCCGCGTTCCACTCGCGGTCCTTGCGGTCCTCGGACTCGGTGCGCTCCTTGGCGATCTCCAGCGCACGGGCCGCGGTGGCCCTGTCCGGGTACGGGCCGAGCCGGTCGGCCGACCGGCAGCCGTCGGCGGTCTCCACGGTGCCGTGCTTGAGGCAGTAGAACCATTGCTCGTCGCTCATGGGACCACCCTGGCACCGATCCACCCCGCCTGTCTCCCGCCGCGCCGGTCCGGCGATGGCAGGCTGGGGGCATGGCACTGGTGCTCGGGGTGGACTCCTCCACCCAGTCCTGCAAGGTCGTCGTCCGCGACGCCGACACCGGCGAGCTCGTCCGCTCCGGGCGCGCCGCGCACCCGGACGGCACGGAGATCGCACCCCGGCTCTGGTGGGAGGCGCTGCAGGCCGCGATCGACGATGCGGGCGGCCTCGACGGCGTCGCGGCGCTGTCGGTCGCGGGCCAGCAGCACGGCATGGTCTGCCTCGACGAGCGCGGCGAGGTCGTGCGCGACGCGCTGCTGTGGAACGACACCCGCTCGGCCGCCGCCGCCCGTGAGCTCGTCGAGGAGTTCGGCGCGCAGCGGTGGGCGGAGACGACCGGCGTCGTCCCGGTCGCCTCGATCACCCTGGCCAAGCTGCGCTGGCTCGCCGGGCACGAACCCGACCACGCCGCCCGCACCGCGGCGGTGTGCCTGCCGCACGACTGGCTGACCTGGCGGCTCCGCGGTGGCGGGGTCCCCGGCGGCGCGGGTCTCGACGAGCTGGTCACCGACCGGTCCGACGCCTCGGGCACCGGCTGGTTCGACGGCGTCGACTACCGCCCCGAGCTGCTGGGACGCTTCTTCGGGTCGACGCCGGCGCTGCCGCGGCTGCTCGGCCCGGCCGAGTCCGTCGACGGGCCGGGCGGGATGCGGGTCGGCGCCGGGGCGGGCGACAACGCGGCCGCCGGGCTGGGTGTCGACGCCGGCGACGACGTCGTCGTCTCGCTGGGCACCTCCGGCACGGTGTTCGCCCGCTCGGAGCGTCGAGCCCAGGACCCCTCCGGGATCGTCGCCGGGTTCTCCGACGCCACCGGCGCCTACCTGCCGCTGGTGTGCACGCTCAACGCCTCCCGGGTGCTGGATGCGACCCGGCGGCTGCTCGGCGTGGACCACGACGAGCTGGGCCGCCTCGCGCTGGCCGCCGAGCCGGGCGCGGGCGGCCTGGTCGTGGTGCCCTACCTGGAGGGCGAGCGGACCCCGAACCTGCCCGACGCCACCGGCGCACTGCACGGCTGGACGCTGGCGTCGGGGACCCGGGAGAACCTGGCCCGGGCCGCGGTCGAGGGCATGCTGTCCGCGCAGCGGGTCGGGCTGGAGGCGCTGCGCGAGCAGGGTGTCACCGTGTCCGGGGTGACCCTGGTCGGCGGGGCGGCCCGCTCCGAGGCGGTCTGCCGGATCGCCGCGCAGGTCTTCGAGGTGCCGGTGCGGGTGCCCGAGCCCGGCGAGTACGTGGCCGACGGCGCCGCCCGCCAGGCCGCGTGGGCGCTGCACGGCGGCGCGACGCCGCCGTCGTGGAGCGCCGGTGCCGAACCGGCACGCTACGAGGCCGACCCGGCACCGGCGGCCTGGGAGCGCTACCGCGAGGCGGCGGGGGCCTTCCTGGACCGGGTCGCGGGATGACCAGCGAGGGCCCGAAGCGGCTCCTGGTCCTCGGCAAGATCACCGACATCCTGGACGCCTTCACCCTGCAGCGCCCCGTGCTCGGGCTGGGCGAGATCCAGCAGGCGACCGGCATCCCGACCTCGACGGTGCAGCGGCTGGTGTCCAACATGGTCGCCGAGGGGCTGCTGGACCGGGTCGGGGACCGGGTCCGGATCGGGATCCGGATGGCCTACTGGGCCGGGGCCGCGGCCCGCGGGGTGGACCTGCTGGAGCTGGCCGGGCCGCTGCTGCGCGAGCTGCGCGACACCACCGGGGAGACCGCGTCGCTGTTCCGGGCCGAGGGCAGGCACCGGGTGTGCGTCGCCGTCGCCGAGACGCGGCACGCACTGCGCCGGGAGATGCACGTCGGCAAGGTCATCCCGCTGCACACCGGCTCGGCGGGCCGGGTCCTGCTCGCCTGGGCGCCCGAGCTGGCCGCGGAGGTGCTGGCCGGCCCGCTGCCGTCGCTGACCGAGTACACCGTGACCGACCCGGAGACGCTGCGCGCGCTGCTGGACGACACCCGCCGCGACGGGTTCGCGATCACCGTCGCCGAGCGCGACGACGGCGGCTCCGGACTGTCCGTGCCGGTGTTCGACCACGCCGGGGAGGTGACCGCGGCGCTCACGGTCAGCGGACCGACCATCCGGTTCGGCCGCTCGGAGTGCGAGAAGTGCGTGGACCTGCTGGTCGGGGCCGCGGAGCGACTGACCCGCACCCTCGGCGGGCGCCCGCCGGGCTGACCCGGCGGCCGGCTCAGCGACCGCAGCCGGGGTCCCGGCCGGTCAGCGCCACGATGCGCTCGATCGGCGTCGCCCCGGGGCCCGGTTCGACGGCGGGCGCGAACACACCCATGCCCCGCCCCTGCTCCGCCATGGCCGACACCGCGGTGAGCGTGGCGTCGAGGACCTCCGCGGGCCACTGCGGATCGATTCCCACCGCACGGCCGAGGTCCCATCCGTGCACCACGAGCTCACCCAGCACCATCCCGCCGATGACGGCGGCCGGGACCTGTTCGCCCATGGTCACCGTGCCGTCCCAGGCCGCCGGTTCCGACTACACGACCACCAGGTCCTCCCGGGCGGCGTGGAGCCGGACGGGCCAGTCCCCGGTGACCGGAGCGGTCGGTTCGGGTCCGTCGGCCGGTCCGTGCCCGGAGCGCCGCCCCACCTCGGCGAGCACAGGGGTCCAGTACAGGAGGTGGCCGAGCAGGTCCTGCAGGTCCCACTCCGAGCACGGCGTGGGACGGGTCAGCGGGAGCCGGGCCGCGGCCGCGACGAGCGGGACGTGTGCGGCCGCGGCGGCGGCGATGTGACGGTGCATGACGGCGACGCTAGGGCCCGGGCGCGCCCGGGGTCTTGGACGAACGCGACGGTTCCGCCGGATCCCGGCATACTCGCCCACCGTGGACGAGGACCCCCGCCGCCTCCCGCCGGCCCGGGCCCGTCACCAGCGGGTGCGCACCGTGCTCCCACCGGCCGACCTGGCGGGCTTCGTCGAGCGGTTCTGGATCGTCGACTGGCACTACGACCGGCCCTACCGGCAGAAGGTCGTCCCCTACCCGCAGGTGCACCTGACCGTTCAGCCGGGGGCCGCCGCGATGCTGGCCGGGCCGGCGACCCGGTACGTCCACCGCGAGTTGACCGGGACCGGCCGGGTGGTCGGGGCGGCATTGCGGGCGGGCACGGCCCGGGCGCTGGTCGGCGCACCCGTCTCGACCGTCACCGACCGCCGATGCCCGGTCGCCGGAGTCGTCACCGCGGACGTGAACGGGCTGACCGACCACCTGCGCGCGAGGCTCCCCGCCGACGGGCCGGACCGGGCCGCGGCACAGGCACGGGACCTCGTGGCCACCGTGGCCGGGGACCGGTCGCTGGTCCGGGTCGACGATCTGGCCCGCGACACCGCGACCAGCGTCCGTTCGCTGCAACGGCTGTTCCACGACCACGTCGGGGTCGGTCCGAAGTGGGTCATCCGCCGCTACCGGCTGCACGAGGTGACCGAGCTGATGGCGGCGGGCGTGCCGGTCCGGTGGGCCGAGGTCGCCGCCGACCTCGGCTACGCCGACCAGGCCCACCTGAGCCGGGATTTCACCAGGATGTTCGGCGAGCCCCCGACGTCCTACGCGCGGCGCTACTGACCGTCGTCCGTGCGGTCCCGGCGCGGCCCCGCCGTCCACGGGAAGGCCTGGGCGTTCGAGCGGACCCCGCGGGCGGTCGCCGAGCGCATCGGCTCCCCCAGCTCGGCGAGCAGGTCCTCCGACCACGTCACGAGGTCGGCCAGCACCGCGGGGGTCAGCCAGTCCGGGCGCAGCGCGAACAGCAGGTCCTCGCCGGCGGTGTTGCCGCTGGCGCCGGGCGCGAACGGACAGCCGCCCAGCCCGCCCAGCGCGCCGTCGAGGACGGTCGCACCGTTCTGCACCGCGGCGAGCGCGTTCGCGACGCCCTGGCCCCAGGTGTCGTGGCCGTGGAAGACGACGCGACGGCCGTCGGCGACCGCGGCGACGCGCCCGACCAGCGATCCGACCTCGGCCGGGTTCGCCTGCCCGAGGGTGTCGCAGACGACGACGTCGCAGGAGCCGGCGGTGCGCGGGTCGGCGACGATCTCGACCACCCGGTCCGGGTCGACGGGCCCGTCGAACGGGCAGGTGAACGCCGTCGCGAGGCACAGCTGGATGCGTCCGCCCGCGGCGCGCGCGTACTCGACGGCCTGCGGCATCGCGTCGAGGGAGACGGCGGTGTCACGGCCGATGTTGGCGTTGTTGTGCGCATCGGACACCGAGAAGCAGTACTGGACGTTGCGGGCCCCGGCGGCCACCGCCTTCTGCACGTGCCGCGGCGTCGCCACCCACACCCAGCAGCGCTCCAGCTCGTCGGGCGTCAGCGCGGCGACGACGTCGAGGGTGTCGGCCAGCGGCGGTACCAGGTCGCCGCGGGCCAGCGACCCGATCTCCAGCTCCGGCACGCCCGCGCCGAGCAGCGCGCGGACCAGCCCGACCTTGCGGTCGGTGGGCAGCGGCGTGCCGGTGAGCTGCAGCCCGTCGCGCAGCGTGACGTCCCGCAGGACGACCCCGTCGGTGCTCATGCGTCCTCCCCCGATGCGGCCCGGACCGTGTCCGGGGTGTACCCGAGCAGCCCGCCGAGTACGTCGGCGGTGTCGGCGCCCAGGTCCGGCCCGACCGAGCGGACCGGGACCGAACGGCCGTCGAGCACCGGAACGATGCCGGGGAACCCGACCCGGGCGGGCTCGTCGCCGCCGGTGTCGACGTCGAAGTACTGGACCATGTCGCGGGCGCGGAACTGCTCGTCGGCGACGATGTCGGCGGCGGAGTGGATCGGCCCGGCCGGGACCCCCGCCTCCTCGAGCTCCGCGAGGACCTCGTCGCGGGGCAGCGAGCGGGTCCAGGTCTCGATGGCGCCGTCGAGCTCGTCGCGGCGCACCCAGCGGCCGGCGTTCGCGGCCAGCTCCGGGTCCGACCCGAGGTCGGGGCGGCCGATGACGGTCATGAACCGGCCGTAGATGGAGTCACCGTTGCCGGCGATGACGACGCTGCCCCCGTCCGCGCAGACGTAGGCGTTGGACGGGGCGATGCCCTCCATCCGCCCGCCGACGCGGCGCCGCTCGACGCCGTAGGCGAGGTGGTCGGGGACCAGCGACTCCATCATCGAGAACACGGCCTCGTTGAGCGCGACGTCCAGCGAGCGCCGCGACAGCGGGGGCCGGGTCTCCGACGCCCCGCGCTGGTAGAGGCCCATCACCGCGGAGAACGCGCCGTAGAGCCCGGCGATCGAGTCCCCGATCGACACCCCGGTCCGCGACGGCGGCCGGTCGGCCTCCCCGACCAGCGCGCGCAGCCCGCCCATCGCCTCGGCGACGGCGGCGAACCCCGGCCGCGACGACAGCGGCCCGGTCTGCCCGAACGCCGAGATCCGCACGAGCACCACGTCGGGGTTGACGGCGTCGAGCTCGGCCGGGCCCAGCCCCCACTTCTCCAGCGTGCCGGGCCGGAAGTTCTCCAGCACCACGTCGGAGCGGGCGGCCAGGTCCAGCACGGCCTGCTTCCCCGCCGCGGCGCGCATGTCGAGGGTGATGGAGCGCTTGTTGCGGTTCAGCGTCCGGTACAGCATCGAGGTGTCCCCGGCGTAGAGCCGCCAGTTGCGGATCTCGTCGCCGGTACCGGGGCGCTCGACCTTGATCACCTCGGCGCCGAAGTCGGCGAGCAGGCGTCCGGCGGTGGGGGCGGCGATGTAGTTGCCGAGCTCGAGCACCCGGACACCGGACAGCGGAAGTTGCGACACGACTCTCCCTAGACGACGAGCGACAGCGGCAGGATCACCAGGATCGCGACGACGGAGGCGATGGAGACCCCGACCGAGCAGGTCTTGAGCGTCCCGCGCACGGACTGCCCGAGCAGCGACTGCAGCAGCCAGAACGTGTTCGAGGTGACGTGGACGGCGAACAGCGCCCCGGCGCCGGCGGCCAGCGCGATCAGGACCGGGGCCAGGCCGATCACCGGGGCGACCGGGGCGAGCACCCCGGCCGCGGTGATCGCCGAGATCGTCACCGACCCGATCGCGACGTGCAGCACGGCGGCGATCAGCCACACCATGAGCAGCGGGGCGGCGGTACTCGCGGAGAAGAAGCGGCCGAGGATCTCGCCGAGGCCCGCCTCGGAGATCGTGGTGGCGAGCGAGCCGCCGACGCCGGTGAGGATCAGGATCTGCCCGCTCTCGCGGAACCCGTCGGACACCGCGGACTCGACCGTGCCGCGCCCGTGGGCGACGCCGACGACGGCGGTGGTCCCGATCAGCGCGAGCAGCAGCGCGATCACCGGCTCGCCCAGGAACGCGACGACGGGGTGGGTGATCCCGGCGGCGTCGAGGACGGCGCCCGCGGCGATGAGCAGCAGGCCCGCCAGCAGCGGTCCGAACAGCAGGGCCAGCGGCAGCTCGCGACGCGCGGTGCCCGACACCGCGGTGCCGACGCCGGCCGGGACCGCGCCACCGCTGTGCCCGGCGCCGTCCTCCGCGTCCGTGCCCCCGCCGTCCGGGGAACCGGTGGGCCGTCCCGCGGCGCTCCCGGCGCCGGGCGCGGCGGTGTCCGGCGAGCGGGCCTCCGCGCCGGCGGGCACGGCCGCGGCGACCGGTTCCTGCTCGTCGCGGGCCGGGTCCCACCAGCCTCGGCGCAGCAGCACGGACATGATCGCGGTCGCGATGAGCACCGTCGGCACCACGACGACCAGGCCCAGGATCAGCATCTGGCCCAGCGGCACTCCGAGCACACCGGCGAGCGCGACCGCGCCGACACCGGGGACCATGAACACGATCCCGCACTCCAGGCCGATCGCGAGCGCGGTCGCCATCCGCGGCAGCCCCTGCTCCCCGATGCGCGGGGCGATCCGGCGGGCCAGCGGCGCGGAGATGACCAGCAGCACGTCGACGAAGATCGACTGGAGTGCGGTGGAGACGGTGACGGCGGTGGCGTAGGGCATCCCGCGCGGGCCGCACGCCGTCAGCAGCGCCGAGACCAGCCGTTCGATGGCGCCCGCGTGGTGCAGCATCGCGCCGGTCAGGACTCCGAAGGCGATGAGCAGCCCGACGTCGGCCAGGATGTCGCCGAACCCGCCGGTGACCGCGTCGACCGTCCCCGTCACCCCGAGGCCGGCGGTCAGGCCCAGGTAGACGGCGCCGATCACGAGGGAGATCACCGGGTTGAGCCGGAACCTCACGATCAGCACGACGACGGCGAGCACGGCGACGGCCGTGTTCACCACGATGACGGTGTCCGACACGATGGTCCCCCTGGGCATCGACGACGATGTCGAACCCACATCATGAACACAGCCCCACCATGCGGGCAAGTCCGCAGATCAGGCCGCGGCCGGCGCCCCGCCGGACCCGATCAGCGCGACCCCGGCGAGGACCGGGCCCACCCCGTGGACGCCGCCGAGCACCGCCACCGACAGCGCCGGCAGCAGCGCGTCGGCAGCAGCGCGTCGGCGCTGGTCGTCACTCCGGGCACGCCGAGGCAGACCACCCCGGCCGGCGTCGACAGCCCGCCCGCGCGCCCGCGACCGGCGAGGCGCGCAGCATCACGACGGTGTCCGGGCCGGGCATCAGCACCAGCCCGACGACGATCGACAGATGGGCACCGTGGGACGACCAGCTCACGAGGGGCCGTCGTAGGCTGCTGCCCCGTGAGATCCCGCCGGCGCCGCACGTCCCGGGAGGCGTCCCCGCTCCCGACGGTCGACGGCCTCGCGCCGGCCCGCGTCCGCACCCCGGCGACCGGCGGGTGGGCGACCATGCGCGACCACCTCGTCGACCGGTTCCCGCACGTCGCGGAGCGGATCGACGCGCGGCTGGCCGCCGGGGAGATCGTGACCGCGACCGGCCCGGTCACCCCGGCCACGCCGTACGCGCCGTCCACGACGCTGTGGCTCTACCGCGACGAGCCCGACGAGGTACCGGTGCCGTTCGGGCTGCCGGTGCTGCACGCCGACGACGACGTGGTCGTCGTCGACAAGCCGCACCTGCTCGCGACGATCCCGCGGGGCAGCCACGTCCGCCAGACCGTGCTGGTTCGGCTGCGCCACGAGCTCGGGCTGCCCGCGCTCAGCCCGGCGCACCGGCTCGACCGCGCCACCGCGGGGGTCCTGCTGCTGGTGGTGCGACCCGAGCTGCGCGGCGCCTACCAGACGTTGTTCGCCCGCGGCCGGGTCACGAAGACCTACGAGGCGCTCGCCCGGTTCGACCCGGACCTGGAGCTGCCGCGCACCGAGGTGTCACGGATCGTGAAGCGCCCGGGGGTGTTCGCCGCCGTCACCGAGGACGGCGAGCCGAACGCCGAGACCCGCGTCGAGCTCGCCGGGGTGCGGGGCGACCTGGCCCGCTACCTGCTGACCCCGCGCACCGGGCGGACCCACCAGCTGCGGGTGCACCTGAACGGGCTGGGCGTGCCGATCCTCGGCGACGACGTCTACCCCGAGCTGCACCGGCGGGCACCGGAGGACTTCACCCGCCCGCTGCAGCTGCTCTCGCGCGCCCTGGAGTTCGACGACCCGGTGACCGGGGCGCGGCGGCGCTTCGTCAGCGGCCGCACCCTGCAGGCGTGGGACGACCCGGACGGCTGGGCCGCCGGGACACCGCACGAGTGGTGATCAGCCGACGCTGCGGTCGTCGCCGTCGTCGAGGTGGTGGCCGTTGCGGTGCCCGCCGGGCACCGGCGCGCCGTTGACTGCGCCGTTCAGCGCACCGCCGGCCGGTCCGTGCGGACCGTGGTCCTCCGCGGCGCGGTGGCGGCCCTCGCGCAGACCCCGCTGGTAGCTGGCCAGCCGGTTGCGTACGCGGTCGGGCTGACGCTCCCGCGACCCGGTCGGCGCGACACCGTTCGGGGTGTCCCGCCACGACGGCGGCACCATCGCCTGCCCGGGCAGGCGCTGCGGCAGGCCCTGCGCGGTGGTCGGCAGGTCGACGACCCGGTCGGCCCGGATCCGGGCGGCGTCGAACTCGGCGTCGCCCGCGGTCCGCCAGTCGTGGTTCTGCGTGACCGGGAGCGCCGTCGTCCCGGTCGACCCCGGCTCACGGAACCAGGCCGACGCGACGGAGGCGAAGATCGGTGTGTCGTCCGCGTCGTCCACGGGCACCGGCACCTCCGAGTCGAACGGTCCGAACAGCTCCGCCGGCGGGGTCGTCCCCGCCGCGCCGGTGACGGGCAGCGCCTCGGTGGCCGGGGGGTCCTCCGGCGCGGGCGGCGGTGGCGGGGCGCCGTTGCGGGCCGGCCCCGCGGTCGGCGACGGCGACCCGTACGGCGGGCGCACGCCCGGGCCGGGGGCGCCGGAACCGGCGAAGGGGGCCGCGGCCGCGATCCCGCCGGCCGGGCGGGGGGCACGGCGGGGCAGCCCGGCGGGTGCCACGGGCTCGTCCCGTTCGGGGGTGACCGGCGGCCAGCTGCGCTCGGGCTCCGCCACCGGGGTCTCCCGGGGCGGCCACGGCACGTCCGTCGCAGCGGCGGGGGCGCCGTCCGGTGCCGGGCGGCGCAGCGACGCCGTCGTCCCGGTCCCGGCCTGCTCGACGGACTCGGCCGGCTGCGGCTCCGCGGCGGGCGCGGCGGCCTCGGAGCGGCCACCGCCGACGGCCGACGACGGCAGGTGGAGCACGGCGATCGGGGCGATCGCGGAGTTCCCGGCGGGGGCGCGGACGCCGAGCCGGGCCCCGATGGCGCGGGCCAGCCGCGCGGCCACGTGCAGGCCGATCTCCTGCGGGGCGACCGGGCCACCGGGTGTCGCCGAGCCCAGCGCGCGGTCCAGCTCCTCGACCGGGGTGCGGTGCCGCGGCGGCTGGGTCCCCTGGAGCTCGACGACGATCCCGCCGTCGGGACCCCAGCGGGTCAGCAGCTCGATGCGCTCCCCGGCCGGGGTGGCACCCGCGGCGTGGGCGAGCAGCTCGGCCAGGATCTGGCCCAGGACGGGCTCGGTGCTCGCGTCGACCGAGACGCTCGGGGTCGGCGGGACGACCGTACGCGAGGCCGCCTCGCTCGCGGACACGACGGTGTTGAGCGCCTGCCCGAGCGGGGTCGGCGGGGCGGCGAGCCGGGGCCCGCGGGGGGCGCCGGCGAGGACGAGGATGTGATCGCCGTCGCGGGCCCCGCGGCGGGCGGCCGCGGCCAGCTCGGCGAGGTCGGCCAGCGCACCCGGACGCAGCTCACCGGCACGCAACCGTTCGGTCAGCAGCTGCTGGCGCTCCGAACGGGCCCGCAGCCGGTGCGCGATCGCGGCCAGCACGGCGTCCCCGGCCGAGGCACCCGCCGGGCCGGACGGGTTGGGCGGCGGGTCGTCTCGCGCCACGCGATCGTCCTCCGAACCGTTCGGACGGCGCCCGGGTTCGGACGCCACGTCAGTACCCGCTCGGGTAGCGGGCGGGACGGTTGCGAAGCCTACTCGTCGGTCCGCCCAGCGCTCGCCCTGATGCGGTGGGCGGTGGATCGTGGACGGGCGGGCGGCGCGACCCCCGCCGGCGGGTCACCGGGGGTGCCGGACGGGCACGACGGGCGGCCGGGCGACCGCGCCGGAGGGGTCCTCACTCGAACCGCGACGGGTCCCCCGCACCGTGCCGCACGATCTCCGGCTCGTCGCCGGACAGGTCGACGACGGTGGTCGGCTCGGTGCCGCAGTCCCCGGAGTCGATGACCGCGTCGACCTGGTTCTCCAGCTCCTCCTTGATCTCCCAGCCCTGCGTCATCGGCTCGTCGTGCCCGGGCAGCAGCAGCGTCGAGGACAGCAGCGGCTCCCCCAGCTCGGCCAGCAGCGCCTGGGTGGTGGCGTGGTCGGGGATGCGTACGCCGACGGTCTTCTTCTTCGGGTGCAGCAGCTGCTTGGGCACCTCCTTCGTGGCCGGGAGGATGAAGGTGTAGCTGCCCGGGGTGGACGCCTTGACCGCGCGGAACACGGCGTTGGAGATCTGCACGAACTGCCCGAGCTGCGCGAACTCCGCGCAGACGAGGGTGAAGTGGTGCCGGTCGTCGAGCTTGCGGATCTGCCGGATCCGCTCCAGGCCGTCGCGGTTGCCCAGCGAGCAGCCCAGGGCGAAGCACGAGTCGGTCGGGTAGGCGATCAGGCCGCCGGACCGCACGAGGTCCACGACCTGTCCGATGCTGCGCGGCTGCGGGTTCTGCGGGTGCACGTCGAAGTACCGGGCCATCGCGCGAACGTACCGGCTCGGCGGCCCGCCCGGGGAGATCGACGACCGGGCGGTCCTCGCCGGGCCGGCGGCGGGGGGCGAGCCGCGATGGGGCTCAACCCGACCGGCCGGGACGGGCGCTCCGGAGGAGACCGCCCACGTGGTGGTCTCGCCGGTCGGCCCGCGGGCGAGCCGGATCAGCGGCACCAGCCCGGTGGACGACGGCCTGCTCACCCGCGGTGTGCGGCTGTAGGGCCGTACAGCACCCCGGCGAACGCCGCCGCGATCAGCAGCGACGCCAGCGGCGGGCCGACCAGCGGCACCCCGAGGAACAGCCCCGCCATCCGCACCACCGGGCTCGCGACCAGCGCCCACCCGGCCCAGACCGGGCCGCCGGAGCGCAGTACGGCCACGCCGAGCAGCAGCGTGCCGACCAGCGCGCCCAGCCCGAACACGACGTACAGCGCGACCGCGGTGGCGGGGGCGTGCTCGTCGGACGCCGTCGCGAGCAGCCCCGGGTCCGCGTCGGCGGCCAGCAGCGACAGCACGGTCAGGGTCTCGACCGACAGCACGACCGAGGCCAGGTACCCGGTACCCATCAGCCACCCGCCGGCCGCGGCGAGCACCGGGGCGCGCAGCCGGTGCACGACCGCCCAGACGCCGGGGACCAGGAGGAACACGGCGAGCAGCCCGGTGGCGGCGACCGCCTCGACCAGGCCCGCGTTCCCGGCGAACCAGGCGATCGCGTCCCGGGTCGACCCGGACTGCGGGTAGAGGCCGGAGAGCACGTTGCAGACGGTCAGCACCAGCGCCCCGGCGACCGCGGCGACGGCCCCGCCCGGAACCGGCGAGCCGGTGCGCACCGGTGCCGCGCGCTCGCCGGGGCGACGGTCGGGGCGGTGGTCGGGGCGGGCCGGGCCGCCCGTGCCGACGGTGTCCTCGGTGCTCATGGCGTCCTCCTGCGGTGACGGTGCGCCGGAACGCTAGGAGCGCCGCGGCGGCGCCCGCATCGGCGCGAACACCGATTCCCCCGGGGCGCCCGGTCCGGCACGATGACCCGGTGCGACGGGTGCGGGAGACGGTCGGGCGACGCCCGGGGTGGGCGGCGTGCGCCGCCCTCGGGACGCTCGCGTTCGTCCCGACCCTGCTGCTGCCCTGGCACGAGCCCGAGTTCCGGCTCGGCCCGGGCGTCGCCCCGGCGATGGCCGCGGCCGGTGTCGCGATCCTGCTCGCCGCCGCGTCCGTGCCCCGCGGACCGACCGGCGGGACCGCCCCGGTCACCGGCCTGCTCGGCGTCGCGGTGCTGGCCTACCCGTCGCTGCTGGCGCTGGCCGCGGCCGGGGCGGGCGGGCCGGTCGCCGGGGTGCTCGCCGGGGGCTGGCACGTCCTCGCGCTGACCCTGGTGACGCTGGCCCCGGTACTGGCGGGCGGCCGGGCCGTCGGGCGTCGGCACCGCCGCTGGGAGGCGGCCGTCCTCGGTGCGGCCGCCGCGTCCCTCGCGCTGGACCTCACCGTCCTGGCCGGCGGCGGCGCGACGTGGGCGGGCGTGGCGCTCGCGGTCTTCCTCGGCTCGTTCGCGGTCGCGCCGGTCGCAACCTGGACGGCGGTCGCCGGGACCGGCGGCGAGACCCGGCGCCGCGCGATCCTCGCCGCGCTGGCGTCCGTGGTCCCGGTGGCCGTCATCGCCTGGTGCACGACGCTCGGCGTGCTCGTCGCCGGGATCGGGGCCGGCGACGACGTGTCGGTGTCCGCGCTGATGCTCGGCTTCGCCGCCGGCACCCTGCTGTGTGCGCTCGCGACCCTGGCCACCCTCGCCCCGGCGGGCGCGGTCGTGCTCCGCACCCGGGTGGTGGTCCGGGCGCTGCACGCGCTGCTGGGCGTGCTGGTGCTCATCGCCGGGACCACGGTCGCACTGCTGCTGCCCGCCGACGTCGTCGCGCCGGGGTGGGCGCTGCTCGTGGGCGCGGTCGCGGCGGCCGCGCTGGCCTGGCCGTGGCTGCGGCTGCACGCCTGGCTCGGCCGGGTCGTGGACCCGTCGGCCGAGCTGCGCCACGAGCTGTCGCTGATCGGCGACGTCGCCGAGGGCGAGCACCGCCGGGCCGCGCTGCTCGTGCTGCGCCGGCTGGTCGAGGACCCGGAGCTGACCCTGCACCTGCGGGTCGACGCCGACACCTGGGCCGGCGCCGACGCGGCGGTGTCCCCGGCGCCGGGCGACGCCGTCGTCCTCGCCACCGGCGACGGCGCTCCCACGGTGCTCGCCCGGGCCTCCGGGCCGGACGCCGCCGCCCGGCTCGCCCCGCTCGGCGACTGCACCCCGCTGCTGCGCGCCGCGCTGCTGGAGGCGCGGGTGGTGCACGCGTCCGGCCGGGCCGCGGCCGCCGCCGAGCACGAGCGGCGCCGGATCGCCCAGGACCTGCACGACGGGCTGCAGGGCCGGCTGCTCGGCCTGGCGCTGAACCTGCAGCTCTCCGGCCAGGCCGTGGACGACCCGGCGGCCCGGCTGCTGCTGGAGGAGACCGTCGGGACGCTGCGCGCGGCGGTCGAGGAGGTCCGCGCACTCGGCGGCGGGCGGCAGCCCGAGCTGCTGGCCCGGGGCGGTCTGGCGCCCGCCCTCGAGTCGCTGTTCCGCGGGGTCCGGCCGGTCGTCGCGCTGGACGTCCCGGCCACCCGGCTCGCGACCGAGGTGGAGACGACGGCGTACCTCGTCGTCTCCGAGGCGGCGGCGAACGCGCTCAAGCACGCCGGGTCCGACGCCGTCGGGGTGCGGGTGCGGACCGGGCGCGGCTCGGTCGTGGTCACCGTGACCGACGACGGCCGGGGCGGCGCCGACCCACGCTCCGGCTCCGGGCTGCGCGGGCTCGCCGAGCGGGTCGCCGCGACCGGCGGCGTGCTGGTGGTCCGCGACGCCACCGGTGGGCCGGGCACGGTGGTCGAGGCGGTGCTGCCGTGCGGATCGTGATCGCCGAGGACCAGGTGCTGCTGCGCGACGGCCTGGTCCGGCTGCTGGAGTCGGCCGGGCACGTCGTCGTCGCGCGGGTCGGGGACGCCCGGGCCCTGGTCGAGCAGGTCAACGCACACCGCCCGGACCTGCTGCTCGCCGACGTCCGGATGCCGCCCACGCACACCGACGACGGCGCCCGCGCGGCCGCCTGCCTGCGGGAACGCTTCCCCCGCCTCGCCGTGCTGGTGCTCAGCCAGGCCGTCGAGCCGTCCCTGGTCGCGGGGCTGGCGAACGGGCGGGTCACCGCGTTCGGCTACCTGCTCAAGGACCGGGTCCTCGACACCGCCGCGTTCCTCGACGCGGTCGCGACGGTCGGCGCGGGCGGCACGGTGATCGACCCGACGGTGTTCGCCGGGCCCGCGCCCGGCGCCCCGGTCGCGCTCACCGGGCGCGAGGCCGAGGTGCTGGGCCGGGTGGCGGCGGGCCGGTCGAACGCCGGGATCGCCGCCGACCTGGTCATCTCCAAGCGGACGGTCGAGGCCCACCTGCGGGTGATCGTCGACAAGCTCGGGATCGACGCCGGTCCCGAGGACAACCAGCGGGTGCTGGCCGTGCTGACCTGGTTCGCCGGCCGGACCTGAGCGGAAGGAGCACCGCCGTGCGTCGTCACGTCGTCCGCCCCGGGGAGGGCCGTCCCGTCACCCCGGACATCGTGTGCACGGTGTCCGCCGACGACCTGCCCGGCCGCGGCGTCGGGATCATCGAGGGGACCCTCGCTCCGGGCGCGCTCATCCCGCCGCACACCCACGCCGGGGTCGACGAGGTGACCTACGTGCTGGCGGGCGAGGTCACCGCGGAGATCGGCGACGCCGTCGTGGTCGCCCCCACCGGCAGCTACCTGCTGAAACCGCGCGGGCTACCGCACGCGTTCTGGAACTCCGGGACGACGACGGCACGCGTCCTGGAGCTCCACCTGCCCGGCGGTTTCGAGCGGTACTACGCCCGGATGGCCGAGCTCGCGGCCGACGGGTCCGACGGCACGGACCGGTTCGCCCGGATGGGAGCGCTGAACCACGAGTTCGGCGTGGTCCACCACCCCGAGCGGATCGCGGCGCTGCGGGAACGCCACGGCCTGTCCTGACCGTGGGCCGGTCATGACGCGCCGGGAGGTGCACCCGGCCGGCGCGGACGGGCTGCTCGACCATCGCGCCGCATGGCGCCCCGGTGACGCGGTCGCGGCGACGGGATTCCCGTCGAACCGGACAGCCCATCCCGAACCGGTCTCGAGTTAGGGTAACCTCACCTGACCGAAGGAGATCGTCCGTGACGCCGCCCCGGGTGGCCCTCGCCGCCCTGCTCATCCTGATCCTCGCCGCGTGCTCCGCGCCCGGTGCGGGCCCCGGCGACGGCGGGGAGACCCGCACGGTCGCCACCGCACGCGGGGAGGTCACCGTCCCGGCCGCGCCGCAGCGGGTCGTCGTGCTGGAGCCGGTGCAGCTCGACACCACCGTCGCCCTCGACACCCCGCCGGTCGGGGCCGGGGTCCTGTCCGAGGGCGCCGGGGTGCCCGCCTACCTCGGCGACGCCGGCGCGCAGGTGACGGTCGTCGGGACCGTCGCCGAGCCCGACCTGGAACGGATCGCGGCCCAGCGGCCGGACCTGATCCTGGGCACCGAGTCCCGGCACGCCGCGCTGTACGACCGGCTGACCGCGATCGCGCCGACGGCGTTCATGGCCTCGCAGGCCGACCCGTGGCAGGACAACGTCCGCTTCGTCGGCCGGGCGCTCGGCCGCGAGGCCGACACCGAGCAGCTGCTCACCCGCTACCGGGACCGCTGCGCCGAGGTCGCGCGCACGCACGACACGGCCGGGCGGACCGCGCAGATGATCCGTCCCCGCGACGGTCTGCTCACCCTGTACGGGCCGACGTCGTTCGTGGGCAGCACGCTGGAGTGCGCGGGGTTCACCATCCCGGCCCGGGACTGGGAGAACTCGATCTCGGTGGACCTGTCCCCCGAGCTGGTCCAGCAGGCCCGCGCCGACGAGGTGTTCCTGACCGCGACCGACCCGGCGTCGCCGTCGGCGGTGCCGCCGGCCGTCCAGGCGGTGCGCGCGCAGGTCTTCCCGCGGCTGCACCCGGTCGACCAGTCGGTCTGGATCACCGGGGTCGGGCCGCTCGGCGGGCAGAAGGTGCTCGACGACATCGAGCGGACGCTGCGCCGGTGAGCCCCCTGTGGGGGTCGCCGAACGTGCTGTTCGCCGCCCGGGTGCTCGCCGTCGGCGTGCCCTCCCCCGGGTTCCGGCGGATCGTCCTGGGCGGTCCGGAGCTGTCGCGGTTCGCCCCGCACGGCCGGGACCAGCGGGTCAAGCTGCTGGTCCCGCCGGACGACGGCTACCCCGCCTCGCTCACCCCGGGCCTGCCGGAACGCGAGTGGCGGGCCCGGCTGCGGAGGCTGCCCGCCGACACCCGGCCGGTGCTGCGCAGCTACACCCCGGCCGCGGTCCGGCCGGGGCGCGGTGAGGTCGACCTCGACGTGTTCCGCCACTCCCGGCCGGGCCCGGCGAGCGTGTGGGCCGCGGCCGCCCGCCCCGGCGACGCCGTCCTGCTCTCCGGGCCGGACGTGCGGCGCGGCGATCCCGGCCACGGCGTGCAGTGGGACCCGGGCCCCGCCACCGAGGTGCTGATCACCGGCGACGAGACGGCGCTGCCCGCCGTGCGCGGCATCCTCGCCGCGCTCCCGCCGCACCACCGGGGCCGGGTGCTGGTCGAGGTCGGCGACCCGGCCGACGCCGTCGGGCTCACCTTCGTCCACCCGGGCGTGACGGTGGAGGTCTGCCGGCGGCCCGGGCGCCCGCTGCTCGACGCCGTCGCCGACTGGGCCGACGCCCACGGTGCCGCGGCCGCCCGCCTCGGCGAGCACTTCTACGCCTGGAACGCCACCGAGAGCACCCGGGTGGCGCGGGTGCGCGGGCTGCTGCAGGAGGCGGGCGTCGCCCCGGACCGGATCCACGCCCAGGGCTACTGGCACGACCGGCCCCGTCCCGCTGCCCGCTGATCACCCGGACGTCATCCGGGCGTGGCCCTGCGGCCATGACCGGCGCGCAGCGTTGCCACACGTGGACGAGACCCCGGTCGAGCCTCAGGCCGACGCCCCCGACACCCTGATCCCGCACCCCGCCGCGGCCGACCCCGGGCACTTCCGGGTCGACGACTCCGACGACGACGACCCGACCCTCGTCGACCCCGAGGGCAGCCCGGTCGACACCTGGCGCCAGGGCTACCCCTACGACGACCGCCTGTCGCGCCTGGAGTACGAGCGCCAGAAGCGGCTGCTGCAGATCGAGCTGCTGAAGCTGCAGAACTGGGTCAAGGAGACCGGCAACCGGATCGTCGTGCTGTTCGAGGGCCGCGACGCCGCGGGAAAGGGCGGGACGATCAAGCGGTTCACCGAGCACCTCAACCCCCGCGGCTGCCGGGTGGTGGCGCTGGAGAAGCCGACCGAGCGCGAGGCCGGCCAGTGGTACTTCCAGCGGTACGTGGCGCACCTGCCCTCGGCCGGGGAGATCGTGCTGTTCGACCGGTCCTGGTACAACCGGGCCGGCGTCGAGCGGGTCATGGGCTTCACCGACGCCCGCTCCTACATGGAGTTCCTGCGGGCCACCCCGGAGCTGGAGCGGATGCTCGTCCGGTCCGGGATCCACCTGGTCAAGCTGTGGTTCTCGGTGTCGCGCGACGAGCAGCGCACCCGCTTCCTGATCCGCCAGGTCGACCCGGTGCGCCAGTGGAAGCTGTCCCCGATGGACCTCGCCTCGCTGGACAAGTGGGAGGCCTACACCGAGGCCAAGGAGGCGATGTTCTTCTACACCGACACCAAGGACGCGCCCTGGACGGTGATCAAGAGCAACGACAAGAAGCGCGCGCGGCTCGAGGCGATGCGCCACGTCCTGGGCGTGTTCGACTACCCCGGCAAGGACACCGGGGTGGCCTCCCCGCCGGACCGGCTGATCGTCGGGCCCGCCGCGGAGATGTTCGAGCAGGACGAGGGCCCGAACCGCTTCCCGCCGCTGACCGACCGGCACCACTGACCCGCGGGGGCGCTGCTCAGACGGGCTCGGCCACCAGCGTCATGGTCAGCGAGTGGCCGACGCCCAGGCCGGGGCCCGCGGCCCGTTCGAGTCCGAGCAGGGTCCCGGCGAGCCGGGCGGCGTCGGCGTCGGCGAGCGGCCCCGCCCCCCGGTACGGCTCCAGGGCGCCGTTCCAGCGGTCGGCGAACCCGCGCAGCCAGGCCAGCGCCTCCTCCGGTGCGCCCCCGGTCGCAGGGGCGAAGCGCAGGTCGTCGGGGTCGACCCGGGACGGGTCGCGGACCAGGTCGTTCACCAGGGTCCGGAAGCGCGGCGCCGCCGGGTGGAAGGTGCCGGTGGCGGTGTGCCGTCCGACCAGGACCGACCGGTCGACGGCGGTGCGCGACACCAGCCGCGCTCCGCTGCCGGCCAGCGCGGCGTCGACGGTCGCGTCCAGCTCGGCGCGGCCGTAGAACGTCATCGGCTCGGAGATCGCCCCGCCGCCGCCGGCGAAGAAGCTCATCGCGTAGTCCCAGCGCTCGGTGTCCCAGCGGGGCTGCCACTCCACCGAGTACCGCCCGAGGACGTCGACGACGACCGCGGCGCGCCGCCCCCGGTCGGCGACGGCGGCCAGCACCGACCCCAGCGCGGCGACGAGCTCGTCGCGGGTGAGATGGGAGTACGGCACCCCGCAGGACAGGTAGAGGTCGAACGCGCCCTCGGGCAGCGCGTCGCGCACGTCGCCGAGCACGAACGACGCCGACGGCGAGCCGACGGTGTCCTGCGCGGTGGCGACCATCTCCGGGTCGACGTCGAGACCGACGTAGCGCAGCCGGTCCTCCGCGACGATCGGCGCGGTGTCCGGTGCCGGGCGGGTGAGGAGTGCGAACCCGTCGGCGGTGCCGGACCCGACGTCGAGCACGGCGACCGGGGCTCCCGGCCGCAGGTGCAGCGCGGCCAGTGCGCCCGCGATGACCCGTCGGGTGACCGGCTCCTCGGAGCCGACCTTGACGGGGTCCCGTCGCGACGGGGACAGGTAGTGGGCGCTCGCGCCGCGGTAGGACGGGGCCTGCTCGGAACGGCTCACCGTTCCTTCCTACACCGAGGAGATCACCGGCTCACCGCGGGCGGCCGGGGTCGGGCCGGCCACCCGCGGGAGGTCAGCGGGGACGACTCAGGCGAGGTCGTCCAGCTCGCCGTTCCTGATCGAGGTCAGGAAGGCGGCCATCTCGGTCGCCGGGAAGGCGAGCACGGTGCCGTGCGGGTCCCGCGAGTTGCGGACGGCCACGGTCCCACCGGTCACGACGGCGAGCTCGACGCAGTTGCCCTGGTAGCCGCTGCGCACACTCTTGCGCCACGCCAGCGAATCGATCGCCGCAGGGCCGCTCAGGTGCATCTGTTCCATGCGAATGCTCACCTCATCTGCACGTGCATTGTCCGTTGCGGAGAAGCTAGCAGCGGGCGCGCGGTTCGGTCGTGCAACACAGGACGGACGCGCCCGGCGGTCGTCCGGCCGCGCCCGACTGCGCCGCACGGGCCGTGGACGGTCGGCATCGGACGGTGTCCCCACGGCCGGCGGACACCGGTGCCGTTCGTCGCCCGGGAGCGACGTCGGCGCAGGCTCAGCGCTCGGCGCGCAGCTTGCTCAGGGCCTGCTTGGTCTGCTCGGGGCTGAACGCGTCCACGGTGAGCCGGTCCATCGACCGGCCGTAACGCTCGACGTCGGCCCGTTTGTCCAGGTAGGAGGACCCGGTCATCTCCTCGAGGTAGACCAGGTCGGGCAGCTCGGGCTCGGCGAAGCGCAGCATGGTGAAGGCGTGCTCGGCGCCGTAGCCGGACAGGTCCCAGGGCAGCAGCTGGACGACGACGTTCGGCAGCGACGAGAGCTCGACGAGGTGGTCGAGCTGGGCGCGGAAGACCGCCTCCCCGCCGACCGGCCGGTGCAGCACCGCCTCGTCGAGCACGGTCCAGAAGGTCGGGGCGTCCTTGCGGTGCAGCACGCGCTGGCGCCGCAGCCGCACCTCCAGGCGCTTCTCGACGTCGGCCCGCTCGGCGGACGGCAGGTCGGTGTGGCCGCCGCTGACGACCGCGCGGGCGTACTCCTCGGTCTGCAGCAGGCCGGGGACGAACAGCAGCTCGTAGGACGAGATCCGCGATGCCGAGGCCTCCAGTCCCACGAAGTCCTCGAACCAGCCGGGGACGACGTCGTTGTAGCGGGCCCACCACCCGCTGGAGTTGCTCTCCTCGGCCATCGACAGGACCTGGTCGCGCTCGGGGCCCCCGGCGACGCCGTACATCGTCAGCAGGTCGGCCACGTCGCGCTGCTTGAACCCGACCTTGCCGGACTCCAGCCTGCTCATCTTCGAGTCCGAGCCGCGGATCGCGTACGCCGCGTCGGCCCGGGAGATCCCCGCGCGCTCCCGCAGCCGGCGCAGGTGGGAGCCGAGGACGATGCGCCGCGCGGTCGGGCCGCGGTCGGCACCGGGCGGGGTGGGGCTGTTCGGGCTGGGGACCACCGGGACGGGCTCCTGCGGGTTGCGGGGACTGCCGATCGGGTGACCCAGCCTACACAACGGTTCCGCAGGTCGTCAGCGGTCTCGATCACGGGTCACTCCCGGACGGTGACGGTGCGTGCCCGTCGGACCGGTCCGCTACGGTGGCCGCACCGGTGATCGGCACCACGACGGGCGCCGTCCGGGCACCCGACCGACGACCCGGCGCGACGGCGCCGACGACGCAGTGAGGACTCCGCCGATGGCCCAGCCGACCGAGGGTCGCGCTCCCGCGTACATCGACACGACCAAGGCCAGCATCGCCCGGGTCTACGACTACGCGCTCGGCGGGAAGGACAACTACGAGGTCGACCGGGAGACCATCGAGCGGGTCCGCAAGGTCGCCCCCGAGGTCAACCAGCTCGCCGTCGACAACCGGGCGTTCCTGATCCGGGCGGCGCGCTTCGTCGCCACCCAGACCTCCATCACCCAGTACCTGGACTGCGGCTCCGGCCTGCCGACCGCGGAGAACACCCACCAGGTGGTCCAGCGGCTGCAGCCCGAGGCCCGGGTCGCCTACGTCGACAACGACCCGACCGTCATCGCGCACGGACAGGCGCTGCTGGAGGACAACGAGTTCACCCGCTTCTCCGCAGCGGACATCCGCGAGCCGGAGACGGTGCTGGCCGACCCGGCGGTGCAGGGCTTCCTCGACCTCGACCAGCCGATCGCGCTCTTCCAGATCGGCACCATCCACCACTTCGACGACGCCGTGGACCCGCAGGCGATCATGGCGCGCTACGTCGAGCGCCTCGCCCCCGGCAGCGTCGTCGCGATCGCCCACTTCTTCGATCCGGAGAACGCCGACAGCGAGCTGGCCCGGCGGATGGAGCAGGTCTTCGTCCACAGCCCGATGGGCAGCGGCCGGTTCCGCACGCACGCCGAGATCAGCGGCCTGTTCCCCGGGCTCGAGCTGGTCGACCCGGGCATCGTCCCCTGCTACCGGTGGTGGCCCGACGGCCCGCAGCTGCGCACCGAGGACCCGGTGCAGCGCTGCATCGTCGGCGGGGTCGGCATCAAGCGATGAGTTCGCGGGGCCGCCGCGGTCGGACGGGGTGAGACCCACCGACCCCGGGAGGCCATCGTGCCCGTCACCCTGGACCGCACCGCCGCACTCCTGCACGACGCCCTCGACGCCGGGCGCGTCCCGGGACTGGTCGCCGCCGTCGACGACCCCCGGCACGACCCCCGGCACGGCACCGGGGTGCACGTCCTCGGCGACGACGGCGCCGGACACCCGCTGCGCCGCGACACGATCGTCCGGATCGCCTCGATCACCAAGCCGGTCGTCGCGGTCGCCGCGCTCGCACTCGTCGAGGACGGGATGCTGGACCTCGACGAGCCGGTCGCGGCGTGGCTGCCGGAGCTCGCCGCGCCGCGGGTGCTGCGCCACGAGGCCGCCGCACTCGACGACACCGTCCCCGCGCGCCGGCCGATCACCCTGTACGACCTGCTGACCTACCGCTGCGGGATCGGGATGATCCCCCGGTTCTCGTTCGACCTGCCCGTGCAGTGCGCCACCGCCGGGCTCGGCAGCGACGGGCCGCCCGGCAGCTACCCGCTGCCCGACCCCGACACCTGGACCGCACGGCTCGCCGCGGTACCGCTCGTCGCGCAGCCGGGATCGCGCTGGCTCTACCAGACCAGCGGCGACCTGCTCGGCGTCCTGCTCGCCCGTCGCTGCGGGACCGACCTGCAGACCGTGCTGGCCGAGCGGGTGTTCGACCCGCTCGGCATGCGCGACACCGGCTTCTCGGTGCCCGTCGCCGACCGGGACCGGTTCGTCCCGCTGCTGGCCGCCGCACCCGGCGGGGGCTTCACCGTGACCGACCCGGTCGACGGCGCGTGGGCGGCCCCGCCGGTGTTCCCGTCCGGGGGCGGCGGCCTGGTCTCCACCCTGGACGACCTGCTCGCCTTCACCCGGGCCCTGCGCGGGGGCGGCAGCCCGGTCCTGTCCCCCGGCGCCGTCGCCGAGCTGACCACCGACCGGCTGAGCGCCGCGCAGCGGGCCGGTGCCGCCCCGTTCCTCGACGACGGCTGCGGCTGGGGCCTGGGCCTGGCCGTCGAGGGCGGCGGCCGCTACGGCTGGGACGGCGGCCTGGGCACCGGGTGGCGCTCCGACCCGTCGACCGGGGTGATCTCGCTGCTGCTGACCCAGGTCGTGTGGGACGGGCCCGAGGGACCCGCGCTCCTGCACTCGTTCCGCGCCGCGGCGCACTCCTGAGAGGACCCACCATGGACTGGACGCTCGAGGTCGTCGTGCTGCCGGTGTCGGATCTCGACGCCGCGGTCGCCTTCTACCGCGACCGGGTCGGCTTCGACCTGGACCACGACACCCGCACCGAGCACATGCACGTCGCCCAGCTGACACCGCGGGGCTCGGGCTGCTCGATCGTCGTCGGCTCGCTGCCGGCGCAGAACGAGATGGCGCCGGGTTCGATGCGCGGGCTGCAGCTCTGCGTCGCCGACGCCCGGGCCGCGCGCGACGAGCTGGTCGGGCGCGGGGTGGAGTGCAGCGAGGTGATGGTGCTCGACGAGCGCGACGGCGGCACCTTCTTCGGCTTCGCCGACCCCGACGGCAACACCTGGGCGGTGCAGGAGCTGCGGGTCCGCGGTGACCGGCCGCTGATCCCGGAGTCGGCGCGGGGCCGCTTCGGCGGCTGAGGACACCCGGTCACACCGGTTGCGGGGCGGTCCCCGGGGGCGCATACTCGTCGTAATTCAACGATAGTTGAAATGGGGTGGGTGCGATGTCGGAGCGGACGACGTGCTGCGTGGTCGGGGGCGGCCCGGCCGGGATGATGCTGGGGCTGCTGCTGGCCCGGGCCGGGGTCGAGGTGACCGTCCTGGAGAAGCACGGCGACTTCCTGCGGGACTTCCGCGGGGACACCGTGCACCCCACCACACTGGACCTGCTCGACGACCTGGGGCTGGGCGAGCGGTTCGCCGCGCTGCCGCAGAGCCGGGTCGACGAGGTCGTGATCCCCGACGAGCGGGGCGGCGCGCAGCGGGTCGGGAACCTGTCCCTGCTGCGCCGGGTCGGGGTCCGCCACCCCTACATCGCGCTCGTCCCGCAGTGGGACCTGCTGAACCTGCTCGCCGAGGTCGCCGCCGACGAGCCCGCCTTCCGCCTGCGGCTCGACACCCGGGCCACGTCGCTGGTCCGGGAGAACGGGCGGGTCGTCGGCGTCCGGTACGCGACGACGACCGCGCCCGGTGCGGAGACCACCGGCGAGATCCGGGCCGACCTCACCGTCGCCTGCGACGGCAGGCACTCGGTCCTGCGGGCCGGGTCCGGCCTGCCCGTGACCGACTACGACGTCCCGTTCGACACCTGGTGGTTCCGGCTGCCGCGCCGCCCCGAGGAGCAGCGGGCCACCCTGCGCCCGAGGATCGGGAAGGGGCGCTTCGCGGTGGTCATCCCGCGCGAGGGCTACTACCAGATCGGCTACCTCGCCCCCAAGGGCGCCGACGCGCGGCTGCGCGCCGCGGGCGTCGAGGCGTTCCGGGCCGACATCGCCGACCTGATGCCGGAGTACGCCGACCGGGTCGACGAGATCGCGACGATGGACGAGGTGAAGCACCTCGACGTGAAGCTCAACCGGCTGCGCCGCTGGCACGTCGACGGCCTGCTCTGCATCGGCGACGCCGCGCACGCGATGTCCCCGATCGGCGGCGTCGGGATCAACCTCGCGATCCAGGACGCGGTCGCCGCCGCGACCCTGCTCGCCGCCCCGTTGCAGCGGGGCACCCTCAACGAGCGGGACCTCGGCCGGGTCCGCAACCGCAGGCTGCTCCCGACGGTGCTGGTCCAGGGCCTGCAGCGGATCATGCACCGCAACATCGCCGGCCCGGCGCTGGCGGGACGGCTCGACGGTCCCCCGGCTCCGCTGCTGCGGCTGATGCGCGCGGTCCCGGCCGCCCAGATCGTGCCCGCCTACCTGGTGGGCGTGGGCTTCCGGCCGGAGCGGGCCCCGGACTTCGCCCGCCGCGAGCCCGTCCCGGCCGGCTGAGCCGCGGCTAGGCTCGCCGGGTGCTGTCCCTGGACGCCCTCGACGTCGACCTTCTCGCCGCGCTGCGCGACCGGCCGCGGGCCGGGGTGCTGGAGCTCTCGCGCACGCTGCGGGTCGCCCGCGGGACGGTGCAGGCGCGACTGGACCGGCTGGAGCGTGCCGGTGTCGTCACCGGGTACGGCCCGGACGTCGACCTCCCGGCGGCCGGGTACGGCGTGCAGGCGTTCGTGACGCTGGAGATCGCGCAGGGCGAGCTGGGCGACGTCGCCGCCGAGCTCGCCGCGCTGCCCGCGGTCACCGAGGCGTACGCGACGACCGGCTCGTCGGACGTGCTGTGCCGGCTCGCGGCGTCGTCGCACGAGGACCTGCAGGACACCCTGCTCGCGCTCGGCCGCTCACCGCTGGTGGCCCGCTCCACCAGCGTGGTGGTGCTGTCCACCCTGGTCGCGCCGCGCTGGCGGCCGCTGCTGGAGCGCGACCACCGCGAGGGCCCGAGCCGGGCGCCCGCCTACCGGGACTGACCGGCCCCGTGGTCCGACGGTGCCTGCGCCGCGGCGGCCGGGGCACGATCCCCCGGTGTCGAGGACGGTGATCGTGGACGTGGCGGTGGCGGCGTCGCCGGTCGGGGCGGCGGGCCTCGTGTGGTGGCCCGGCCCGCCACGACCGCGTGCGCGCGCTCGCCCGGCAGGCGGCCGAGCGCGAGGCACCGGGAGCGCTGCGTGTGCCGTCGGTGCGGGTGCTCGACGCGGCCGACACCGTCCGGCCGGGGCCGCCCGGTCCCCGCCGAAGCGCCGGCCCCAGGTCCCGGTGTCCCCCGGCTCGCCGAAGACGCGCAGGTGGTCCATCTGCGGGTTCCGGCCGCGGGTCCGGTCGAACAGCGTCACGGAGCCCTCGGTGTGGTCGAGGACGTTCTCCAGCCCCGTCACCGTCGCGACGGTGACGGAGGCGGCCCGCGACAGCCCGGACACGACCGGCGTCATGGCGGCGCGCTGCTGCGGCGGGAGCTGGTCGTGGAAGGTGAGCCCGCCGTGGTCGGTGGGGTGTAGAACCAGCGGCGGCGCTCGGCGTCACCGGTCGGGGCGTGCCCGACGGCGACCTCCCGCTGCGCCGGGTCGAGGGTGCCCAGCCAGGCCGGCGCGGCCCCGGCCATCGCGACCGCCGTCTCCCGGGTGTCCGCCGCAGTGAGCAGGTCGCGGTCGGTGGAGCTGAGGGCGGAGCTCGAGAAGCTGATCGAGCCGACGTCGGAGGAGGACGGCTACGTCGACTACGACCTCCACCAGGGCTCGACGGCGAGCTCGTGATCCAGAAGCTGCGCCGCGTCGCCTGACCTCAGCCCTGCCGGTACCCGGCCGCCAGGTCCGCGAAGGCGGCCGGGTCCACCAGCGACGTCGTGTCGCCGGGCTCGCGCCCGGCGGTCACGTCGAGCAGCAGCCGTCGCATGATCTTGCCCGAGCGGGTCTTCGGCAGCTCCGCGACGAGCACGACCTCGCGGGGCCGGGCGACCGGCCCCAGCTCGCGCGCGACGTGCGCCCGGAGCTCCGCTGCGAGGCCCTCGGTGGGGCCGTCGGTGACCGTCACGAACGCGACGGCGGCCTGCCCGGTCGTCGCATCCGGTGCCCCGACCACGCCCGCCTCGGCGACCCGCGGGTGCGACACCAGCGCCGACTCCAGCTCGATCGAGCCGAGCCGGTGCCCGGAGACGTTCATGACGTCGTCGATCCGGCCCTGCAGTGTCACGTAGCCGTGCTCGTCGACGACGGCGCCGTCGCCCGCCTTGTACCAGCCCTGCTCGGTGTAGTCGGCGAAGTAGGACGCGCGGAACCGCTCCGGGTCGCCCCACACGGTCCGCGCCATCGACGGCCACGGCCGGTCGATCACCAGGATGCCGCCCTCGCCGGGGTCGCAGGTCCGCCCGTCGCGGTCGACCACCCGCACCGAGAGTCCCGGCAGCGGCCGGGTCGCCGAGCCCGGGACCAGCGACGTCACGCCGGGCAGCGGCGCGCAGATCGCCGCGCCGGTCTCGGACTGCCACCAGGTGTCGACGATCGGGCAGCGGCCGCCGCCGATCTCGGTGTGGAACCAGCGCCAGGCCTCGGGGTTGATCGCCTCGCCGACCGTGCCGAGCAGCCGCAGCGACGACAGGTCGTGTGCCGCGGGCACCTGCGGGCCCCACTTCATGTAGGTCCGGACCAGGGTGGGCGCGGTGTAGTACACGGTGACGCCGTACCGGGCGATGATCTCGAAGTGCCGGCCCGGCCCGGGGGTGTCCGGGGTGCCCTCGTAGATCACCTGCGTGACGCCGTTGGACAGCGGGCCGTAGACCTCGTAGGTGTGCGCGGTGACCCAGGCGAGGTCGGCGGTGCACCAGTAGACGTCGTCGGGCTTGTGGTCGAAGCACGCCCACGCCGTCCAGGACGCCTGGGTGAGGTAGCCGCCCATGGTGTGCAGCAGGCCCTTGGGCGTGCCGGTGGTGCCGGAGGTGTAGACGAGCATGAGCGGGCTCTCGGCGGGGTGCGCCTGCGCCTCGTGGACCTCCGGTGCGGTGTCGACGACGTCGTGCCACCACACGTCGCGCCCGGGGGTCCAGTCGACCTCCGAGCCGGTCCGCCGGATCACCAGCACGTGCTCCAGCGAGTCCAGCCCGGCCGCGGCCTCGTCGGCGTTCGCCTTGACCGGGACGGCCCTGCCTCGCCGGTACTGGCCGTCGGTGGTGACGAGCAGCTTCGCCGACCCGTCGGTGAGCCGGAACCGCAGCGCCGAGGCGGAGAACCCGCCGAAGACCAGCGAGTGGACCGCCCCGATCCGGGCGCAGGCGAGCATCACGACGACGGTCTCGACCAGCACCGGCAGGTACACCACGACGACGTCGCCGCGCCCCACCCCGAGCGCGGTCAGCGCGTGCGCACAGCGGGCGACCTCGCGCTGCAGGTCGGCGTAGGTGACGGTGCGCCGGTCCCCCGGCTCACCCTCCCAGTGCAGGGCGACCTTCTCCCCCGCACCGGCCTCGACGTGCCGGTCGACGCAGTTGCGCGCGACGTTCAGCGTGCCGTCGGCGAACCAGGTGACCTCGGGCCAGCGGCTGCCGTCGTAGCCCTGCTCGGGCGCGCGGTCCCACTCCAGGCGCCGGGCCTGCGCGCACCAGAACGCCTCCGGGTCGGCGGCGGCCTCGTCGTAGGCCGCCGCGGTGACGTTGGCGTGCGCGGCGAGCTCGGGCGGGGGCGGGTACATGCCCCGATCCTCACCGCCGGATCCCGTGGGGCGCAGGCCTTCGTGAGGGGACTCACCGGTGGGCGAAGGCCCGGTGGTGGTCGTCGAGCAGGTCCACGCCGAAGTCGTTCTCCGGGTCACGCCACACCGAGTGCGCGTGGTCCGCGCCGTCCTGGGTGTTGTCCCACTCCAGCAGCAGCCGCGGCCCCTGCAGCCGGTGGTAGTGCGGCTCCCCCGCCTCCAGCGACCCCGCCCAGGCCAGGTGCACCTCGTCGAGGGCGGCGTCGTCGTCGTAGCGGCCGGCGGGTGAGACCCCGGCCGGTGCCCGGTCCAGGTAGGCCGAGAGCAGGCGGCGCAGCAGGTCGCGGCCGCGGTCGTCGAGCGCGCTCGCCGGGACACCGCGCGGCGCGCCGGTGAGGGTGACCGTCTCGGTGCCGTCGACCGGGTCCACCGGTCCGGGCGGGCTCTCCCGCCGGATCGCCGAGGTCGGCAGCGGCCGGTCGCCGGGCGCGACCAGCGGCCGGTTCGCCGTCACCAGGTCCGGCGGGGCCGCGGAGGACAGGACCGCGGCCCCGGCGAGCTCGGGCGGGAGCCCGCGGACGATCTCCCGCGCCAGGTCCTCGGTCGGCCCGAGCGGGCGCGCGACACCCCCGCCGAGCAGGGGCGTCGCCGCGGGGTTCGCGCCGAGGAAGCACGGCGTGGCCGCGGCCACCCGCCCGTCGACGACGAGTGCGTTCACCGACACGTGGTGCCCGCCGAAGCGCCAGCCCCAGGTGCGCGCGCCCGGATCACCGAACACCCGCAGGTGGTAGAGCGCCGGGTCCCGGAACCGCTCCCGGTAGGGCCGGGTCGGCCAGTCCTGCGTCCGGTCCAGCACGTTCTCCAGACCCATGACCGTCGCCACGGTGGCGTAGCCGGCCTCGGAGAGCCCCGAGGCGACCAGCCGCATCGCGCGCTGCTGCTGGACCCCGGTCTGCGCGGCGAGGGTCGCTCCTCCGTGGTCGGTGGGGGTGTAGAACCAGCGACGACGCTCGGCGTCGGCTCCGGCGTCGCCGGTCGGGCCGTCGCCGCGGGCGGTCGCGAGCCGGTCGTCGTCCAGGGTGTCCAGCCAGGCCGCGGCCGCGTCCGCCATCGCCGCGGCGACCGTCTCGCTCGTCGTCACACCGGCCACGCTAGTCCGCCGGACGGGTCAGTCCGTCGCGTCGCGGACGAGCAGCGCGATCTGCACCCGGTTGTCCAGGCCCAGCTGGCGCAGCAGCCGGGACACGTAGGACTTCACCGTCGCCACCGACATGTGCAGCTCGGCGGCGATGTCGGCGTTGGAGCCGCCGCGGGAGACGGCCTCGGCGACGTCGCGCTCGCGGTCGGCGAGCCGGTCGAGCCGGGCCCGGGCGGCGCGCCTGCGGTCGACCGGCCCGGCGCCGTCGCCGCGGACGATGCCGATCAGCCGCCGGGTGATCGCCGGGGACAGCACGGCGTCGCCGTCGGCGGCGGCGCGGACGGCCTCGACGATCCCCTCGGGCGCGGCGTCCTTGAGCAGGAACCCGCTCGCCCCGGCGCGCAGCGCCCGCACGACGTGCTCGTCGGCGTCGAACGTGGTCAGCACGACGACGGTCGGGGCGTCGGGCCGCGAGGTCACCTCCCGGGTCGCGGCGACGCCGTCGACGCGGCGCATCCGCAGGTCCATCAGCACCACGTGCGGCCGTCCCGCGGCGACGGCGGCGGGCACCTCGTCGCCGTCGCCGGCGTCGCCGACCACCTGGATGCGCCGTACCGGTCCGGTGCCGTCGCCGGGCAGCGCGTGCCCGTCGAGCATCACCCGCAGCCCGGAGCGGACGAGCGGGTCGTCGTCGACGAGCAGCACCCGGATCGCGGTCGCGGTCATCCCGTCTCCTCCCGCCACGGCAGCACCGCGCGCAGCAGGTGGCCCGACGGCGTCGGGCCGTGGATCAGCGTCCCGCCGGCGAGGGTCTCGACCCGCTCGCGCAGCCCGACCAGGCCGGTCCCGGCGCCCCCGGGTGTCGGACCGGCCACGGACGGCCCGGAGGTGACGGTGACGGTGAGGTCGCGGCCGGGTCGCCCGTCGAGGGCGACCTCGACCCGGGCCCCGGGTGCGTGCCGGGCGGCGTTGGTCAGTCCCTCGCGGACCACCCGGTGCACGACCCCGGCCAGCGGGCGCCCCGGCGGGGACACCGTCAGCAGCGCCGTCGACCGGAGGCGGACGTCCGCGCCGACCGCGCGGGCCTCGGCGACGAGCTCCTCGACCGCGCCGAGGTCGTCGACCTCGTCGGGCACGTCGCCGGTGGGCTCGTGCAGCACCTGGACGATCGTGCGCAGGTCCTCCATCGCGCGGTGGGTGGTGTCGCGCAGCACCCGCGCGGTCTCGCGGACGGTGCGGGCGGGCAGGTCCCCGCGCAGCGCCAGCGCCCCGGCGTGCACCGACAGCAGCGACAGCCGGTGCCCGAGCCGGTCGTGCATCTCCCCGGCGATGCGGCGCCGCTCGTCGGCGCGGGCCTGCTCCTCGCGCACCGCGCGCTCGGCCTCGGCGCGGGCGAGCCGCTCGCGCAGGTCGTCGACCATCGCGCGGCGGATCCCGGTCAGCAGACCCGCGGTGACCGAGATGGCCTGGAACGCGACGGCTCCGCCGAGCAGCACGAGCACCGTCGGCCCGTCGGGGACGTCGCGGTACAGCGTGACCGCGGCGGTCCCGACCGCCAGGGCCAGCACCGGCAGCGTCTCCACCGCGCGGCGCCGGGTCGCGATCACGAACACCCCGACCAGCGGCAGGTAGGTGGCGACCGGCGAGACGAGCGGGCCGAGCACGGCCAGCACCGCGAACACCCGCGGCGCCCGGTAGCGCACCGCGATCGCGCCGATCATCAGCAGCCCGACGACGAGCAGCGTCCACTGCAGCACCCCGGCGGTGGCGTGGGTCTCGGCGACGGTGAGCCCGGTGGCGAGCACCGCGACCACCAGCACGGCGGAGATCACGGCGGGGCGGACCGGCACACGTCGACCATAGGGGGCGGACCGGCGCCGTCCAGCATGTTTCCGCTCGATCGGGACGGCCACCGGTCCCCTCCCGTCTCCCGACCCCCCGGGATCGACGGTCACCCTGCCGGGCGGCGCGACGGTGGCGCACCCGCCGAAGGTCGTGCGTACCGCGACCGAAGTCGCCGGGCCGTGTCACCCGGAATGAGTACGATTCGGACATGCCGGAACCGCACAGCCACCGCGAGAGCGGGCAGCACGTCATCGAGCACGCGCTCGACCTCCTCGAGGCGGCCGACCGGGCGCAGGACTATCCCCAGGCGACCGACGGCCACACCGCCGCCACCGCCTATGCGGTGAGCGCGCTGTACCAGGAGATGCGCCACGGCGACGACCAGCTCGCGGTGCTGATCTCCGCGGTCCAGGAGCAGACCGCGGTGCTGCGCGAGATCCGGGACTCGTTGCGGGACGGGGCCCGTACCGGGGGGTGATGAGGTAGCGGGCCGGCCCGATCCGTTCGCGAGGGGGCCCGCGGGCCACTCCCGGTCCGGCCGGGTGCGGCCGAGCATCGGGGCATGTCCTCTCCGAGCTCCCCCTGTGCCGCCGCCGTCGTCGCGGTCGGCGCGCTGCTCGTCGTCGTGAACGTCCCGCCGTCCGCCGCGCTGGTCGTCGGCGCGGTGACCGTCGCCGTCGCGGCCGGGGCGGCCCGGCTCGTGGGGCCGCTCGCGCTGGCCGTGCCGCCGCGCACGGTCGCGGTGCGGGCCGCGGCGGTCGCCGTCGTGCTCCTCGGCGGGCCGCTCGTCGCGGCCGCCGCCCTGGGTCCCGGTGCGGTGCCGCTCGTCGCCGCGGTCGTCGCCGCGACGCTGTTCGCCGCACCCCTGCTCGTCGCGCGGGCTCAGCCGCCGCGGAAGGTCCGCCGGTAGTGCAGCGGGGGCACCCCGAGCTCGCGGCACACGTGCCGGCGCAGCGCCGTCGCCGTGCCGAACCCGACCTCGTCGGCGATCCGGCCGACCGGGAGGTCGGTGGTCTCGAACAGCTCCCGGGCCCGCTCGACGCGCCGGCGCAGCAGCCACCCGAGCGGGCTCTGCCCGGTCTCCTCCCGGAACCGGCGGGTCAGCGTCCGCACGCCGACGTGCAGCGACGCGGCCAGCTCGGCCAGCGTCCAGGGCCGGGCCAGGTCCGCGAGCATCCGCTCGCGGGCCGCGGCGGTGCCCGTGCCGGGCCCTGCGTCCGCGACCGGCCGGGCGATGTACTGCGCCTGGCCGCCCTCCCGGTAGGGCGGGACCACGGTCCGGCGGGCGACGTCGTTCGCCACGGCGGCGCCGAAGTCGCGCCGGACCAGGTACAGGCACAGGTCGATGCCCGACGCCTCGCCGGCCGCGGTGAGCACCTCGCCCTCGTCGACGTAGAGCACCGCGGGGTCCAGGTCGACCCGCGGGAACCGGCACCGGAACGCCTCCGCCGACAGCCAGTGCGTGGTGGCGCGACGGCCGTCGAGCAGCCCGGCCTCCGCCAGCGGGAACGCGGCCGTGCAGATCGAGGCCAGCCGGGTGCCGGGGCGCAGCGACGCCAGGGCCTCCGCGAGACCGGGGTCGGCGACGACCGACGGCTCGTGGTCGTCCTGCGTCGCGAGCACGACCACGGTGTCGGCCCGGGCGAGCAGTTCCGGCCCGTGCCCGACCACGACGCGGAAGTCCGCGTCGGTCGGCACCGTCCCGGGGTGCAGCGCGCAGGTGCGCACCCGGTAGAGCGGCTCCCCGTCGGCCGACCGGGCACCGCCGAGGATCTGGTGCACCAGGCCGAGCTCCATCGGCCGCACCCCGGGGCGGACCAGCACCGCGACCTCGTGCCGCGGGGCGTCCTCAGGCGCCGACATAGGCCGCCAGGTGCTCGCCCGTCAGCGTCGACCGGTCCGCGACGAGCTCGGCGGGCGTCCCCTCGAACACGACCGCTCCGCCGTCGTGCCCGGCACCGGGGCCCAGGTCGATGATCCGGTCGGCGTGCGCCATCACGGCCTGGTGGTGCTCGATGACGATCACCGAGCGGCCGGCGTCGACGATCCGGTCGAGCAGCGCGAGGAGCTGCTCGACGTCGGCCAGGTGCAGCCCGGTCGTCGGCTCGTCGAGGACGAACGTCCCGCCCGACTCCCCCAGGTGGACCGCCAGCTTGAGCCGCTGTCGCTCGCCCCCGGACAGCGTGGTCAGCGGCTGGCCCAGGGTGAGGTAGCCGAGCCCGACGTCGGCGAGGCGCTCCAGGATCCGGTGCGCGGCCGGGGTGCGGGCCTCGCCCGCCCCGAAGAACTTCTCCGCCTCGGCCACCGGCATGGCGAGGACCTCGCTGATGTCGCGCCCGCCGAAGGTGTATCCGAGCACCGAGGCGTCGAACCGGCGGCCGTCGCAGACGTCGCAGGTGGTGGCGACGCCGGCCATCATCGCCAGGTCGGTGTAGACGACACCGGCGCCGTTGCAGTTCGGGCAGGCGCCCTCGCTGTTGGCGCTGAACAGGGCGGGCTTGACGCCGTTGGCCTTGGCGAAGGCCTTGCGGATCGGTTCGAGCAGCCCCGTGTAGGTGGCGGGGTTGCTGCGCCGCGACCCCTTGATCGCCCCCTGGTCGACGACGACCACCCCGTCGCGCCCGGCGATCGAGCCGTGGATCAGCGAGCTCTTGCCCGACCCGGCCACCCCGGTGACGACGGTGAGCACCCCGAGCGGGACGTCGACGTCGACGCCGCGCAGGTTGTGCCGGTCCGCCCCGCGGATCTCCAGGTACCCGCTCGGGGTCCGCACCGACGGCTTGAGCGTCGCCCGGTACCCCAGGTGCCGGCCGGTCAGCGTGCCCGATGCCCGCAGCCCGTCGAGGTCGCCGGTGTAGACGACGTGCCCGCCGTCGGAGCCCGCCCGCGGCCCCAGGTCGACGACGTGGTCGGCGATCGCGATCGTCTCCGGCTTGTGCTCGACGACGAGCACGGTGTTGCCCTTGTCGCGCAGGCGCAGCAGCAGGTCGTTCATGCGGGCGATGTCGTGCGGGTGCAGGCCGATGGTCGGCTCGTCGAAGACGTAGGTGACGTCGGTCAGCGACGACCCCAGATGCTTGATCATCTTGGTGCGCTGGGCCTCGCCGCCGGACAGCGACCCGGACGGCCGGTCCAACGACAGGTAGCCGAGCCCGATCTCGACGAACGAGTCGAGCGTGTGGCGCAGCGAGCCCAGCAGCGGGGCCACGGTCCTGATGGTCGAGCTCCGCTCCGCTCCGTCTCCGTCGGCCCGTTCGAGGTCCCGGACCCAGTCGGCGAGGTCGGAGATCTGCATGGCGCAGGCGTCGGCGATGGAGACGCCCCGGATCTTCGAGGAGCGGGCGAGCTCGGACAGGCGCGTCCCGTCGCAGTCCGGGCACCGCCGGAACACGATGGCCCGGTCGACGAACGCGCGGATGTGCGGCTGCATCGCCTCGCGCTCCTTGGCCAGGAACGACTTCTGGATCCGCGGGATCAGCCCCTCGAAGGTGACGTTGATGCCGTCGACCTTGATCCGGGTGGCCTCCTTGTAGAGCAGTGCGTTCAGCTGGGGCTTGGTGAAGCTGCTGATCGGCTTGTCGCCGGGGAAGAAGCCGGAGTTGGCGAAGATCCGGCCGTACCAGCCGTCGACGGAGTAGTTCGGGATCGTCAGGGCGCCCTCGACGATCGACTTCGACTCGTCGTACAGGGCCGTGAGGTCGAAGTCGGACACCGAGCCGCGGCCCTCGCACCGCGGGCAGGCACCGCCGACGATCTCGAACTCGCGCCGCTCCTTGACCTGCTGGCCGTTCTTGCGGACGGTCACCGCGCCGGAGCCGCTGATCGTCGCGACGTTGAACGAGAACGCCTTCGCCGGGCCGGCGTAGGGCTTCCCGAGCCGGCTGAACAGGATCCGCAGCAGCGCCCCGACGTCGGTGGCGGTGCCGACGGTGGAGCGCACGTCCCCACCCATGCGCTCCTGGTCGACGATGATCGCGGTGGTGAGGCCGTCGAGGACGTCGACGTCGGGGCGGCCGAGGTTCGGCATGAAGCCCTGGACGAACGCGCTGTAGGTCTCGTTGATCATCCGCTGGGACTCGGCGGCGATCGTCGAGAACACCAGGGAGCTCTTGCCCGAGCCGGACACCCCGGTGAACACCGTGAGCCGCCGCTTGGGCAGCTCGACGGAGATGTCGCGCAGGTTGTTCTCGCGCGCACCGTGCACGCGGATGAGATCGTGGCTGTCGGCTGCGTGCATGGTGAATCCCCCGTCCGGCCCGTGTCAGGGCCGCTGCTGGATGCGGACCATCGTGCCCGCAGGGTCGCGGAAGGCACAGTCGCGCACCCCGTACGGCTGGTCGACCGGTTCCTGGACGACCTCGGCCCCGCTCGCCTGGAGCCTGTCGAACGCGGCCTCCAGGTCGTTACTGGCGAGCAGCACGGCGGTGTAGGTGCCCTTGGCCATCATCTCGGTGATGGTGCGGCGCTCGTCGTCGGTGACGCCGGGGTCCACCGCGGGCGGGGCGAGGACGATCGAGACGTCGGGCTGCCCGGGCGGACCGACGGTCAGCCAGCGCATGGTGCCCTGGCCGACGTCGAGGCGGACCTCGAAGCCCAGGCCGTCGCGGTAGAAGGCGAGCGAGGCCTCGGGGTCGGTGTGCGGGAGGAATCCGGCGTGGATGGTGATGGCGGGTTCGGTCATGACGCTCACGCTAGGGAGGTCGCGGGTCCCGGTGCTTCTCGATTCCTGACCGGTCGGGTGACCTGCTTGGCGACGCACGCCGGGAGCCCCGGTGTGCCGTCCCGGGCGGCGCGCCTGTACGCCGACGGCGGCATCCCGACGAGCTCGGTGAAGCGGGTGCTGAACGTGCCGAGCGAGGAGCAGCCGACGGCGAAGCAGACCTCGGTGACGGTGAGGTCACCCCGTCGCAGCAGCGCCATCGCACGTTCGATCCGCCGGGTCATCAGGTAGCTGTAGGGCGACTCGCCGTAGGCCCTGCGGAACGCCCGCGACAGGTGCCCGGCCGACACGTGCTCGGCGCGGGCGAGCTCGGCGACGTCGAGCGGACGCGCGTACTCACGGTCGATCCGGTCCCGGACCCGGCGGAGCCGGACGAGCTCGCGCAGGTGCCCGTCGTCGCGGTCGCTCACCCGAGGAACTCCCGCAGCAGCGCCGCCACCTCGGCCGGGCGTTCCAGGTAGACCATGTGCCCCGCGTCGACGGGGGCGACGGTCAGGTCCGCGCCGAGCGCGGCGCGGCAGGCGGCGAGCCAGTCGTCGGAGACGTAGTCGGCCCGGCCGGCGGGGACGACCAGCGTCGGCAGACCCGCCGGTGGGACGACCGCCGGGCGCGCCATCTCCGCCCACGCGGCCACCAGGGACGCCTGGCTCAGGCGCCAGCGCCAGGCGCCGTCGCGCCGTTCGAGATGCTCGTCCACCTCGGCGTCGACGAGCGCGCCGGGGACGTCGGCCCAGCTCCCGGCCTTGGCCGCGCGTGCGGCGTCGCGGGTCGGGAACGTGACGTCGGCGCGGGTGTACTCGGCCGCGTCGAGCATGTCCTGCGGGTCCAGCCCGAGTGCGGGGTCGAGCAGCGCGAGCCGGTCGACGCGGTCGGGAGCGGTCCGCGCGAGGTGCGTGGCGACGGCGCCGCCGAAGGAGTGCCCGACGACGGCGGCCCGCCCGACCCCGTCCGCGTCCAGCACCTCCACCAGGTCCGCGACGTGGCGTTCCAGGTTCCACGGCGGCGTCCACGGCGAGCGTCCGTGCCCGCGGACGTCGACGGCGATCCACCGCAGCCGGGGCAGCTCCGCGAACAGCGGTCGCCAGCGCAGACCGTGGCCGGTCACGCCGTGGACCGCGAGGACCGGCGGCCCGGCGGGGTCGCCGGCGTGGTGCACGTGCAGGGACATGCACCCATTCTGCACGTTGCCGGTCCGGCAAGGAAACTTGCTGATACGTGCGGCAGCTCGTCAGGGTGGGGACATGGACACAGCACACCGCCACGACGTCGTCGTGATCGGCGGCGGCCCGGCCGGACTGAACGGGGCCATGATGCTCGCCCGCTCCCTGCGGTCGGTGGTCGTCGTCGACTCCGGCACGCCCCGCAACGCCCCGGCCGCCGCCGTGCACGGCCTGTTCGCCCGCGACGGCGTCGCCCCGGCCGAGCTGCTCGCGACCGGCCGCGACGAGGTCCGCCGCTACGGCGGCACGCTCGTCGACGGCGAGGTCGTCGGCGCCCGCCGCACCGGCGACGGCTTCACCGTGACCCTCGCCGACGGCACCACCCTCGACGCCCGGCGACTGCTCGTCACGACCGGACTGGTCGACGTGCTGCCCGACGTGCCGGGACTCGCGCAGGGGTGGGGCGCCGACGTCGTCCACTGCCCCTACTGCCACGGCTACGAGGTGCGCGACCGCCCGATCGCGGTGCTCGGGACCTCCCCCGGCTCCGCGCACCACGCGCTGCTGTTCCGGCAGCTCAGCGCGGACGTGGTCTACGTGTCGCACACGGCGGGGCCGACCACGGAGCAGCGGGAACGCTTCGACGCGCTCGGCATCGCCGTCGTCGACGGGCCGGTGAGCGAGGTCGTGCGGTCCGACGGCGCGATCACCGGGCTGGTCACGCCGACCGGCGTGCTGGCGCGCGAGGTCGTCGCGGTGGCGCCCCGGATGGAGGCCCGCGCCGGCTTCCTCGCCGAGCTGGGCCTGGTCCCGGCCGAGCACCCGAGCGGGATGGGGCAGCACCTCGTCGCCGACGCGACGGGCCGCAGCACGGTCGAGGGCGTGTGGGTCGCGGGCAACATCACCGACCTGACCGCGCAGGTGGGGGCCGCGGCGGCCGCGGGGGCGTTCGCGGGGGCCGCGATCAACGCCGACCTCGTCGAGGCCGGGGCGCTCGCCGCGCTGCGGGAGGTGGCACGCCTCTAACCTGGGGGCGTGCTGGTCATCTTCGGGCTGTCCCGCAAGGAGCGCCCGCTGGGCCTGGTCGCGCTGGGCTGCGGGACCTGCGGTCACGCGGGTCCGCAGCCCGCCGTGCACCGGAGGACCCGGTTCACGCTGTTCTTCGTGCCGGTACTGCCGCTGCGCAGCCGCTACGAGATGCGGTGTCCCGTGTGCGGGGCGGGGCGGACCCTGTCCCGCGACGACGCCCGGCGGCACGGCGCGCGGACCTGAGGAGCGCCCTCCCCCGCGGCACGGCGGCACTCCCCTACCGCCATGCCGCGGCTCGGTCCATCGGCCGCGACGCGAGCCTCATCGACCGGCTGGGTCCACCTCGACGCGGTAGCCCACCGGCTCCAGCCGCATGACACGTCAGCGGTCCACACCGAGGCCGCAACCAAGGCAGGACCGTCGTCGCAGCTCAGGAGTTCGCAATTGCGAACGGAAACTTGGTGTTCGAACACCAGTTCGAGTAGTATGGGTGGCGTGACCGCGACCCAGGAACCACCCGCCCACGCCACCGGCGTGCACGCGGGTGGGTTCCCCTCCGGTGACCTCACCCTGCTCCGGTTCCTCGTCGAACAAGCCCTCAGCGCCGACCCTTCCGCGTCGTCCGAGTCGGAGCTGATCGACCAGATCCAGGAGATCGAATCCCTCCAGGCCTCCCTCGCCGCACTGCAGTCCACCCGCATCCGGGCCTTCGCCCGCAGCCACGTGGAGAACGCCCCGAGCGACCTGGATCCCCAGAAGCTCCACCGCAGCGTGATCGCCCAGATCCAGCTCGCCTGCCGGGTCTCCACCACCGAGGCCCGCACCCGGGTGGCCAACGCCCGCGACCTGCATTCCGGGCTCGACCGGATCCGTGGCCTGCACCGAGCTGGTGAACTCAGCGCAGCGAAGGTCTCCGCGATCGCCGTCGAATGCCGCGACCTCGACACCACCCAACGCGCGCAGGTCGACGCCCGCCTCGCCACCAACCGGGACCTCACCCGGTACGGCATCGGGCGCCTGCGTGCGATGACCCGGCGTCTGGTCGCCGAGATCGCCCCCGACCGGTTCCGCGCCCGCGTCCACGCCGCCAAGGCCGAACGCCGAGTGACACTGCGCCCGGCACCGGATGCGATGAGCTACCTCACCGCCTACGTCCCGGTCGAACAGGGCGCCGCCTGCCTGGCCGCACTACAAAAGGCGTTCGTCGAGGTCCAGGTCGACCCGCAGACGCTGACCCGCACCCGCGGCCAGGTCCTCGCCGACACCCTCGTCGAACGCGTCACCGGACAGGCCACCGCGACCGCAGTGAACCTGGAAGTGCAGGTCACCGTCCCCGTGCAGGCCCTGCTCGACCCGCAGTCCCCGCTGCCCGCCGAGATCCCCGGCTTCGGACCGGTTCCGGTCGATCTGCTCGCCACCTCCGAGGGCGCCAAGTCCCTGCGCAGACTGGTCACCGATCAGGGCCTGGTCATCGGCGGGGACTCCCGCAGACGTACCTTCACCGGACTGCTCGCCACCCTGGTCAAGGCACGCGCCGGGAACCGGTGCACCGAGCCCTACTGCGACGCTCCCGTCCGTCACGTCGACCACATCCGGCGGGATGCCGACGGCGGGCGGACGGAGCTGGAGAACGGGCGTGGGGTGTGCGAATTCCACAACCACGTCCGCGAACAACCCGGATGGCACGTGGCCCGAGCCCCCGACGGGACCGTCGTCACCACCACTCCGACCGGACACACCTACCGCGGGCCGGACTGATCGCGGCGTACCCGATCGCCCGGTGCCGAGGCGGTGTCCGCGGGGCCCGGCCGTCCGCTCCGTCCGCTGCCTCAGGTCGGCAGCAGGTACTCCTCGCTGGCGTGGTGGCACGCGCTCGGATGGTGCCCACCCGGCCGCGTCACCAGCGGCGGCTCCTCGGTCGCGCAGATGTCGGTGGCCTTCCAGCAGCGCGTCCGGAACCGGCAGCCGCTCGGCGGGTCCACCGGGCTCGGGACGTCACCGGTGAGCCGGATCCGCTTGCGCCCTTCGCGGACCGACGGGTCGGGCACCGGCACCGCGGAGAGCAGCGCCTGGGTGTACGGGTGCGACGCCCGGGTGTAGATCTCCTGCTCGGTCCCGAGCTCCACCATCTTGCCCAGGTACATCACGCCGACCCGGTCCGACAGGTGCCGCACGACGGACAGGTCGTGGGCGATGAAGATGTAGGACAGCCCGAACTCGCGCTGCAGGTTCCCGAGCAGGTTCATCACCTGCGCCTGGATGGACACGTCGAGTGCGGACACCGGCTCGTCGCACACGATGATCTCCGGGCGCAGCGCGAGCGCGCGGGCGATCCCGATGCGCTGCCGCTGCCCGCCGGAGAACTGGTGCGGGTAGCGGTTGACGAAGTCGGGGTTGAGCCCGACGACGTCGAGCAGCTCCTGCACCTTCGCCCGCCGCTCCCCCTTCGGCGCGACCTCGGGGTGGATCTCGAACGGCTCCCCGACGATGTCGGCGACCGTCATCCGCGGGTTCAGCGACGTGTACGGGTCCTGCAGCACGATCTGCATCTGCCGGCGCAGTGCCCGCAGCTCCGCCCCGCGGCGGGCGAAGATGTCCTCGCCGTGGAAGCGCACCGAGCCCGACGTCGGCGGCTCCAGCCGCATCAGCACCTGGGCCAGGGTCGACTTCCCGCAGCCGGACTCGCCGACGATGCCCAGCGTCTCGCCCTTGTTCAGCGAGAACGAGACGCCGTCGACGGCGCGCACGTGGCCGACGGTGCGCTTGACGACCGCACCGACCTTCACCGGGAAGTGCTTGACGAGGTCGTCGACCTCGAGAACGGGCTCGCTCATACGAGGTCCTCCGCGAACAGGCACGCCGACGCCCGCGCTCCGGGCAGTGGGATCAGCGGCGGGTCGGTCCCGAGGCAGCGCTCCACCGCACGCGGGCAGCGCGGGTGGAACGGGCAGCCGTCGGGGATGGCGGTGAGCGTCGGCGGGAGCCCGGTGATCGCCCGCAGCTCGGTGCCCTTGCTGTCCAGCCGCGGGATCGAGGCGAGCAGCGCCTCGGTGTAGGGGTGGGCCGGGTTCGCGAAGAGCTGGTGCACGTCGCCCTGCTCGACGATGCGGCCCGCGTACATCACCGCGATCCGGTCGGCGACCTCCGCGACGACGCCGAGGTCGTGGGTGATGAGGATCAGCCCCATCTCCCGCTCCCGCTGGATGTCGGCGAGCAGGTCCATGATCTGGGCCTGCACGGTGACGTCGAGGGCGGTCGTCGGCTCGTCGGCGATGAGCACGTCCGGGTCCAGCGCCAGCGACATCGCGATCATGACGCGCTGGCGCATCCCGCCGGAGAACTCGTGCGGGAAGTTCGTGACCCGCTGCGCCGCCCCGGGGATCCCGACGAGGTCGAGCAGTTCGACGGCGCGGGCCCGCGCGTCGCGCCTGCTCATCCCGCGCCGCGTCCGCAGCTGCTCCCCGATCTGGAACCCGACGGTGAACACCGGGTTCAGCGCCGACAGCGCGTCCTGGAAGATCATCGCGACGTTCTCGCCGCGCAGCTCGCGGCGCCGTTCCTCGGTCGCGGTGAGCAGCTCCTCGCCGCGGTAGCGGACCGAGCCCGCGGTGACGGTCGCGGGCGGGGTCGGCAGGATGCCCATCACCGTGTTCGCGGTGACCGACTTCCCCGACCCGGACTCCCCCAGGACGGCGAGGGTCTCCCCCGCGTGCACCTGGTAGCCGACGCCGTTCAGCACCCGGGCGACGCCGTCGCGGGTGCGGAACTCGACGTGCAGGTCCTTCACCTCGAGCAGCGGGGTCATGACCGGCCCTTCGGGTCGAACGCGTCGCGCACGGCGTCGCCGAGCAGCACGAAGGCCAGCACGGTGACGACGAGGAACGCGCCGGGGAACAGCAGCAGGTGCGGCGAGGTCCGCAGGTAGCTCTGCGCCTCGCTGATCATCACGCCCCAGGAGACGACGGGGTCGCGCAGGCCGACGCCGAGGAACGACAGCGTCGCCTCCGCGCCGATGAACGCACCGAGCGCGATCGTCGCGTACACCATGACGGGCGCGATGGTGTTGGGCAGCATGTGCCGCCGGATGATCCGCCACGGGCTCGCGCCGAGCGCGCGGGCGGCCTTGACGTAGTCCTGGTTGCGGGCGGCGATCGCGGCGGACCGCATGATCCGCATGACGATCGGCCAGGACAGCAGCCCGATCGTGCCGATCACCAGGCCGCTGATGCCGATCACGCTCTGCCCGACCGACGCCCGGAAGGTCGACAGCACGACGATCGCGCCGAGGATGAACGGCACACCGAAGAAGACGTCGGCGACGCGGGCGAGCAGCGAGTCGACCCAGCCGCCGGCGAACCCGGCGATCAGGCCCATGACGGCGCCGACGAGCACGACCGCCGTCGTCGCCAGCACACCGACCACGATCGAGACGCGGGTCCCGTAGACGGTGCGGGCGTACACGTCGCGGCCGAGGTGGTCGTAGCCGAACCACGCCTGGGCCGACGGGTCCTGCCGGGCCCGCGACAGGTCGCCGAGGGTCGGGTCGACCGAGGTGAACAGCTGCGGGAACGCGGCCATGACCAGCAGGAACGTGATGAGGCTCGCCGCGACGAGGAACAGCGGGCGACGACGCAGGTCGTGCCAGGCGTCGCCGCTGAGGCTGCGGGTGCGGGCCGACGCCTCGGCGGTGCCGCCGGTGGCGACGGGCTTGTCCGCGGTGGCGGTGGTGGGGTCAGTCAAGGCGGATCCTCGGGTCGAGCAGCGCGTAGGTGACGTCCACGACCAGGTTCGCGAGCAGGTAGACGATCACCAGCAGGACGACGACGCCGGTGACGACCACCCCGTCGAGCCGCTGGATGGACCCGAAGATCAGCCCGCCGATCCCCCGGATGTTGAAGATGCCCTCGGTGACGATCGCCCCGCCCATGAGCGTGCCGAAGTCCGCGCCGAGGAAGGTGATCACCGGGATCGCCGAGTTGCGGGTCAGGTGGACGCCGACGACCCGGCGCCGGGTCAGGCCCTTCGCGGTCGCCGTGCGGACGTAGTCGGCCCGCAGGTTCTCCGCGATCGACGTCCGGGTCAGCCGGGCCACGTAGGCCAGCGACAGGCTGCCGAGCACGTAGCCGGGCACGATCAGGTCCAGGAAGCCGGGGTTCGCCGGGACGGTCGGCGGGATCAGGCCCAGCCGCAGCCCGAGGACGGACTGCAGCACGTAGCCGGTGACGAAGACGGGCACGGCGACCAGGAACAGGGTCGCGGTGAGCACCACGTTGTCCAGGAACCCGCCGGGCCGCAGCCCGGTGAGCACACCCGCGGTCAGGCCGATGATCGCCTGGATGACCAGCGCCACGAGGGCGAGCTGGATCGTGACCGGGTAGGCGTTCGCGATCAGCGTGGAGACCTCCTGGCCACGGAAGTTCTCCCCGAAGTCGCCCCGCACCAGGTTGCCGAGGTAGGTGGCGTACTGGACGAAGATCGACCGGTCGAGCCCGTACTCCTCCCGCATGCGTTCGACGAACGCGGGCGGGCACGCCTGGTCGCCGCACTTGCCGGCGAGCGGGTCGCCGGGCAGCGCCCAGACCATGAAGTAGATGAGGAACGTGGTGCCGAGGAACACCGGCACCAGTTGCAGGAGTCGTCGCAGGACATAGCGCCCCACGGGTCACCTCCGGGTTCGGGTGCCCGGCGGTTCGCGCCGGGCACGTGCACCGGCGGCCGGGTGGTCACCCGGCCGCCGGTGGGTGGTGGTGGAGCGGCGTCACTCCTGGACGGTCACGGTCTCCAGGTCCAGCTCACGGCCGTAGGTCAGCTCGACGTTCTGCAGGCGCGGCGACCAGCCGAACTGCGCGGACTGGTCGTTGATCGCGACGGCCGGCATGTCCTGGATCAGGACGCGCTCGGCCTCGGCCCACAGCGCGTAGGCCTCCTCGGCGGTGGCGGCGGTCGAACCCTGGTCGACCAGCGCGTCGAAGCGCGGGTTGGTGTAGCCGCTGTTGTTGTTCGCCGCGCCCGTCGTGTACTGCGGCCGCAGGACGTAGTCCATGGTCGGGGTCGAGGCGACCCAGCCGGAGCGGAAGATGCCGGTGAGGCTCTCGGCCCGGCGCTGGTCCAGGAACTCCGAGAAGGTCGGGACCGGTACGAAGTTGCACGGCACGCCGAGGGTGTTGCTGATGCTGACGCAGGCGGCCTGCATCCACTCGCGGTTGATCGCGGAGTCGACGTTGGAGATCAGCTCGATCGGGCCGGTGAAGCCGGAGGCGTCGAACTGCTGCTTGGCCCGCTCCGGGGAGAAGGTGCACAGCTCGCCGCACTGGTCGTCGACCTTGCCGGGCACGCCCTCGGGGATGAAGCCGGTCGCCGGCTTCACGAGTCCGTTGTAGACGTTGTTGATGATCGCCTCGCGGTCGACGGCCATCGAGATCGCCTGCCGCAGCTGCGGGTCGGCGTAGCGCTGGTCGTAGATCGGGAACGTCATCGTGTTGGTGCCGGCGTAGGGCTGGTTGCCGTTCCGGTTGGCGAGGTCCTGCTGGTACAGGTTGTCGATCAGGAACGAGCCGGGGATGGTCTCGAGGAAGTCCAGGTTGCCGCTGACGACGTCCTGGTAGGCGGCCTCGCTGTCGGCGTAGAACCGGAACTCGACACCGCCGACCCCGACCGGCTGCTCGCCGCCCCACTCGTCGTAGCGGGTGACGGTGACGTTCTGGTCGGGCACCCGGGACTCGTAGCGGAACGGGCCGTTGCCGACCGGGTTCGCCTCGAACGCGGCCGGATCGGCGAAGAACGACTCGGGCATCGGGTAGAACGCGACGTCACCGAGGGTGTTGACGAACACCGGCGACGGCGCGGTCAGCGCGACGGTGAAGGTGCGGTCGTCGACGACCCGCAGGCCGGACATGGCCTGCGCGGTCGGCTCGCCCTCGTCCGGGTTGACCTGGTCGAACCCGGCGACGCCTGCGAAGAACTCCGAGCTGGACTGGGCGTTGGTCTTCAGCGCGACGTAGTTCCACGCGTCGACGAAGCTCTTCGCCGTGACCGGCGTGCCGTCGTGGAAGGTCCAGCCCTCCTTGAGGCGGATCGTCCAGTTCTGTGAGTCGGTCGACTCGATGGACTCGGCGACCTTGTTCTCCGGCTCGCCCTGCTGGTTGTAGTCGACCAGCCCGGACCACAGCGCGTCGAGGATCTTGCTGCCGCCGACCTCGCGGGTGTTGCCCGGCAGCAGCGCGTTCTCGGGCTCGGTGCCGTAGACCGAGATCGTGGGGGCGCCCTGGGCGTCGCCCGTGGTGCCGCCTCCCCCGCCGCCACAGGCGCTGAGCACCAGCGCGGAGGTCAGGGAGAGCAGCGCCGCGACTCGAGTTGATCGCATCAGAGTCCTGTCTGTCCGGGACGGCCGCGCCCCGCGTGGTGTGCAGGCGGCCGGTGCGGTTCGGTGGTGGGTCGCACGGTAACCACAGCATCCCGGTTCTCCGGTTACGAATCCATTGCGCCCGCCTCCATTGCGTCGGGCAACACGGAATTGCGCGCGACCGTCGGTGATCGGATCGCGACGTCACGTCCGGCCTGATCCTCACGGAAAACACATCAGCGCAGGTCGGACGCATTCCGGCACATTCTTCCGTTACGCAACATTGCATTGCGCATCGCAATTACCCGACCGAAGGTGTGACCAGTGCCACATTACCGGACTGCTGCGAGCCCGTGAGCAGCGACAGCACCTCACGGGAGCGCGTCGAAGCCGACCGGTGAGACGAGCGCCGTCCCACGTCGTGGAACCCGCCCACCACGACGCGGGACCACCCGTCGCGCACTGTTCGGCGCCCCGCGCGCATTCACCGCTGCTTTTCTCGCGGAAATGCCCGACATGCTGGTGGCGATTTTCCCCGCCCTGGGACGCCGACTCCGACGCCGCGTCGACCTGGTTTTCAACGGCAACCGGAAATGGACCGGAATCGAATCGGAAACAGTGCACGGACACCGCCGGCGTGCGCTCCACCTGCGGGACCGCGGGATCGCGGCGCGGCCGACCCCGCCGCCACGGACGACGGCGCGCCTCCACGGGACGTCAAACGCTCGACGTGTTTATTTCAGGAAGATCGCCTGAAACGGTCATTCGAGTACGGTCGTACCAATCGTGGGCGGTCAGCGCGGTGACGCCTGTGTGAACAGATCGCCCTTCAGGTAGATGTTCCAGTCGGCCGCCTTGAGGCCGTGCCCGCCGGAGCGCAGGTGGTAGCTCATCGCCGGCCCGGAGAAGGCCGTGTCGGTGGTGGGCTTCCAGCCCGTCGTGCCCAGGCCGTTGTCGCCGAGGCCGTACAGGGCGTAGATCTCGCTCGCCGCCTCGTAGGCGAGGAACTCGCCCTCCGGGTCGGCGTTCGAGTCGTCGTCGGCGCTGGCGATCACCAGCTTGCGCGGCGCGACCAGCCCCATCAGCTCGTGCTGGTCGACGGGCAGCTCGTCGACCTTGTTCCCGTAGGCCTGGTAGGTCTTCGGGAACCAGTACGGGAAGGAGCTGTTGACCCGCGACACCGTCTCGGCACCCACTCCCCCGTCGCCGCGGCGGGCGAGCTTCGCGCCGGTGGACCCCGAGTTGTTGGAGATGACCGCGGCGAAGCGCGGGTCCTGGGCGCCGGCCCAGAGCGCTGCCTTGCCGCTGCGGGAGTGCCCGATGACCGCGATCTTCGACGGGTCGATGTCCTTGTCGGTCTGCAGGTAGTCCATCGCCCGGCTCGCACCCCAGGCCCAGGCGGCGACGGCCCGGCCCGCGTCGTCGGGCAGGTCGCTCCCGGACGGGTGGAACAGATTGATCATCTTGCTGCGGTAGCTGCCGCTGTCGTCCGGGGCGATGTCGTTGGCGTCGATCTGGGCGAAGGCGTACCCGGCCTTCGTGATCGTCGAGACCGGCGCGTAGTCCGAGGACTGCCCCGGGTCGTCGGAGACCGAGCCGCGGTGGTCGATCATGAGGAAGGTGCCGCGCGGGGTCTTGCCCGTCGGGACGAACAGCCGCAGTGTGAACTTCCCGGTGCCCTCCGGCCCGGTGATGCCGATCGTGACCTTCTTGAGGGTGACGTCACCGTCGTCGCTGGTCCGCACGTCGAAGGTCTGTTTGGTCGGCTTGGGCAGCGGCTGGCCGTAGACGTTCTCGCGGAACGCCGCCAGCAGCTCCGCGCGCCGGGTCCCCTCCCACCGGGCGACGTCGGTGACGCCGGTGCCGTCGAGCATGCGCAGCGGGTTCGGGTACTGCGCGCCGTCGATGGTCACCGTCGCCGCGACGGACAGGCCCGCCGCCGGGACCGACGTGTAGGCGGCGTGTGCGACCGGCGTGGCCGTGGCCCCCACCGCGCCCACGCACCCGGCCGCGGCGACCGCGCCGACGACGAACAGCGACGTCGCCGTCCTCGCGACGGGGTGCAGGACGCGACGACGGCTGCGCGGGCTGATCGGCGTGGACACGGCCCGGACGCTACCGAGGCGGGGACCCTCTGCAACCGCGGTTGCCGGTATCACGTCGATCGGGGGACACGATCACACACCTAACGTGTGACTCCTGCCGTCACCGGTGTTGCCGCAGGTGACGGCGGGGTACGACGGGTCGGCGGGGGCCCGGAGGGGGTCGCGCCGACGTTCGCGGGTGCGAACCGTCGGGGCCTCGGCGCGGTGCCGCCGGTGCCGAGGTCGTGCTGCCCGTCCGCAACGCCGCGGCGGGCGCCGCCGCCCGCCGGGTGTGGGACATGTCGCAGCAGCGGGCCGGGGTGTCGTTCGACGGCGCCGCCACCCCCTGACAACCCCCCTCGCCGACGTCTCCAGGACACCGGCGGACCCCACCGCCGCGGGCCCGTGCGGAGGGGGATCATGGAGGCGTCGACGTACGGAGGTGCCCAGTGGCGGACCAGTCCCCCCAGGAGCGCGAGATCCTGCTGCACGGACAGCGTGTGAGCTACCGCGAGACCGGCCGCGGCGAGGGCCCGACGGTCCTGCTCGTGCACGGTCTGGCCTCCAGCTCGCGCACCTGGGCCCCCGTGTTCGACGCCTTCGACGGCGGGCTGCACGTCATCGCCCCGGACCTGCTCGGCCACGGGGCCAGCGAGGCACCGCGCAGCGGCGACTACTCCCTGGGCGGCTACGCGACCGGGCTGCGGGACCTGCTGGCGGCGCTCGACGTCGACGGGGCGACGATCGTCGGCCACTCGTTCGGCGGCGGCGTCGCGATGCAGTTCGCCCACCAGTTCCCGGAGTTCACCGAGCGCGTCGTGCTCGTGTCCTCCGGCGGTCTCGGCCACGACCTGACCCTCGCGCTGCGCGCAGCGAGCCTGCCGGGCACCGAGCTGGTGCTCCGCTCGGCGGCGTCGCTGACCCCGCCGTGGATGCGCCGCGCCGCGCACCGGCTGGCCCACCGCGTCGGCACCGCGCCGCGCTCGGACATCGACGGTGTGCACACCGCGCTGGAGGCCTTCGCCGACCGCGGCACCCGCGGCGCGTTCGTCCAGACCGCGCGGGGTGCGCTGGAGCCGTCCGGCCAGCGCCTCGACGGGGCGCAGCGCCTGCACCTGCTCGAGGAGGTGCCCGTGCTGCTGGTCGGCGGGAACCGCGACCGGGTCATCCCGCTCGCCCACACCCTCGCCGCGCACGACCGGCTGCCCGACAGCCGGCTGGAGGTCTTCGACGACGCGGGGCACTTCCCGCACGCCGAGCAGCCGGACCGCTTCGTGGCGCTCCTGCGGGACTTCGTCGAGGGGACGGCACCGGCCGAGGGCGGCCGGGACGCGCTGCGCCGCCGGATCCTGGGGCTCCCCCGGGTCGGCTGACCCGGCCCGCACGTCGAGCCCCCGACCGCTCACCCCAGGTGCCGGGCCAGGAACCTGGCCACGTCGGCGCCCTCGAAGGCGGGGACGCCGGTGTGCCCGCCGGTGTTGGCGTGCAGCGTCTTCTCACGACTGCCGAGGGCGTCGAACAGGTCCAGGGCGTGTTGCCGGTCGTTGCCCTCGTCGTCCCACTGGAGCAGCACCAGCAGCGGGACGGTGACCGTCCGGGCCTCCTCGACGATCGCGCGGGGTACGTAGCTCCCGGCGAACAGGACCGCGGCCGCGATGCGCGGCTCGACCACGGCCATCCGGACGCCGAGCGAGATGATCCCGCCCGACCAGGCGACCGGCCCGCACAGGTCCGGCCGGGCGAGCAGTGCGTCCAGCGCGGCCCGCCACTCCGGGGCCGCCTGCTCGACCAGCGGGAGGACGAGCCGGTCGACGACGTCGTCGGGCACCGGCTCGCCGGCCAGGACGGCGCGTCGCAGGTCGGCGCGGGCCCGGTCGGCCTCGGGGTGGCGGGGCCGGTCGCCGGCCCCCGGGAGCTCGAGGGTCGCCGCGGCGAATCCGGCCGCCACGCAGGACCGGGCCCGGGCGAGCAGCCGGGGGTGCATCCGGCGCAGGTCGCCGGGGTGGCCGAGGAGGACCAGCGGGGACGGGACGGTCGCGGCGACCGGGGTCGTCGCGACGGCCGGGGTCCAGAGGATGCCGGGGACGTCGTCGAGGGTGAACGCCGTCTCGACCAGGTCGTCGTGGCGCTGTTCGGTGTGGAGTCGCATGGTCGTGCCCTTCGTGAGAGGGCGCTCCCGGGCGACCTACCGCCCGGCCGTGTCCCCGGAGGGGAGCACCCGGCTGTCTGCTGCGGTCACGGGTCCCACCTCCTCGGTTCGGTGCACGGCTGCGGGCACGGTAGTGCGGGCCGTGGGTGGTCGGCCACCGGGTTTCCGTGGCCGAGAACGGTTCAGTCCCCGGTGCCGGACGGGCCCCCGGCCGCCGGGACGGGCGGGGGACGCCGAGGCGCTCCGCGACGCGGCGCGCGGTCCGCTCGCGGCTCGCGGTGAGGTCCCCCTGGGCCTCCCGCGCCCGGGCCGGCACCTCCGGGGGCGCCGTGTCCGGGGTGCCGGCGTCGAACGGGGGCTCCGGGGCGTACTGCATGCCCAGCTGCACGACTCGGCCGCCCGCCGCCCGCGCAGCCCGGCCGCGAACCGGAGCGCGCCGTCGATACCGGGCGTGACCCCGCCGGCGAACACCCACGCGTCGTCGACGACGACCCGGCGGTCGTCGCGGACCGCGCCGGCTCGGCGATGGTCCGGTCGGGGAGCACCCGGAGCCCGCGCACATCGCGGACCGGGCCGTCGGCGGCCCCGTGCACTGCGCATCATTCGTGCTCGACGACGGTCGCGGCGGGGACCGAAAGCGGGGCAACCGCAGTGTGGGCAGCACCGAAGTGTTCGGAACCACCCGATCACCAGTCGACCACGCAGCGACCACCCGAGAGCGCTTTTCCTGCCTCAACCGGATTCATCCACCGATGCGACATGCCCGCCAGCAGATCATCTACTTGGAGCACCACGCGGGGCCGCAAGATCGTGCAGCATCACCAGCACCCATCGGTCCGGACGCCATCCTTCGGCCGCGGCCGAGGAGGTCCGAACGCTCCGAGGAGAGCGTCAACGTCGGCGGCGCCGGCGATGGCCACCACGGCCGGCGGAACAGGCCGGGCGGCGACAACCTGGCGGGGAGCCGGAAGCCCCTCCTCTCGGCCGAACAGCGTGAACGGTGTCGGCGGGTGCCGTAGATCGTGCAGCCGCCCACCGCCCCACTGTGGGATCGAGCATCGCGACCGCGTCTGCGCTCCGGACGATGATCACCGAATGGGTGCCGGTCGCTCCCTTCGATCACGACGACCTGACGGCGTATCGCAGCAAGCGCCTATAGTTGATCTCGATTATCACTGATCGGCCGACCCAGACCGCTCCTTCAGTCGGAATGCTTGTCGACGGCCGGATCGGATCCCCTCTCTGGCCTGGCTTGCGTATACTTCGCCGTGAACAGGAACAGACGCGCCCCTCAAGCCAATGCTTGAATTGCTTGGTCCATCAGCTGACGCGCCTGTTCGATCTGCCCTTCGCTCGTCAGCGAGAACTCGAGATCCCCGTTTCCCCAGTGGCCGATGTCCGACACGTCGCGCATAGAGCTGTCGTCCCAGTGCGGCACCGAGACGGGGTCGAGCTTGAGATGGAGAACGACCCGATCGTTGCGGATCTGCGCCGATCCTAGGGACTTCTTCCCTCGAAAGTAGTTGACTGCCACCTTCCCGACGCGTCGGGACATCTCTGCACTGCTCGACATCAGGTAGGTGTCGATCGACTCCCAGAGCTCGCGCATCGCCCGAGCCTTACCTGACAGATGCCAGTCCAGGTCATAGGCGCCCGGTTTCTTCCCGACTTCGGACAGTGTCAACGGCGACGGCTGCGCCGATCGCGACGGCGAAGTCGGAACGGCTGGCGAAGTCGAAACCGTCGGAGCGTCGACGTCCAGGCCGACCGAGACCGGCGCCGCATCGAGAACTCGAGCCAGGCTGTCTCGGAGCAACGGGCCGGCGACTGCGGGCGCACCCACCTTCTCGGTGATCATGCCAAGAAGGGCCTCTGGCGGATCAGCTGCGAGGGCCGACAGCGCAGACCGGATCCGCGAGTCGGTGAAGACCCGCTCTCCGTACTCGTCCAGCCTGCCCATCGACACCTCGCGATGAGCGATTCTGCCAAGCTGTTCCAGCTTGCGTGCGATCGGCTGTGGGTCGTCGAGATCCACCTCGAATAGCAGCTTCTCGTCCATCGGAGCAACCTCGTTGGACTTGAAAACACGGTACCGTCGACCATTGGTGAGCACGCACCACACGACCCCGCTGTTATTGGCATAATTCACCGCCTGGGCGATGAACTTCTTGTCCGACAGATTCCCGGACAGCGACTTGGCCTCAACGAAGACGCGTGGCGTGCCGTCGATTTTGAGGGCATAGTCTAGAAATGTGCCGTCGTAGATCTGCACTTCGCGTTCAACGGCATCGATGTCCGTCGTATCCCAGCCAAGCGCCTTCAGGACCGGCTCGATGACCAACGCCTTGGTGTTCGCTTCGTTCGCAGCCTTCTTCACCACCAGGCTCGCGGCTGCGAGTAGCGCCTTCTCCACCGCTTCGGAGACGTTCACGCGTGCCAGTGTGACGGATCGGATTCGAGGTCTGTCAGGACGGTCACACGGTCAGGCGGTTCTCGAGCTCGGCACGGGCGAGGGGGCCTGTCCCATCTCAGAGCCGGACAGCGGGGCTCACGGCGTGGCTGATCGGACCCGGCCCAGGACCTGCTCGCAAAGCGTTCTAGGCTCTGCAACCTCCGCTCCCCACGGAGGTACGCATGGCGCGCACCCGGCGCACCACCTCGTTCGGCGCCCCGGCCTACCGGGCGCTGGTCGATCTCGTCCGAGCTGTGAAGGGCGCTGATCCGCTGCGCCGGATCACCGTCGTGGTGCCATCCGAGCGGGTCGGTGTCGCGGCGCGACGGGCCGTGGCCCGTGGTGGCGGCAGTCCGGGCGTGGCGGCGCTGCAGGTCGTCACCCTGCGCCGGCTGGCCGAGTCGTTGGCCGCGGCAGAGTTGGTCTCCGCCGGTCGGCGCCCGCTGACCGGGGCTCGGCTCGCCGCGGCCGTCCGCGACGTCCTCGTCGAGGAGCCGGGTGTGTTCGAGCCGGTCGCCGGGCACGTCGGTACGCTGCGCGCCATCGTCGAAGCCCACCGGGATCTACGGGAGGTCGCGCCGGGGGCGTCCGAGCGCATTCCGGCGGGCGAGGCTGTCGCGGCCGATGCGGCCCGTGTGCACGCGGCGCTGCTCGGCCGGGTCCGGGCCGATGGTTACGACGAAGTCGACCTGCTGGACTCCGCGACACAGAAGACGCACCGGATCCGCGAGGCCGTCGTCGCGTTCCTGCCCCGTGACCTGACCCCGCCGGAGCAGGCGCTGTTGGAGTCGGTGGCGGCGAACGGCGAGCTGCACGTGATCGACGGAGTGATCGATCCGGCGGTTGTCGCGGATCGGGTGGTGCATGCCTCCGATCCCGATGACGAGGTCCGCTCCGCCGTGCGCGACGTCGTTGAGGCTCTTCGCGCCGGGACGCCGGGTCACCGCATCGCGGTCCTGCACACCGCCACGGACCCCTACGCCCGGTTGCTGCACGACCACCTCTCGCGCGCCGGCGTGACGTTCTTCGGCCGTGGGGTCCGGACGACCGTGGAGACCCGCTTCGGACGCGGTCTGCTGCGGATGCTGGAGCTGCCCGGACACGGGTTCCGGCGTGACGAGGTGATCGGTTGGCTCACCGACGCCCCCGTGCGCCATGACGGCGAGCGGGTGCCGGCGTCGCGATGGGACCGGATCTCCCGGACCGCCGCTGTGGTGCGGTGGGCCCCTTCGGGAGGTTGGGACGGCCTGACACGGTTCGCGGCAGAACGGCGGGAAGCTGCAACGGGCGCCGAATCAGCACGCGCGGAGAGGCTGCGCCGGGACGCTGACGACGCGGAGACTCTGTTCTCGTTCGTCGGTGACCTGCGCGATCGGCTCGGGCGTTGTGCGACCGCGACGACGTGGTCCCAGCTCGGGATCGAGCTGACCGAGCTGTGGACGTCGACCGTGGCCGGGGAGGACACCGACGCCTTGGCACCGGACGAGGCCCGTGCGGTGGCGCGTATCAGCGCCGCGGTCGACGGGCTCTGCGCGCTGGGGGACGGAGCGCCGAGTATCGCGACGGCGCGGGAGCTGCTGGAGATGCAACTCGCCGAGGACACCGACCGGGTCGGGTCGATCGGGACCGGGGTACACGTCGGACCGCTGTCCGACGGGTTCGGCGAGGACGTGGACCACGTCATCATGCTCGGTGTCGCCGAGGGGCTGCTGCCCGGGCGACACATCGACGATCCGCTGCTGCCCGACCGCGTCCGGGACCTGCTCGGTCTGCCGACCGCGGTCGAGCACGCCCGGCGACGTCACCGTGACCTGCTCGCCGCACTCGCCGCCGCCCCGGCCGGCGGCCGGACCCTGAGCTTCCCCCGCGGTGATCTGCGGGGCGGCGGCATGCGGGTGCCGTCGCGGTGGCTGCTGCCCACGCTGCGTGTGCTGAGCGGAGACGAATCTGTCAGCAGTCGCTCGTGGGAGCGCGCCGTCCCGGGTGTCGAGGAGCGGCCGTCCTACACCGGTTCCGTGCTCGGGCGGGGTGAGCCGGCGACTGCGCAGGAGTGGCGCCAACGCGCCGTCGCCGCCCGGGAGCGCCTGGCCGACCCGGTCCTGGACCGGGCGGTGGTTGTGCGGTCCGCGCGGGCGGAGGCGCGGTTCGGCCCGTTCGACGGTGACCTCTCCGACGCCGACCTCCCCGCCCCCGATGCGGTGTCACCGATCTCGGCGACCGCGCTGGAGACCTGGGCGCGCTGCCCGTTCGGCTACTTCGTCTCCCGGGTGCTGCGCGCCGCGGCACCGGTGCAGCCCGAGGACGTGGTGACGTTGTCGCCGCTGGTCCGCGGCGACATCGTGCACCGCACGCTGCACCGCCTGGTCTCGACCGCCGCGGAGCAGGGCTGGCTCCCGGACCCCGACCAGGCGTGGCCGGAGCGGACCCGGGACGTGCTCGAGGAGCTCGCCGGGCAGGAGTTCGCCCGGGCCGAGTCGGCCGGGGTCACCGGCGCCGCGCTGCTCTGGCGCGACGATCAGAGCTCGATCCTGGAGGACCTGAGGGCCTGGATCGGGCACGACGATGCGCTGCGCCGCGGCGGGGACCTGCGCCCGGCGGCGACCGAGTGGGAATTCGGCGGCGACGACCGGCCCACCGCGCTCACACTGCCCGGCGGGCGGGCTCTGCGGCTGCGTGGTGCGGTCGATCGGATCGACCGCGACGCACGCGACCGGATCGTCGTCACCGACTACAAGACCGGGCGCCGGCCCTCCTCGTCCGACACCGACCCGTGGGAGGGCGGGCGGAAGCTGCAGCTCCCTCTCTACGCCCTGGTCGCGGCCGAGCAGCTCGGTCATCCCCACGGTGAGCCGGTCCGGGCGGGGTACTGGTACGTGACCGGGCGTGAGAGCTTCGAACGGACCGAGGTGGTGATCGACGACGCCCGCCGCGCCGATGCCCTGGCCACGGTCGGCGCGATCGTCGACGGCATCACCGGCGGCTTCTTCGCACCCCGCCCCTCCGGCGCCCAGCACTACCTCGGCCGGACCCGCGTCGACTGCCCGGCGTGTGAACCCGACGGGCTCGGCGAACGCGTCGACGGCGAGGACTGGGCCCGACTCGCCGCCGACAACCGGCTCGCCGCCCTTCCGTCCGTCCGCTCACTGCTGTTCGGGGAGGACGCATGACCTCGACTGCCGTCAGGACCACGCCGGCGGATCAGGACGCCCGCAACCGGATCCGCGATGACCTGGCCACGTCGCTGTTCGTCGAGGCCGGGGCCGGATCGGGCAAGACCAGGAGCCTCGTCGCCCGGATCGCCGCGCTCGTCGAGTCCGGCGTGCCGATGACGGCGATCGCGGCGATCACCTTCACCGAGAAGGCCGCCGCCGAGCTTCGCGACCGCCTCCGCGACAAGCTCGAACAGCAGGGGCAGGAACGTGCCGTCGACGAGCTCGACGGCGCCGCGATCGGCACCCTGCACGCCTTCGCCCGGCGGATCCTGTCCGAACACGCCATCGAAGCCGGGCTGCCGCCGCTGATCGAAGTGCTCGACCAGGTCGGCTCCCAGGTCGCGGTCGACCGGCGGTTCGACGAGCTGCAGACCGAACTCCTCGATGACTCGCAGATGGCCTCGACGCTGCGGCTGGCCTTCGCCTCCGGCCTCAGGCTCGCCCACCTGCGCGAGCTCTACCAGGATTTCGACGGCGAGTGGGACCTCGTCGAGGAACGGGTGGACACGACCCTGCCGCCGGCGCCCCGGCCACGCATCGACGACCTGCGGCTGCGGGCCCGGGAGCTGTCCACACAACGGACCCGCTGCGCCGACCCGACCGACAAGCTCGCCCAACGCCTGGCCGAACTCGAAGACTGGGCAGACCGCGCCGACGTCGCCGACGAGGCCCGCATCCTCACCTGCCTGCGGACCGTGCCCGCAAAGAGCAAGGTGGGCCAGGCCGTGAACTGGGGTGGCCGGGACGGCGTCGAGGCCGTCCGCGACGACTACTCGACCTGGCGCACCGACGTGCTCGACCGCTACCACCAGGTGATCGACCAGGTACTGCGTCGGCTCGCGGCATGGACCGCGGCCCGGGTGCTGACCGGCGCCGAGCAGCGCCGCACCGAAGGACGCCTCCGGTTCCACGATCTCCTCGTCCTGGCCCGGCGCCTCGTCCGCGACAACCCCGACGCCCGGGCCACTCTGCAGCACCGCTACCGCAAGCTTCTGCTCGACGAGTTCCAGGACACCGACCGGATCCAGATCGAGATCGCCCTGCGCATCGCCGGGGGCGCCGGCGCGGACGCCGCGGACTGGCGTGACCTCGTTCCCCCACCCGGCTCGGTGTTCGCGGTCGGCGACCCCAAGCAGTCGATCTACCGTTTCCGCCGGGCCGACATCGCGACCTATCTCGACGCCCGCGACATACTCGACGACCGGGTCGAGCTCACCACCAACTTCCGTTCCTCCCGAGCCATCCTCGACTGGGTCGACGCCACGTTCGCACCGCTGATCACCGAGCAGCCCGGGGCCCAGCCCGCCTTCGTCGCGCTGAAGCCACGCCCCGGCGCCGAGGACGGCGACCCGGTGCTCGTCCTCGGCGCGCCGGAACACACCGGCGTCTCCGCCACCGACATCCGGGCCGCCGAGGCCCGCGACGTCGCGGCGCTGATCACGACCGCGCTGTGCGAAGGACACCCGGTGCGCGACGACTCCGCCCCCTCCGGCACCGGGACCCGGGCGGTGCAGGCGCAGGACATCGCGATCCTGGTGCCCACCCGCACCTCCATCCTCGGTCTGGAGGAGGAACTCGACCGCCTCGGGATCTCCTACCGCACCGAGGCCGCGACCTTCGTCTACTCCGCGAACGAGGTCCGGGAAGTCATGCTCTGCCTGCGCGCCGTCGACGACCCCTCCGACGAGCTCGCGATCGTCTCGACCCTGCGCAGCACCCTGTTCGGATGCTCCGACACCGAGCTCTTCCACTGGCGTAACGCCGGAGGCTCCTGGAACCCGTTCGCTACGGCGCCGGACGGACAGCGGGAGACCCGGGCCGCCGGCGCGATGTCCGTCCTCGCAGGCTGGTCCCGGGGACGGTCGCGCCGCACACCGGCCGAGCTGCTCGACGAGATCCTCGACACCCGCCGGGTCCTCGAGGCCGCCGTCGGCGGGCCCCGCTACCGCGAGACCTGGCGGCGGCTTCGCTTCGTCGTCGACCAGGCCCGCGCCTGGTCCGAAGCCGAGCGCGGCTCGCTGCGCGAGTACCTGCGCTGGGCAGCCCAACAGGCCGAGGACCGGGCACGGGTCACCGAGACCGTGCTGCCCGAACGCGACGCCTCCGCGGTCCGAATCACCACGGTGCACGCATCCAAGGGGCTCGAGTTCCCGTTCGTCGTGCTCGCCGGACTCGGCTCCCGCCCGGCCAACCGGCGACCGAACGTGCTCTGGCCCGCCACCGGCGGCTACGAACTGCGCTTCGGCGAGGACCGACCCACCACCGGATACGCCGCCGCCGACATCGACGAGCGGGATCTGGAGCGCTGCGAGCGCCGCCGCCTGCTGTACGTCGCCGCCACCCGCGCAACCAGCCGACTCGTCGTATCCCTGCACCGCGCGAAGGGAACGAGCCCGGCCGCCGAACTCGCCGAAGTATGCCCCCAGGAATCCTGGGCGGCGCCGGAGAAGGTGACACCGCTGCCGCGCGCAGACCAGCGCGTCGCAGCGCCCACGGCCTGGGCGGCGTGGATCGACGCCCGGGACCGGGCGCTGGCCGCGGCGCGGCGCCGGGAAGCCGAGTCCGCGACCCACATCGCCCACCGCGACGCTGCGGTAGAGCTACCCACCCTCGTACGGGCCGGCCTGGCCAAACAACCCCGGGACCTGGAACTGCGGCCCTGGCTCAAAGGCCGCTACGGCACCGCGATCGGGCGAGCCGTGCACGGCGTCCTGCAGTCGGTCCCGCTCGACACCGGCGATGGACTCGACGCGCTCGCACAGGCACAGGCCATCGCCGAAGACGTCCCGGGGGCGGCGGGCGAGGTCGCCGCCGCCGTCCGGGCCGCCCTCGCCGCGCCGGTCGTGCGGCGTGCTGCCGCACGCGAGCATTGGCGAGAGACCTACGTCGGTACCGAGATCGACGGAACCCTCGTCGAGGGCTACGTCGACCTGCTCTTCCGCGACATCGACGGGCTCGTCCTTGTCGACTACAAGACCGACCAGGCCGCCGGCGCGCAGGCACTCGCCGCGTACACGACCCAGCTCGAGGTCTACGCGCGGGCGATCGCCGACGCGACCGGCGAACCCGTCGTCCGCCGGGTCCTGGTCTTCCTGCGCCCAGACGGCGCCGTCGAGTACATGGTGGAGGGGTCATGAACGAGGTCCTACGCGTGGTGCGGACGAATCCGGATGGGGGACGCAGCGAGGCCGTCCTCGCCACCGAGGACGGCCGACACATTCTGACCTCTGACGACGGCACCACCCGGGAGCTGCCCGGCCAGAGCCTGGCGGCAGTCTTGAGCGCCGCACCCGAGCTGACCGTTGTCGATGCCGTCACCCGGGTCGACGCCACCTGTGCCGCCCCCGACGTCCGTGCTCAGTTCGTGGACGCCCTGCAGGACGCCGATCCCACGGCACCGTTCGACGAGAGTGCTTGGCCGGCGGGCACCGAGCTCCTGCCCGTCACCGACGAGTGGCCAGCTGCCGACGGGCTGCGTTACCGGTGGATCACCATCGACGGCGCCTACTACCACCTACTCCCCGCCGAGGGCCGCACTCGGGCGGTGCAGGTCGAGGACGGCGAGATCGTGTCCGGCGAAGAAGTCGCATCAGCGAGCTGGGACTTCGAGGGCATCGGCCTGAGCTCTGTCGGTCGCGAGTCGCTACGCATCGTCGGCGGAGACGTCTTGGTGCGCCAGAACCTCGGCGACGACTTCCCCGAGATGGCGGCCGCATCGTTCGACGGAGACGTGATCTCGGCTGTCGTGCGCTGGCTCGACGACCAGACCTATGCCCCCTCCTACCTCCTGCGATCCCTGCCCACGCCCGGCCTGACAGCAGACGAACGATCTGACCTGGGAGATCTAGTGCGTCAGGATGTCGCCGTCTTCGTCGACGGCGAGGTCGTTCTCGACCGCTTGTGCGCCGCCGGGGATCGGAACAAGTTCCGGCGTGCCCTCGCCGACCCCGCCTCCCTTGACGGGGCGCGGACCTACGCCCTGCTGCGCGCGATCATGGCGGGTGAGGAGCCGATGGACGATCTCCTCGGGACGCTTGTATGAGCAGCGGCTGCGACGAGAGCTGCCGCAGCTACGCCGACGGGCACCGGATGCACCACATCCGCTCCCGCCTGACGGGTGAGAGCCCGTGGGGCTGGAGAGACGCCATCGTGACCGGAACCGAGGGCACCTGGCTGACCCTCGACTACGTGACCACCAAGGGCCGTCCCCGCGTCCGACACCATGCGCAACTCGACACGCTGCCGCCCGGCACACCGGTCCGGCTGCACGAACGCTTCCGAGTCCTCGGCTCGCCCACGGGGTGGATCACCGTCGAGATCGAGAACGGCATCGGGCCGGTGCCCGAACCGGAGAATCCGTCGGACTGGGCCGACGCAGTGAGCCCGGGGATCGTCCACCTCCGGACCGGACACGGTCTTTCCACCGACCACCGCACCGAGCGATGACCGAAGGCTCCGGGTCGGAGGCCGCCCTCGGGGACAGCGGCCCGTGGGTCCGGCACCTCGGACTCGCCTGGGCGGCGGTCACGGGGGCGGCCGCCGGCGACCTCGTCATCGGCGACGAACCCACCCCGTCGCGTCCCGGACGTGCTGTCCTGCTCCTCGACGGATGCTCGGGGTGGTACGCCGAACTGCACCGACTCGGCGCAGAACTCCACGACCAACCCGGCGGCCGGTCGTGGCGGGTCGACGTGCTTTGTCGTCCCCTCGGTTGGCTCGGCAACTCGTACGCGACCTGGCTCGTCGACGACGGCGTGCCGCCGAACACGGCGCAGCGTGTGATGGGCCACTAGAGCGTCACCACGACGCCGCAGCTCTATACGCGACGGACCGGAAGAACCACGACCGCATCCTCGACGCCCTGGGCGGCTGGATGCTCGCCGCCGGCGGCCCGGACGACGAGGACCCGGACGACGGGCCGGCCGCGGGAACGGCGGTGCTGCGGTGATCCGGGAATGTTCCCTGAATGTCCCCCGGGAACGACTGAGGCCCAACCCGAATTACTCGGATTGGGCCTCTGACCTGCGTGGGCGATACTGGGATCGAACCAGTGACCTCTTCGGTGTGAACGAAGCGCTCTCCCCCTGAGCTAATCGCCCTCAGCGGTGGAACCAACTCTACACAGCCCGTCCCATCGCCGTTCACGGGGGTCACCCGTGGATCATCGCGGGCCCGTGACCAGGTCCGGTCCCGGTACGGGCACCGGCGGGGGCGGCGGCTGGATCATCGGCAGCAGCGGCGAGTGCAGCCACTGCCAGTGGATCCCCACCCAGCCGCCGGCCGTCTCGAAGATCCCGAACAGCCACGCGCACACCGCGACCGTGCCGAGGATCAGCGTCATCACCAGCAGCTGCACCACGCGGTTCTGGCGGCCCATCCAGGCGACCCAGCCGTCGTAGCGGACACGGACCCAGTGCAGGAGCCGCTGCGCCCAGCCGAACTCGGCGGCGAGCACGCCCAGGCCGAGGAAGATGATCGCCCAGCCGGGGCCCGGCGCGGGCAGCGCGATGATCCCGATGATGACGATCGCGGTGCCGAGGACCCCCATGGTGATGCGGTAGGTCAGGTCCAGCACCGGGTTGCGGGCCACGCGGGCCCGGAACGCGCGGTAGCGGACCTTCGCCCGCCGGTACTTCTTGCGGATGCCGGTGTACCGGCGCCCGGAGGTCGTCCTCCCGGACACCGGCACACCGACGTCGTCCTTCTCCGTCGTACTCAGGTCTCCACCTGCCCGGCCGCGACTACCTTGGTCGGCGCGGGGGGAGCCTCCCTTCCGCGCTCGAGCGAGACGGCGTAGGTCCCGTAGCTCCCGCTGTCGGGCGATTCTACGGACACCGGTCCCGACTGCCCCGCTCGCACGTCGAACGTGCCGACCGCCCGCGGAGTTCCGTCAGCTTTCAGTCCCCAGAGGACGTAGGTCTGGTCCGCGGTCTCGTTGGGGTCCAGGCCCATCGGCATGACCTGCCGCTGTCCGTCCTTCACGACGACCGCGGCGACCATCGGCGCACCCGGCTCGGCGGAGAGGAAGGCGTGCGGCGTCCCGGGCTGCGCGATGGCGGAGAGCACGTCGCGCAGCTCCTGGGCCTGTGCGAGGCTCGCGTCGCGCTCGGCCTGCAGCGACTGCACCTGACCGATCGCCGCTCCCCCGCCCACGATCACCGCGAGTGCGACGGCCGCCGCGACCAGAACCCGTCCGGGGCGGCGCAGCCACCCGTTCCGGGCCGGGCCGCGTCCGGCAGCTCCCGACGGGCGTGTCGCGGGCCCGGTGGACCGCTCGGACCGCGACGGGCGGGCGCGCGACCCCGCGTCGGCGGACGACGCCTCGTCGCGCAGGGCGTGCCGCGGCACCGCGCGGTCGGACTCGCGCCCGACCTGGGGGGTCTGGCGGGCCTGCTCCAGGATCGATTCCCGCAGCGACGGCGGCGGCTCGACCTGCGGCACCGCGCTACCGAGCTCGGTCGTGGTCTCGGCGACGTCCGCGGCGAGCCGTCGGCACTCGTCGCAGCCCTCGAGGTGCTGCACCACCTCGATCTCCTCATCGGGCTCGAGAGCGTGGAGCGCCCACCCGACCGTCTGTTCGTTCATCGGACAGGGCCTCCTCTCGTTGCCGTTCACGACAGCCCTCCTGCCAGGTCTCCCCCGGCCTCCCCGAGCACGGGTCCCAGCAGGTTCCGGAGCTTGGCCACCCCGGTGAACATGCGGGACTTCACGGTGCCGAGCGGCACCCCGGTCATCGCGGCCACCTCGCGTTGGGTGTAGCCGCCGTAGTAGGCCAGCGCGAGGACCTTCCGCTGGTCGGCGGGCAGCTGACCGAGCGCGTCGCGCACCTGGCCCGCGACGAGCGCGCCGATGGCACCCTCGTCGGCGCCCGGGCCGGGCGGGGCGTTCCACTCCGCGCCGTCGTCCGACGCCGGCACGGTGCGGCGCCGGATGGCGCTCTCCCGGCGGACGGCGTCGACGGACTTGTGGTGCACCAGGGTCAGCAGCCAGGTGCCGAAGCGGCCCTTGGCCGGGTCGAAGCGCGACGGGTCGCGCCAGAAGGCCAGGAAGACCTCCTGCACGACGTCCTCGGCCAGACCCTCGTCGGCACAGATGCGTCGTGCGAGGGAGTAGGCCTGACGCCCGAAGCGGTCGTACAGCTCACCCAGTGCGGTCGAGTCGCCGGACACGATCCGTTGCACGAGTCGCGTGTCCCCGGCGTCGTCACGACGCGACGGGTCACGGCGCGCTGCAGGGCCGGCGGCCCGCCCGTGCTCGGGGCGGTCCGGCGGATCGGCGATGCCTGCCACCAGCGTTGTCCTCACGATTGCTGTGTTCGGTGCCCGTACCCGTTCCGGTTCGGACTCCGACGAGAGTAGTCGTTCTGGACTGCACGGCTCACACGCCAGGACGTCGCCAAGCCCGTTCAGCCCTGTCGTCGCACGCAGCGAGTTACACCGTTGTGACTCGATCGGGGGTCATCCCACGGTGATCCACGTTCTTGCGCATCGAACCCGTCACCCCGAGGCCTTCTCTCTCGTTCCCACACTGACGCCCCACGCAACGCCCCCACGAAAGAGGATCACCGATGCGCGACGAGTCCAAGACGATCCGGGCGACGGCCATGTTCGAGCTCATCGCTCCGGACGCGCCTGTCGTGCCCGTGAAGGTCGAGCTGTCCTACACGAGCCGCGACCCCTACGCCGTGCAGGCCTCGTTCAAGACCGGTCACGACACCACGGTCGACTGGGTCTTCGCCCGCGACCTGCTCGGCGACGGGCTGGTCGACTCCGCCGGCACCGGCGACGTCCGGGTGCAGCCGATGAGCGACGACCCGACCCGGATCGAGCTCGAGCTCACCTCGCCCTCGGGCCACGCCCTGTTCACCACCTCCGCGGCGACGCTGTCGGAGTTCCTGCAGGCGACCTACGACGCCGTGCCCGCCGCCGCCGAGTACTCGTGGCTCGACTTCGACGCCGCCCTCGCGGACCTGCTCGACACCACCGCCCGGGACTGACCCGACGTACCCCACCACCGGGCGGAGCCCGTCTCCGCACGTGAGAGGACATCCGGTGGTGGAGAGGGGGCGGTCGGACCCCCCTCGGGGCGGGTGCTAGTGTTCTCTCACCGCACCGCGGACGGGCCTCACGCCCGGGACGCGGTGCACGGTGCGGACGTAGCGCAGCTGGTAGCGCATCACCTTGCCAAGGTGAGGGTCGCGGGTTCGAATCCCGTCGTCCGCTCGGAGACTTCTCTTCCCACGCGCGATTAGCTCAGCGGGAGAGCACTACCTTGACACGGTAGGGGTCACTGGTTCAATCCCAGTATCGCGCACCATCTACCCGGATCCCCGGGGCCGCACATCGGCCCCGGGGATCTCGTTTTTCCGGGTGCGACCCGTCATGACCGGACACGACGACGCGCTCGGCCGAACGCCCGCGGCGCGCTCCCCCGGCCGCGCCCGGCCGTCGTGGCGCCGGTGACCTGTACGGACGATCATCGGGTACCCCCTCGACAGCCGCCACGGACCGTGCGCTACTGTTCTTCCCAACGCACCGGGAACTTGCGGAAACGTCTCGGGAACGGTGCGACATGCGGACGTAGCGCAGCTGGTAGCGCATCACCTTGCCAAGGTGAGGGTCGCGGGTTCGAATCCCGTCGTCCGCTCTGCCGGGCCCCGACAGCAGGCCGGTTTCCGGCGGCGTGGCCGAGTGGCTTAGGCAAGGGCCTGCAAAGCCCTGTACGCGGGTTCGATTCCCGCCGCCGCCTCGCGCGATTAGCTCAGCGGGAGAGCACTACCTTGACACGGTAGGGGTCACTGGTTCAATCCCAGTATCGCGCACCATTCCCGGATCCCCGGGGCCGGATCTCCGGCCCCGGGGATTCTGCTGTCCGGGCCTCCCCCGGGCGGTTCAGCGCACCTGTTCCACCGGGCGCACGAGCATCTCGTTGACCGCCGCGTGCCGCGGGCGGGTCACGATGTAGACGACGGCGTCGGCGATGTCGGCGGGCGCCAACACCCCGCGTTCGCCCTTCGAGGTCGCGTCCGGCGCGTACTGGGCACCCGAGGTCGTCATCTCCGAGGCGACCAGGCCGGGCTCCACGAGGCCGACCCGCACGTGGCGTTCGGCGTACTCCTGGCGCAGCGCCTCGCAGAACGCACCGACCCCGTGCTTGGTGGCCGCGTAGACGTTGCTCTCCGGCGAGGGGACCCGCCGCCCGGCCACCGAGCTGATCGTCACCACGTCGGCGACGCCGCGCGGCCCGCCGGCCGCCGTCGCCAGGTGCGGCAGGGCCGCGTGCGTCGTCGACAGCACGCCCGTGAGATTCACGTCGATCATCGTGCGCCAGTCCGCGACGTCGGCCTCGGCCGCCGGGCCCCAGGACCCGAAGCCGGCGTTGTTGACGAGGACGTCCAGCCCGCCGTGCTGCTCGACCACCGCCGCGACGGCGGCGTGCAGCGCGTCGTCGTCGGTGACGTCCACGGGGTGCACCGACGCCCTCGGCAGCTCCGTCGCCAGCTCCTCGAGGCGCTCCCGGCGCCGGGCCAGCAGCGCCACCGTCGCCCCCTCGGCGGCCAGCGCCCGGGCGGTCGCCTCACCGATACCGCTCGACGCGCCCGTCACGATCACCGTCGTCCCGTCCAACCGTCCGCTCATGACAGCGGTGTACCCGCGGGCTCGGCCACGTAGTGATCATCGCCGGGGGTGCGGCGCGGCGCCCGGGACCGGGTGCGTTATCGTGGATCAGCACGCGCCGGAGACGGTGCGACTGCGGACGTAGCGCAGCTGGTAGCGCATCACCTTGCCAAGGTGAGGGTCGCGGGTTCGAATCCCGTCGTCCGCTCCACATCACCAGGGTCGCCACCCGCTCCGGTGCCGCGCGAACCCGCCCTCCGAGTCGATCACCTGTCCGGTGATTCAGGCCGCCTCGTCGGTGCACAGCCACGCGACCGGCCGGGCCGGGTCGTCGGGCGTGGTGATGCCCGCGACGGCCGCCTTCGCCGCGGCGTAGGCCACCTCGCCGGGCATCGGCCCGCGTGCCTGCCTCGGTGCCCTGCCCTACCGTGCCGCCATGACGACATGGACGGAGTTCGTGACCGCGGCGCCCACGATCTCCGAGGTCTTCGCGCGCCGCCACGCCGCCGCCGGGAGCCTCGCCCTGCTGGGCACCCTGCGCGCGGACGGCTTCCCCCGGGTGTCCCCCGTCGAACCGCGGGTCTTCGAGGGCGAGCTGTGGCTGGGCGGCATGCCCGGGACCCGCAAGTTCGACGACCTGCGTCGCGACCCGCGGTTCACCCTGCACACCGCGACCGTCGACTCCCGGGTCACCGAGGGCGACGCCAAGATCTGGGGCACCGTGCACGACGTGCGCGATCCGGAGCTGCACCAGCGCTTCGCCGAGGCGCTGTACGAGGAGATCGGGTTCGACCTGCGCGGCCGGGAGTTCGGCTTCTTCCCGGCCGCCGACATCCTGGGCGGGTCCTCGGTCCGCGTCGGCGGCGGCCACATGGACGTCACCGTGTGGCGGGCCGGTGGGACCGAGGAGGTGGTCCGCAAGCACTAGCCGCGTGCGGTCTCCGGGGTGATCGCGCAGCGCAGCCGCGCGGGCAGCGCCTGCGGGTCGGGTGCGCCGCCGTCCTGGAGCCAGCGGGTCACCGCGCGGACGTCGTCGGTGCTGCGGACCGGGCCGACCGTGGCCACCGGCGACTCGGGACGAGTGCGGGCCGCGTCGCACGCCTGCACCAGCACCATCAGCCCGGGCCGCCGCACCGTGCAGACGCCCGGTCCGAGCCGGCACCCCGCGGTCACGAGCACCCCCTGGGCGCTGTCCTGCACCACCGCGCGCAGGCCCTCGACCAGCACCTCGTCGACGCCGGGCAGGGGCGCGACGGCGCCGTGCGCGTCCTCGTCGAACCCCGACGGCGCGTGGGCGCACGCCCCGCACCGGACCACCGTGAACCTGTCCACCGGCACCCCTCCTGCAAACAGGAATCATTGTCGATTACAGTCGACGGTAACACCCGCGACGCAGGAGGAACACCGTGAAGCCCGGCATCCACCCCCCGTACGGCCCGGTCGTCTACCGCGACACGTCCACCGGCGACGAGTTCCTGACCCGGTCGACCGAGACCTCGCGCGAGACCGTCGAGTGGTCGGACGGGAACACCTATCCCCTGATCAAGGTGGACACGACGTCGGCGTCGCACCCGTTCTGGACGGGGAACGCCCGGGTGCTCGACGCCGCGGGCCAGGTCGAGAAGTTCCGCCGCCGCTTCGGGGAGCGCACGCGAGGCTAGGCCCGCGTAGCGTCGGGAGGCATGGGCCGCCGCCGTCGCGAACGGGTCCAGGTCGTCACCGACCTGACCGAGCCGCTGACGGTCGAGCACGGTCGTCGCATCCGGATCCGGCTCGTCGCGATGGTGGTGTGGATCGCGGGCTGGATCGTCGCCGGCGCCCTGTGGCGCGACGGCTGGCTGGCCACCGCGATCCTGCTGACCAGCGGCCCGGGGCTGTGGATCCTGTGGTGGCTGTTCGTCCCGTCGCGGGAGCGGGGACGGCGCGAACCGGTCGGGCGTCGGCCCCCGCGGGCACTGCCCGCGCCGCGGGACCCCCGGGAGTGATCGGGTGGGCGGCCGCGGGGCTCCGCGACCACCCACCCCGGCATCCGGCGTCGTGGGCCGGAGGGTCATCCCGTCCTGCTGATCTCCACCATGTCCTCGCGCGGCACGACCTTCGTCCGCTCGCGGCCGCGTGCCTCGCCGAGGCCGCGCTCGTGCTTGTCGAGCGCGAGCCAGCCGGTCCAGGTCGTGTACGCCACGCCCCGGCGCTCCAGCAGCGCGTCGACCTCGGCCGGGTCGCGACGGGGCGCCCGGCGCAGCTGCGGCGCGTCGGCCAGCAGGCTCGCGACGGTCTCCGAGGCGCAGCCCTTGGTGTGCCCGATCAGCCCGACCGGGCCGCGCTTGATCCAGCCGACGGCGTAGACGCCGGGCATCTCCTGGCCGTCGATGTCGTGCACCCGCCCCTCGCGGTGCGGCAGCACACCGCGCTCGTGGTCGAAGGGCAGCCCGGCCAGGTGCGAGCCGGTGTAGCCGATCGCCCGGTAGACCGCACCGACCGGGATGTCGGTGAACTCGCCGGTGTCGCGGACGTCGCCGTGGCCGGTGTACTCGGTGCGCTCGATCCGGATGCCCTCGACGCGGTCGGTGCCGAGGATCCGCTCGGGGCGCGAGAGGAAGTGCAGGTGCACCCGGCGCGGGTCGCCGCGCCGGTCGCGCAGCGCCCATCCCTGCAGGGTCCGCACCACCATCTCGACGTGCTTGGCCGAGCGGACCTCGGCGGCGGCGACGTCGTCGAACTCGACGTCGGCCGGGTCGACGACCACCTCGACGCCCGGCACGTGGTCGAGCTCGCGCAGCTCCATCGGGCTGAACCGGGCGTGCGCGATCCCGCGGCGGGCGAACACGTGCACGTCGGTGGCCGGGTTGACCGCGAGCCCGGCGTGGACCGAGTCCGGGATCTCGGTGCCCGACAGGCCCTCGGCGGTGCTCGCCAGGATCCGGGCGACGTCCAGGGCCACGTTCCCGGCGCCGATCACCGCGACCGACGACGCGTCGAGCGTCCAGTCCCGGGGCACGTCGGGGTGGCCGTCGTACCACTGCACGAAGCGGGCGGCGCCGTGGCTGCCGGGCAGGTCGACGCCGGGGACGTCGAGGTCCCGGTCCCGCTCGCAGCCGGTGGCCGCGATGACCGCGTCGTAGTGGTCGCGCAGGTCGGACAGGGTGATGTCGGTCCCGACGTGGACGTTGCCGAACAGCCGCACGCCGGGGCGGTCGAGCACGCGGTGCAGGGCGTGCACGATCTGCTTGATCCGCGGGTGGTCCGGGGCGACGCCGTAGCGGACCAGCCCGAACGGGGCGGGCAGCTTTTCGAACAGGTCCACGGTGACGTCGGCGTCGGACTTCAGCAGGGTGTCGGCGGCGTAGACGGCGGCCGGACCGGCGCCGATCACGGCGACGCGCAGCGCAGTCATCGTTCTCCTCGGGTGTCGACGGACCCCCGAGGCTATAACAAGGTAAGCCTTACCTAACTATGATGCAGGCAACACCGTGCGCGGCAACAGGTCCGGGAAGTGGCCGCCGACCCGCTCGGAGTGACGTCGCCACTCCCGCGGGTAGCCCAGCGACACCTCGACGAACGGGACGCCGTCGACGGTGACCGTCCGCGGGATGTGCAGGTGGCCGTGCACGACCACCCGCGCCCGGTACCGGCGGTGCCAGTCCGCCGTCGCCGTCGTGCCGCACCAGAGCGCGAACTCCGGGTACCAGAGGACGTCGCAGGGCTCGCGGACCAGCGGCCAGTGGTTGACCAGCACCGTCGGCAGGTCCGGGTCGAGCGCGTCGAGGCGGGCCGCCGTCGACGCCACCCGGGCCGCGGACCACTCGGCCCGTGTGGCGTACGGGGCCGGGTGGAGCAGGTACTCGTCGGTGCAGACGACGCCGGCGGCGTGGGCCGCGGCCAGCCCCTCCTCCGGCGTCGTGGTGCCGGCGGGCAGGAACGAGTAGTCGTAGGGCACGAACAGCGACGCGACGACGGCCGGTCCGCCCGGGCCGTCCCACACCGGCCACGCGTCCTCCGGGGTCAGCACCCCGACCTCCCGGCAGCGGCGGACCAGCTCGTCGTAGCGGGCGACGCCGGCGAGCTGCTCGACCGCGTCGGACCGGGCGTTCCTGGCGCGGGTCCAGAGCTCGTGGTTGCCCGGGGTCCACAGCACCTGCGCGAAACGCTCCCGCAGCACGGCGAGCGTCGCGACGACGCTCTCGATCCGCTCGTCGACGTCACCCGCGACGATCAGCCAGTCCCCCGGGTGTCCCGGGTGCAGCCCCGCGGCGATGTCGGCGTTCTCCGCGTGGCGCACGTGCAGGTCACTGACCGCGAGCAGGCGCGGCTCCCCGACGGCGGTCACCCACCATTGGTACCGGGTGGGGTCCGGACCACCGTCCGCCGGGGCCGGAATCGTACCTACCCGCGGTAACTTACCCCTGGTAGCTTCGGGCTCGACGACGAGGCGGGGAGGCCGGGATGGCGGCATCGCGGGGCGTACGACGGTGGATCCGGTGGGTGCTGCGGCACGGGGCGATGCGGCGGGAGGTGACCCGCCAGGCGGCCAAGGGTGACCTGGGCGCGCACATGATCATCAACCCGGACGCGGTCCGGGACCCGTACCCGGCCTACGAGCAGATCCGCGGTCAGGGTCGGATGGTGCGTTCCGCGCTGACCTGGACCACGGTCGACCACGAGATCACCACCGAGGTGCTGCGCAGCCCCGACTTCTGCGTCGGCCTGCGCATGCCGGAGAACGCGCCGGGACTGCTGCGCGCGCTGCTCGCCGCGGGCGGGACCTGGCCGCTCGGGCCGGCCGAGCCGCCGTCGCTGCTGTCGATCGACCCACCGGACCACAACCGGATCCGCAAGCTGGTCACCCGCTCGTTCAGCGCCAAGGCCATCTCGTCGCTGCGCGGACGCACCGAGGAGATCGCGGCACAGCTGCTCGCGGACCTGGAGACCCGGGCCGGCGCCGACCGGCGCACCGACGTCATCTCCGGCTACGCCTCACTGCTGCCGGCCACCGTCATCACCGAGATGCTCGGCGCCCCGGTGGAGATGCGGGAGAAGTTCCTCGAGTGGGGCGAGGGCGGGGCCTACTCCCTCGACATGGGCCTGGACTACGCGACGTTCCGCCGGTCCGAGCGCGACATCGACGCGCTCACCGACTGGATGACCGGGCACTTCGAGCGGCTGCGCCGCGAGCCCAACGACTCCATCCTGTCCTCCCTGGTCGCCGCCTACGACGAGGAGGAGGGCCGGCTCACCCACGACGAGCTGCTGTCGCTGGCGATGCTGCTGCTCGCCGCCGGGTTCGAGACCACGGTGAACCTCATCGGCAACGGCACCCGGCTGCTGCTGACCCATCCCGACGAACTCGCCCGGCTGCAGGCCGACCCGGCGCTGTGGCCCAACGCCGTCGACGAGGTCCTGCGCGTCGACTCCCCCGTCCAGCGCACCGGCCGCGTCGCCGCGCGCGACACCGAGGTGTGCGGCTACCCGGTGCGCCGGGGCGCGCTGGTGCTCACCCACCTCGGCGGTGCGAACCGCGACCCCGAGGTGTTCCCCGACCCCGCCCGGTTCGACGTCGGGCGCGCGGGCGCGGACCGGCACGTCGCCTTCAGCCAGGGGATCCACTACTGCCTGGGCGCGGCGCTGGCGAAGATGGAGGGCGAGGTCGGGCTGCGGGCGCTGTTCGACCGCTACCCCGATCTGCGCACCGACGGGCCCGCCGAGCTGCGCGGGACCCGGGTGCTGCGCGGCTACCGGACGCTGCCGGTCCGCCTGGGCGACGCCCGGGTCCCCGTCGACGCCTGAGCTCAGGCCCGGTTCGTGGCGCTGGTGACCGTCGTCGTCACCAGGCTGATGATCGACATCCCGATGACGAGGTGGATCACCGCGGTGGCGATGCGGACGGTCCAGGGCTGCTCGGTGAGGATCAGCGGGGACACCGCGGCCAGCGCGGTGAGCAGCCCGGCGATCCAGCCGAAGTAGGACATCGGGCTCGGTACCGCGACCAGCAGCAGGTGCGCGAGCCCGGTGGCCGCCAGCCCGGCGACCGCCGCCCAGATCGCGAGGCTCTGCGCCGCGGCCCAGCCGTCGAGCGGCTCGGAGACGGCCGGGGCCAGGTACGGGATCTGCAGCAGGACCTGCAGGATCAGCAGCCCCACCAGGGCGATCAGCGCGGCGATCACCGCCGTCGCCACACCGCCGGCCCACAGCCGACCGGGGTTCACCCCGCTGCGGGGACGCGGCCGGGCGGTCTCCCGGCTCATCTCTCGGGTGCGGTCGTCGGCCTCGGACATCGTCGTACTCCCCCGGTCGCGGACGGGCCGTGCGCGGCGTCGGTGTGGCGCGGCACGACGGGGACCACCCGTGCCCGGGTGATCACCTGTGGTGGGCAGCAGACTACGCCCCGCGAGGACGCCCCGTCGGTCCGCGGCGCACCGCGGCGAGCGCGGCCTCCACGTCGGCGACCACGCGCCCACGATCCACCCCGCAGCAGCTGTTCGCGCTGCTGTCGACCCCCACCCGGCATCAGGAGATCGACGGTGCCGACATGCTGCGCGGCGTCGAGGGGACGACCGAGCTCGGCGGCGTCGGCGACGAGTTCGTGATGAACATGCACAACGGCGACCTCGGCGACTACCAGATGAAGAACACCGTCACGTCCTTCGAGAAGGACCGCGTGATCGGCTGGGCGCCGGCGATGCACCCGATCGACGCGAAGAAGGACAAGATCGGCGACGTCCGCGCCGAGGGCCACACCTACACCTGGCACCTCGAGCCCGAGGGCGACGGCACCACGGTCACCCAGGTCTACGACTGGAGCGGTGTGCAGGACCAGGACTTCCGCGGCTTCTTCCCGATGCTGAGCGAGCAGCAGCTCGCCGACTCCATCGAGAACGCCGGGCGGGCCGCGTCCTCCTGACGCCCGTCCACACCCGACGGCGCCGTACCGGGTGACCGGACGGCGCCGTCGTGCGTCCCGGGGCTCCGGCCGGAGCCGTGCGGTCCTAGGACAGCGGAAGGACGAGCCGGGCCAGCAGCCGCTCGGCCTCCGCGGCGGGGTCCGCGGTGAGTCCGGTGTGGACCGGCCCGGGGCACACGATGGTGCTGCGCGCGGTCGTGAGACGCCGGAAGCGGCGTCCGATGTCCTCGCCCGCGCCGGGTCCCCGTGCGGCCAGCGCGCCGGTGGCGTGCCGGTCCGAGCGCGGCGGCTCGGGCACCGCGGCCACCGCGGCCACGGTCCCCAGCAGCTCCTCGACGGCGTCGGCGTCGGCGGTCGGGTCGAGCGCGGCCAGCCGGGCGCGGTCGAGGTGGACCCGCACCGCGAGGACGTCGCGGGCCCGGCAGTGCAGCAGCACGCCGGCGTTCATCGACTCCCCGCGCTCCACCCGCGGCACGACCCGCAGCAGCGCGTACTCGTAGGCGACGAGGCCGCTCACCGGCCCTCCCCGCCGCCGACGCCGCCGATCCGCAGCCACGGTGGACGGCGCGGGGCACGGTCGACCGGCCGCGGCCTGCCCGCCGCCACCGTCGCGGCGACGCCCGGCAGCCAGTCCCCGCGCGCCGCGACCCGGGCCGCGAGAGCCTGCACGTAGGCGGCGCGCACGGCATCGGGGCCGCCGACGCCGTCGACGTCGGCGATCCACTCGTCGGGGACCAGCGCCAGCACCTCCTCGAGCAGCTCCGGGGTGACCAGCGGGGCGAGCGCGGTGTCGGCGGCGTCGAGGTCGGGGTGCGCGCCGAGCAACACGTGGTCGCCGGCGTCGAACGGGCGGTGCGCGAACCGCGGCGCGGCCGACCAGTCGTGGGCGAAGGTGAGGGTCGCGCCGTGGTCGATCAGGTAGGGCCCGCGGTGCCAGAGCAGCATGTTCGAGTTGCGCCAGGAGCGGTCGACGTTGCCGACGAGCGCGTCGAACCAGAGCACCCGACCCGCGAACCCGGGCCCGACGTCGAACGCGACCGGGTCCAGGTCGAGCGCCCCGGGCAGGAAGTCGACGGCCAGGTTGAGCCCGTCGGAGTTCCGGAGCAGCTCCTGGACCTCCTCGTCGGGCTCGGTGCGCCCGAGCGTCCCGTCGACGACGATCGTCGCGATCCGCGGGACGGGCAGGCCCAGTGCGCGGGCGAGCTCCCCGGAGACGATCTCGTTGACCAGCACCGGGCGGCCCTGCCCGGCGCCGGCGAACTTGACCGCGTAGGTGCCGAGGTCGTCGGCCTCCATCAGCCCGGGCAGCGACCCGCCCTCGCGCAGCGGGGTCACGTACCGGATCGCGGTCAGCCGGGGCAGCGCCCGCCCCTCCGTCGTCCTCTCCTGGCTCACCCGCGGAGGTTAGCGCCGGACAGGCGAACGGCCCGCACCCCGTGGCGTCGGGGTGCGGGCCGTGGTCGCGCCCGTGGGCGGGCCGGGAGGAGGGTCACCGGCCCGCCCGGCTTCGGGGCGCGCGGGCGGGCCGGGAGGTACGGGTCAGACCGAGACGGTCTGGCGCGGGATCGCCTGGGTCTGCTCCATGCGGCGGACCGCCTGGCGGGACAGGAGCTCGTCGACACTGAACCGGCCCGGGCCGGACGACATGAGGATCAGCATGGCGCAGATGATCGTGCCGACCAGCGCCCAGCCGTTGTCGGCCATGAACAGGCCGTTCTTGCCGTGGACGAACCAGATCGCGCCGGCCATCACGAACGTCATCAGCGCACCGGGCACGACCATGCGCAGACCGAGGGCGACCGAGAGGGAGAACACCAGCTCCACGACGATCGTGAAGGACGCCGCACCGATGGCCAGCGGGATGCCGAACTTGGCGAACACGGTCGCGGTGTCGAACAGACCGGCGTCGATCTTCTTCCACGAGTGCATGACCATGATGTAGGCGAGCAGCAGGCGGCCGACGAGCAGCGCGACGTCGCGCGGGGTTCCGGTCAGGGAGCGGTACACGGTTCCTCCAGGTACGAGATGATCACCGCGGGTGAGCTCGTCACTACGGAATGCACAAGACCCTAAGCGCACGAACGTGCTACTTCCCCCGGTTCAGCGACTCTGCGCGACGAAACGGCCGCACCGCGCGACGAGATGCACGACACCGCATGTCACCCGACCGGGGGCACTGTGGCCGGTGCGTTGTGCGGCACGACCGGACGAGCGGTCGCCCCGCTGACACATCGCCGCAGGTCGCGAGCACGGAGCGTCGCCCGTACCGGACGGCCGTCACCCCCTTGTCGTAGTGAGCGAACGGTCACTCCGCGCGAGGTCACCGATCGTCGGCGCGGGCTGCAGTCCGGCGATCCGGACAGGCCGCTCGTCCCGGAGCCCGTCGTGTACGCCGGGCGGTACGCCCGAGCGGCCCAGTGACGCGCCGCCGCTCCGTGCCGCTGCGCTCGGGACCGGGTGCTGCGCGATGATGGCCCGCGTGTCCGACACGAACAGCCACGACATCACGGCGACGCAGGAGTGGACGGCGCTGACCGAGCACGCGGCGGAGGTCGAGCCGCGGCCACTGCGGTCGTTGTTCGACGACGACCCCGACCGCGCCGACGCGCTCACCGCCACCGGCGCCGACCTGGTGCTCGACTACTCCAAGCACCGCATCACCCGCGACACCGTCGGGTTGCTGACGGACCTGGCGCGGGCCGCCGGGCTGCCCGCCCGCACCGAGGCGATGTTCACCGGTGAGCACGTGAACACCTCCGAGGACCGGGCCGTCCTGCACACGGCGCTGCGGCTGCCGCGCGACGCGTCGCTCACCGTCGACGGCCAGGACGTCGTCGCCGACGTGCACGCCGTCCTGGACCGGATGGGCGAGTTCACCGACGCCGTGCGCTCCGGGGCGTGGACCGGGTCCACCGGGCAGCGGATCAGCACGGTGGTCAACATCGGCATCGGCGGCTCCGACCTGGGCCCGGTCATGGCCTACGAGGCGCTGCGCGACTACGCCCTGCGCGACCTCGAGTGCCGGTTCGTGTCCAACATCGACCCGACCGACCTGTACGAGAAGACCCGCGACCTCGACCCGGCGACCACGCTGTTCGTCGTCTCGTCCAAGACCTTCACCACCCAGGAGACGCTGACCAACGCCCGCAACGCGCGGTCCTGGCTGCTGTCCGGGCTCGGCACGGACGACACCGGGGCCGTCGCGAGGCACTTCGCCGCGGTCTCCACGAACGCGGAGAAGGTGTCGGAGTTCGGGATCTCCACCGACACCATGTTCGGCTTCTGGGACTGGGTCGGCGGCCGCTACTCGCTGGACTCGGCGATCGGGCTGTCGCTGATGTGCGCGATCGGCCGCGAGCACTTCGCGGAGTTCCTCGCCGGCATGCACGCCATGGACGAGCACTTCCGGCGCACCCCGCTCGAGCAGAACCTGCCGGTGATCTCCGGGCTGCTCGGCGTCTGGTACGCGAACTTCTTCGGCGCCGACACCCGCGCGGTGCTGCCGTACTCGCAGTACCTGCACCGGCTGCCCGCCTACCTGCAGCAGCTGACCATGGAGTCCAACGGCAAGTCCGTGCGCGGCGACGGCACCCCGGTCACCACGACCACCGGCGAGATCTTCTGGGGCGAGCCGGGCACCAACGGCCAGCACGCGTTCTACCAGCTGCTGCACCAGGGCACCCGGCTCGTGCCGTGCGACTTCATCGGTTTCGCCCGTCCGCACCACGACCTGCCCGGCGAGGACGCGGCCGACTCCCACGACCTGTTCATGGCGAACCTGTTCGCCCAGTCCGCGGCGCTGGCGTTCGGCAAGACCGCCGCGGAGATCGAGGCCGAGGGCACCCCGGCCGACGTCGTGCCGCACAAGGTGATGCCGGGCAACCGGCCGTCGTCGACGATCCTGGCCGAGAAGCTGACCCCGTCGGTGCTGGGGCAGATCATCGCCTTCTACGAGCACGTCACCTTCGTCGAGGGCACGATCTGGGGTATCGACTCCTTCGACCAGTGGGGCGTGGAGCTCGGCAAGGTCATGGCCAGGCAGTTCGGCCCCGCGCTCTACGACCCGAACCCGCCGGACGCCGCCGAGGCCGGTCTCGACACGTCCACCGCCGCGCTGATCGGTCGCTACCGCGCCTGGCGCGGCCGCTGAGTCCCCTCACCCGGCGGGGCGCCGTCCCGCCGGGTGAGAATCGCCCGGTGAACGATCTACGGTCGGCCCCGCTGCGGGCCCGCGTCACCGGTCCGGTCGCTGCGGTCCTGCTCGTGTTCGCCGCGGTGCTCATCGCCCTGGCGTGGACGGGTGCGTTCCAGACCGGCGACACGGAGACCGCGGTCGGGCTCGCCGCGGACCGGGCCCCGGGGATCACCGTGGTGGCGCTGGTCGTCACCGAGCTCGGCAACACCGTCGGGAGCACGGCGGTCGCGCTCGTCGGCGGCGCAGTCCTCGCGGTACGCGGCCGGGCCGCCGCGGGCCTGTGCCTGGCCGCGGTGCCGCTCGTCGCGAGCGTGGTGTTCACGGTGGTCAAGCGGATCCTCGACCGGGCCCGCCCGCCGGCGGACCTGCAGGTCATGGCCGTGGCGAACGAGTCGCTGCCGTCCGGGCACGCGACGATGGTCGCCGCCGCCTGGACGACGCTTGTGCTCGTGCTGTGGCCGGTGCTGCGCACGCGCGGCCGGGTGCTGCTCACCGCGTGCGCGGTGCTGTGGGCGGGCGCCGTCGGGTCCACCCGCATCTACCTGGGTGTGCACTGGCTCTCCGACGTGGTCGCCGGGTGGACGCTGGGCGCGGCGCTCGCGTTCACCGGGGTGACGGTGCTGTCGCTGGTGCTCGCCCGGCGGACCCGGCGACCGGACACCGCCGCGGCCTGACCCGGCGGGCACCACCCGGCGCCGGTCAGGCCGCGGGGTCCCCGTCCGGTGTCCCGGCGCCGGTCAGGTCGCCGGTGATGCGCGTGGCCCGCTCCCCCGCCGCGGCGAGAGTGCGGGCGTGGTCGTGCCAGGCGCCGATGTCGTCGCGCAGCCACGCCGCGCGCAGTGCCTCGGTCGCCGTCGTCCACCGTCGCAGCAGCGCGACCCCCTCGGCGGCGGCGTCGGCCCTCCGGTGGGTGCGCAGCGCACCGGTCATCGCGAGCACGGCACGCATCGCGGTCGCGACCTTCCCGGTGATCTCGATCGGCACCGGCAGCCCTGCCGTGGCGTGCGCGACGGCGGCAGCGCGGGTCAGCAGCAGCACCGCGGCCACGGCCCCGACCAGAACGACGACGGCCGCCACCCGGAACGCCGCCCCCGCCACCGGGGTGAAGGCGAGCACCAGCACGACGAGCAGCAGCGCGGGGACGACCCACCGGGCACCGCGGGCGGTGCGGACCAGGGTGTGGGCGCGGCGCTGGGCCGCGGGGTCGGGTGGGGTGTCGTCGGCGCGCACGAGGCCGCGGTCGAGGTGGAGCAGAGCGGTGTCGGACGCGTCCGGCATGGGGTGATTGTGCACGGCCCCCGGGAGGGTGTGTCCGCGGGATTCGCTCACCGGGTGAGCGAATCCCCGCAGATGTCACCGTCCGGCGACGCACAGGTCGGTCAGCACCCGGCCGCGCGGAACCCGCGGCGATGCGACGCCGGTCCCGTTCCAGCACCCCCAGCGCGCCGGCTCGGTCCGCCACGGTTCAGACCTGCTCCTGCGGGCACCACCAGGTCGACCGCCCGCCGACGGTCCCGTGCACCATCTCGGCCCCGCAGCGCGGGCAGTGCCCGCCCGGGTGCCGGTGCTCGATGACCTCACCGGTGTGCACGCCACCGTTCGCGATGGCCCGCTCCAGCGCGCGGTCGAGGTTGCGGTGCAGCCGGTCCAGGTCGGTGCGGGTCAGGTCGCGCACCGGGACCTCCGGCGAGATCCGCGCCTGCCACAGCGTCTCGTCGGCCAGCAGGTTCCCGACGCCGGCCAGCACGGACTGGTCGAGCAGCCGCGCCTTGACCGCCGATGTGCCGCGCAGCAGCCGGTCGCGGAACTCGGCGGGCCGCATGCCTTCTGCGTCGGGGCCGAGACCGGACAGGTCGGGGTCGAGCCGGACCCGGCCGAGACGGCGCTTGTCGAACAGCCGGAACTGCCCGCCGTCGTCGAAGGTCAGGGTGAACCGGTCCCACTCGGCCTTGCGCGGCTGCCGGTCGGGGCGGGCGGGACCGCCGCCGATGCGCTCACCGTCGGAGTCGGTGACGACGATCCGTCCGCCCATCCCGAGGTGCACGCCGAGCGCGGGGCCCGCCTCGCCGTCGGCGGTCTCGGTGTCGCACCACATGGTCTTGCCGATGCGGTTCGCCCGGGTGAGCCTCCCGCCCTTCAGCGCGGAGGCGATGTCACCGGGCCGGTGCGGGCGGCAGACCCAGTCGTCGCGGTCGTCGATGTCGCCCTAGGCACCTAGCGCCCAGGCCGATGAGGCGGGCCCCGGCCAGCGACCTCACCGCTGAGCCAGGGCCCTTGAGCAGCTACAAGGAGCTGCCCCGTGGCCAAGCATCCTCGAAAGCGTCCGGCGAACCAGAGCCGGATCGAGGACGGATCGAGCCGACGGCTCGCCATCATCCTGACCCTGACCCTCACCGCCTTCGCCGTGATCGTCCTGCTGGCGGTGTGCCGATGAACCGCGCCGGGTGGAGCCGCACCGAGGTCGGCAGCTTCCCGTTGCTCGTCGAGCCGGACCGGACCGTCACGGTCGCGGTGCTCTCGCCGGGGGCGGTGCGGATCATGACGCTCGACGGCGAAGAGGTCTCTCCCAGGGCCGCGCTGATCGAGGTCGTCACCGACCTGTCGGCCGAGCCGATCTACATCTACCCGCCCGACGTCGTCCGGCTCGCGACGTTGCTCGTCGATGCCCTCCCGATCGCCGATCTGCACGACGGCGGTGCAGGTGTACCGGCCTCGGTGCAGGCCTCGGGACAGGCGCACATCCACGGGCTCTGAGCCTCCCGGCACGACAACCGACTGACCGTCCGAACCAGAGGACTGATCATGAACTCTCTCGTCGTCATCCTGCTCTGCATCTGGCTGGCCTGGGTCATCACCAAGGCCTGCACCGCGAGCAAGAAGCCGCCCTCCGGAACGTGGACCATGCGCTGATCAACTCGTCACGCTCTGTGTACCTGGCTTCGCCTGGCGCCAGAAGGTCTCCAGCGGCAGGAAACCCCACCCCATGGGGTCCGCGCGAAGAGATCAACTGGCTTTGTCTGGCGCCAGACTGATCACCGGCCTGGCTTCGTCTGGCGCCAGGCCGTCATCAACAGAGCGTGACGTCTTGATCTTCTGGCGCCAGGCCTCAACGGGTCCTGACTCGTGGCAGCTTCACCGCCCGGTCGCTCCTCTTTGACGGCCGGGCGGTGGCGCGTCCGGAGGACTGCACCGGACCGCACCAGGGCTGCTCCATCGCGCTGCACCGTGTCCCGAAGCAGCCGGTGCAGGTGTACCGCGGGCCAGCTAGCGTGTGCCTCCTGCGCTTCCCCCGCAGGCCGATTCAGAAGCCGATCCACGCGGGGGTGCACCATGCCCGAGGGGCAGTACTACGACGAGATCGCGGCCGAGCAGGCGCGCGAGTTCCGGGCCACGGCCGAGGTCGTCCGGTCGATGCCGGAGCTGCCTCGACCGCTTCGCGCCGCGGTGAGCCATGTGCTCTCCGCAGCCTGCACAGAGCTGGCCAACGGGCGAGTGCTGCCGATGGAGATCCGGCGGGCCGTACGACACGTCCAGAAGGCCGTGCGCGAGGTCGAGCAGGGGCTCGGCGGGTAGCTCAAGACTCCCGGCGAGGGGCCCAGTTGTCGTACGGGAGGACGCCGTTCCTCCACCGCTGCCACCACCGAGGATCGGTGATCGGTGAACCTCCTGCCGGTGACTGGAACAGCACCAGGCCCGTGGTCTTGCCCTCGCGCAGGTCGTAGTAGTTCCGCCAGACGTAGCCATGCGCGTCCTCCCAGGTGACGCGCCACATGTAGCCGTCGTCCCCCGCAGCGTTGGTGATCGTCTGCATCGACTCTTCGGCGCCCGCCTTCATCACGGACATGGTCTTCGGCGAGTCGGAGACGATCTTGTCCGAAGAGTCGACCGGAGACGGATCGACCAGCACGGACTCGACCTTCACGATCGGGGACGTGCCCGTTACCTCCAGCACGAGGCTCAGCACGCTTGGGTCCCAGCGCAGCGCCCCGCCGATGTACACACCGCCGCTAGGCACGCGGGGGCTCAAGATGACCATGAGTGCCTCATTTCGCGCCTGGCTGTACCTCTCGCGGGCCGCGTTGGCGTTGATCACCCGTTGTCCTCGCAGGGTGGCCAGGATGGCGAGCAGAGTCAGCAGCGGGGCGCCATCGCGCACGATCTGCCAGAACACGTCCACGACTGCTGATCGCGGAGGGTGGCCGCGTCGCTACGTCTCATTCGTCCCGTCACCCAATAGGCTGACGCTGTCGACGACGGGCTGAGACTGACCCCCTGACGTCGGATTGGGATTGACCCCTTCTGGACGACGCTGAGGGGGTGTTGTCGGTGGAGGACTGGGCCGAGATCCGTCGTCTACATCGGGCGGAGGGTG
>NZ_JBEDNP010000070.1:0-2102 GCF_040105315.1 Pseudonocardia tropica
GAGACGTCGACCCCGGCCGAGGCTCCGCCGCCGGTGAGCTCGTACTGGCGGACCCAGTCGACGTGCATCGCCGCGCCGCCTGAGGCGTCACCGCCGAAGTAGTCGAGCTGGATGGTCAGGTGCATCGGCCCGGGCGGGTTGTGGGACTTGTCGTCGTCGGTGAACCACGGCTTGCCGTCGACGAGGTAGGTGATCTTGTCCGGGGTCCACTCCACGGCGAAGGCGTGCCACTCGGTGGCGTCGATCTCGACCGAGCCCTGGGTCTGGGAGTTGTCCGAGCCGTAGTGCAGGAACCCCTCGACCTTCTGCCGGGTCCCGTCGGAGATCTCCATGAAGTCGACCTCGCCGCCCTCGGGCCAGTTCTCCGCGGTCGGCCAGAGCAGGAACAGGGTGTGCAAGCTCGACGCAGCCGGAGCGGGGGATTGGGCGCAGCCCTCCCAGCGCCCGTACTGCTGGCTGTGGGGCGACCAGGCCATCCCGCCTGCGTCGCCGTTCTCCGAGCCGGTGATGGTCAGCTGCCCGTCGGCGACGCTGATCGCGTCCGGGGTCCGGCGGCCGTTGCCGCCGTGGCCGGGCCCGTCGTAGGCGTTCCAGTCCCCGGAGATCGAGGTGCCCTCGAACTCATCAGCCACCTTCGGCTCGCCCCAGCCGAGCGTCTCCGCCGCGGTGGTCGTGCACTTGCTGGCAGCGCCGCCGCCCGAGCCCGTCCCGCCGCCGGAGCTGTTCCCCGGGTCGGCGCCGGTGCCACCGGAGCCGTTGCCGCCGGAGTCGTTGCTGCCCGAGCCGTTGCCTGTGCTCGGGGCCGTACCGGTGTCGCCGGTGTCGCTGGAGTCGTTGCCGGACCCACCGGACCCGCCGGAGCCGGACCCGCTGGAGTTGCCGGTGCCGGGCTCGTAGCACTGGGCCGGGATGAAGCCGGGCTTGTTCGCGCCGACGTCGAGCAGGGCCCGGCGCAGCTTCTCCGCCCGCGCGGAGGTGTCGCCGGTGAGCTCGGCGAGCACGTGCACCGCGGTGATCCGCCACCCGCACTCGACCCCGCCCTCGGGGGCGGCGGCCGGGACGAGCCCGGACGCGGTCAGGGTGGTGGTGAGCGCCAGCGCGGCGCCCACGACCAGCTGGGGACTGATCACCGGGGACCACCGGGGTCGGTCGGCGGGGTGCGGAACCCGTGGCTGGCCAGCCCGTGGGTGCGCCGGCCCTGGAAGCCCTCGGCGACGGTCGCGGCGAGCTCGAGCGCGGCGTCGCGCGCGCCGGGGGTGAGGGCGTCGAAGTCGATGATCCCGCCGGCCTGCAGGTGCGGGTCCGGGGGAAGGACGATCACCGCGCGGCAGCGTTCGGCGAAGAAGTCGCGGATGACGCGGTCGTCGATGTCAGGGCTGTGGCGGTCGTAGGACAGCACCACCACCGCATCCTCGGTGAGGTGGCGGTATCCGTTGGCGGCTAGCCAGCGGAAGGTGCGAGCGGCGCGGGAGGCGCCGTCGTTGGTCGGGGCACCGACGATGACCAGCGAGTCGGCGTGGCGCAGGCTGCCCTGCATCGCCGAGTGCACGATCCCGGTTCCGGAGTCGGTGATGATCGCGTTGTAGTAGCGGGCCAGCAGCCGCAGCGCGGCCTCGTAGTCGCCCGCGGAGAACGTCTCCGACAGCTCCGGTTCCTGCTCGCTGGTGAGGACCTGCAGGCGCCCGGCGAGATGGGTGTAACCGGCCAGGTCGGTGTGGGCGCGGATCTCGTCCAGGGCGTAGAGCAGGTCGCGCACGGTGGTCTTCGCGGCCAGGGTCTCGCCGACAAGGCGGTCGCCGAGGGTGCCGGCGTCGGGGTTGGCGTCCATCGCGATGACCCGGTCCCCGCGGTACTCCGCGAGCGCGAGCCCGAGCAGCGCGGACACGGTGGTCTTGCCGATCCCGCCCTTGATCGAGCCGACGACGACGCTGTGCGGGCCGGGCAGCGGGGTCCGGATCTTCTGCAGCTGGTCGCGCAGCCGGGCCTCGGCCTCGGACAGTCCGGGGTTCCAGCGGCCGCCGGTCAGCTGGTAGGCGAAGTGGCGCCATCCCTGCTGAGGACGGGCCCGTCGCTCGCGGACAACTCCCGAAAGCACCCCGGTC
>NZ_JBEDNP010000071.1:0-2049 GCF_040105315.1 Pseudonocardia tropica
ACCTCGACGAACACCACCGTGTCGCTGGGCCGGTAGATCCGGCCCGGCAGCGGTGAGTCGGCGCGCTGCCTACCCGCGCCCGACCACCCCCAGGTGCAGGCCTGGGGGTCAGCGAGCAGAGGCCGCAGTACCTCTGCCCGGCGGCTCGGGTCGTCCTGGTCGAACGACTGGAAGTCCGTGGCGAACCGTCCCGCGAAGCTCGCCGCCTCCAGGTCCGAGATCGGCTCCAGGGATCGCACCGAGCGGGAGAAGGAGTCCTGGCTAGCGGTGTAGCGCATCACGGCTGTATCGGCTGCTGTGGCCCGACCACGGTGAGGTGGGGCCACCTGCTCGCGGGGGAGGTCGGCGTCGAGTCGCACCTGGGGTCGCGCGAGCGCACCGGCGGGTTCCGAACCGGTGGCGTCGCCCTCGCCGTCGCGTGGCTGTTCCGGCGGCGTTGGCTGTTCCACCTTCTGCTCGCGGGCCGGGGGGTCCTTGTCGATGTCACCGACAGCAGCCGGAGCGGGAGCGCTCGTCGCGGGCTCGTTCTCGTGGGCGCGATGGAGAGGGGGGCGGAACAAGACGGGAGCAGGTTCGCGCACGGTGCCCTCGTTGGGATGGCTCTCCTGCTTGTCGAGGGCAGTACTCGAGGTCCGGCTGATGGGGGCAGCGGCTCCGTCGGAGCCCAACCCGGGGGCGGTGCGCCACGGCGCGCTGGAGGACGGTGCGGGACGGGACCGGATCGGCATCACACCCACCGCCCTGCGCGGTGCCGCCGAGACGGTGGTGCCATGACGGACCTCCTCCACAAAAATAGATCAGATCGCAAGCAGAATCTAGAATACAAGACGACATCACGTCACTATCCGCTCAGCGCGACGGCTGGTCAACCGATCGTGTGCGAGATCCGGTTCCTAAGCCGCGGGTGGGCGCCCCGGCTGGGATCTGGCGCTGGGCGCGGCTAGCGTCACAGCGCCCCGTGCCACGCCCACGGAGGCGGCGTGTTCGTGCGGAGGTGACTGGTGCCAGACGAGCCTCGCCTCAGCGGCGCGCCGCGGACGCTGGCCGAGAAGCTGAACCACCTCGCTCGCCCGCCCGGTAGCACCCGCGCTCTCTACCTCGACGAAATCGTCGAGGGGATCGAAGCTGCGGGCGGACAGGTCTCGCGCGCCACGCTGAACACGATGATGCGAGGACGCAACACCAACCCACGCCGAAGCACCATCGAAGCCTTGGCCACCTACTTCAAGGTTTCGGTCTCCTACCTGCTCGACGACCCGCATCCCGTCCTCACCGACGGCGAACACGAGATGCTCGCGAAGCTGCGGGATCCAGACCTCGCCGCACTGGTCGGCGGCATCAGTGAGCTGCGCCCCGAGACTCGTAAGTCTCTCGCCCGGATCGTCGACGACCTGCGGCAGATGCAGAACAGCGAACAGGCTCACCGCTCCTCCTGAACGGCCGCGATGCGTGCTTGGAGTGCCTGATGGGCCGTGAGCGCCGACTCGAGTGCCTCCGCGGCGAGACTCAGCAACCGTTCGGTGCTCTCGCCCCCTGGCTCAGCGCCGCCGGTACCTTTCGCGTCGAACGTCTGTTGAATCGAGGTCAGCGCGTGGATGGCTGCGCTGGACAGCGATGTCAGTTCCCGCTCCAGCCTGCTGATCAGGGCTGCCGGCCGGGCGTCATGCTGGGACGTCGTCTCTCCCCGAGGGGCGGGGGGACCAGAGCAATCCGGGTAGTGACGGACTACAGCACTTGGCTGGTACATAGCCTCTCCGTCCTGGGCCTGCTTCTGTGCCGGTTGGGTCGCAACCGGGGCGTCGGTCCGAGAGGAGACTCGCGTCGTGGAGGTGAAAGTTCCCGCGTTGCAAGACTTTTCGAGCCGAGGCGACGCTGCGAGGCGCTCTGCCCATCCAGTGCTGCCCTGCGGGCCAGCCGTCAATGACTGAAGCGCCCCGGCTTCAGTGGAGGCTGGGTTCTCCCGAGATTGGATCTTCTCGGGCGGTGTCGTGAGCGTAGTAGTTCTGTTCGTACTCGACCGGCGGGATGTTGCCGATCATGGAGTGCAGC
>NZ_JBEDNP010000072.1:0-1997 GCF_040105315.1 Pseudonocardia tropica
TGCTCGTCGTCGGCGACACCGTCAAGGATACCTCTGCTGAGGCGATCGCGGAGTTCCGCCGGCTCGGACTCAGGCCGGTCCTGCTGACCGGTGACAACCGCGCCGTCGCCGAGTCCGTCGCCGCTGAGGTGGGGATCGAGGTCGGCGAGGACACTGTCATCGCCGACGTCATGCCCACCGACAAGCTCGCCGTCGTCGAACGGTTGCAGCGCGAGGGCCGAGTCGTCGCCATGGTCGGCGACGGCGTCAACGACGCCGCCGCCCTCGCCCAGGCCGACCTGGGTCTCGCCATGGGCACCGGCACCGACGTCGCCATCGAGGCCTCCGACATCACCCTCGTGCGGGGCGACCTGCGGGCCGCGGCCGACGCGGTCCGGTTGTCCCGCAAGACCCTGGGCACGATCAAGGGCAATCTGTTCTGGGCCTTCGCCTACAACACCGCAGCCATTCCGCTCGCGGCGCTCGGACTGCTCAACCCCATGATCGCCGGCGCGGCGATGGCGTTCAGCTCGGTCTTCGTGGTTGGCAACAGCCTCCGGCTGCGCCGCTTCCGAGGACACACGGTCTGATCCGCTCCCTGACGAGGAGGTGGTGCAGCCCCGACGGCTGCACCACCTCGCATGCCGCCATCGCCTGCCAGCCGTTGATTCTCTGGCGCGCGTCGCCGTCGCGCCCGTGCCGGGCGTCCTCGGCTGCGGGTCAGCTGGGGCCGGTGGTCTTGGTGTCTTCCCTACCGGCTGCGGCCGTCGGTGAGGTTCCGATCTCGACGGGCGCTGTGGAGTATCCGAGGCTGCGCATCCTCTCGATCATGGGGTCTGGTTCCCCACGTAGCTCGGCGGCGTAGCGCTCGACGCCGGCGCGGAACCAGATCGCGACCCCCTCGCGGACACGCGGGGGGAAGTTGTCGCGGGAGGTGTGGCGGTAGGCCATGGCTCGTTTCACGCCGAGGATGTGGCAGACCTCGTCGATGCCGACAACGTCGGGGAAGCGGTCGATGGCCAGGCGACGATCGACCTCGTCGAGTGTGAGGACTTCCAAGGCGACGGTGCGGACGCGGCCGTAGTTCTCCGGGGTTGTCAGGGGGACGACGCGTTCGAGACCCTCGCGAGCGGCGGCCTCCAAGACGCGTGCGAAGTCGGCGAGGCCGCTGCCCATGGCGCGATTGGTGGTGGTGGGGATGACCCAGCCGAGGCGGTCGATCGGCTCACCGCGAACGGGGGCCGTGGTCATCGCGACCCCGTCGTTGCCGATCCTTGCGGCCACGGCCTGGCCGATCTCGTGGACATCGGTATCGGCCGGGATCGGCGGGTCGATGGCCAGAGTGATCGAGAGGGAGAGGAGTCGGTCGGCGGGGGAGGAGTCCACGCTTCTGAACATACGATTACGCTAGAAAATTATCTACTGCTGCTTGTGCGGTGAGCGGCTTGGCCAGCACAGCCCTGGTGGAACTGCCACCGCATGTAGTTAAGTCGGGGCGCTCGAGCAACACGCCCGCGTGGCGATGAGCGGTGGCGATCGCGCGTACCCGCCGCGCCTGGATGGCCGGGTGGGCCCGGGAGCGCGGTGAAGAACCCGAGCAGTACCGCCGGCGTGGTCGGCTACGCCGGCTGCCTGGAGTCGCAGAACACCGAGCACTTCTTCTCCGTTTACGGAGAGGTGGACGAGGCAACGATGCGCCGTGCTCGGGGGCTGGCGCTGCTCAAGAGCTTGTTCCTGATGCTGATGGGCCAGAACGGCGACCGGGGCTTACCCAGCGGCAAACCGGCCTGGGGACCGGCCGGCCGGGAGGGCACTGGACCGGGTCTTGACCATGGAGACGTGGACCCTTCTCGGCCGAGGGGGCAACCACCCTTGACCCGCCGACGCCAGAGGCAACCCGGTGGCGCCCGGGCGAGCGACGTTCGCATGATGGCGGGGTGGAGGCCAACGAGAGTGCCGTCATCGTGCCGATCCCGGAGGCCGAGCCCGCCGTCGGTAAGTACCGCGCGTCACTGGAC
>NZ_JBEDNP010000073.1:0-1983 GCF_040105315.1 Pseudonocardia tropica
TCACGTCACCGGAGATCAGCGAGCGGACGCCGAAGAGCATCATCCGCAGCATCAAAGCGACGACGGTGGAGGACTTGCCGCGGCCCGGTTCGCCGAACACCACCAGGTGCGGGTTGGTGACCATCTGGCGCAGCACCCACTAGGTGGGGTGGACGTAGAAGGCGCCCCCGGACTGGGTGTCGTAGCCCAGCCGGGCGCCGATGGCCGGGACGCCGTTGGAGGCCAGCAGCGGGAACAGTCCGCCGACCTCGGCGGTGGTGGCCCGGTAGACCGGGGCCCGGCGGGCCGCGTCGACCGCGGCCCATCCGCGGCCCGGTTCACGGTGGCCCTGGCGCGGGGCGGCGGCCTGGTTGACCCGACGCCGGCCACCTCGCCGGCCGTCGACGCGCTCCTCGTCCGGGCCGATGGGGTCGGCGGGTGCGGAGACGGGGATGCCGTCGAGGTCGGTGAACTGGCTCAGCAGCTCGCTGGTGGTGCGCGGCTGTACGTGGCGGCGCTTACCGAAGATGCTCATGAGTCGAACGCCCTGGTCAGACGGGGCAGCCCGATCCCGACCGGGAGGGCCGCGGCGACGAACGCGGAGTCCTGGGCCAGCTCCAGACGCAGCAGCCGGAACCGGCCCGAGGAGTCGTTCTCCAGACGGGCGGCGTGGTCCTCGAGGTTCCACTCGGCGGGCACCGTGAGCGAGGAGGCCACGGTGAAGCGGACCAGGGCGTGCCCGGCGGCGACGGCGGCCTCCTGCTCACGGGCGCCGGTCTGGCGGCGGGTGTCGACGGCAGTGGTGTTGAACCCGCGCTGGGCCTTGGCGTCGACCAGGACGTTGTTGCGGAACCGCTGGGAGCGCACCTCCCGGGCGGCGGCGGCCTGGGACAGGATCTCGTAGTGGATCTGCAGGGTGCGGCGCTCTCCTGCGGTGCGGACCGCGAGCAGCGGGCCGAGCGACCCGAAGATCGTCCCGGATTCCGGGGGCTGCACCGCGTAGGAGACCGAGGAGAACCCGTCGTGGTGGTAGGCCCGGGCGGCCGGAGCGGGAGCGAGGGCGGGGCCGGCTTGGGAGATCGGTAGCCCCACCGAGCCGTCCGGGTCGGGCCGCATGAGGTGCTGGTACTGCAGGGAGGCGGCGGTGGCGGGGTTGAAGCCGGTCTTGATGGCCTCGGCGACCCCGGTGGAGGTCAGCCAGGTCACCGACTGCACCCCGAGCCCGCGCAGACCGTCGGCGACGGCTTCCAGGACGCGGTAGAGCGCGTACGCGCGGCCCGCGACACCGCCGCCGGCGGCCTTGGCCGGGCGGCGCAGCGCGTCCTCGGTGCCCGACACGGTCACGAACAGCTCGGTCCGCACGCTGACCGAGGCGACGTCGCGGTCGATCTCGGTGGTCACCTGCCGGGCCAGGGTGGGGGCGTCGGGGCGCTGGTGGCGCTCGCGCCAGACCGCGTACTCGGTGCCGTCGTCGGGAACGGTGCGCACGAGCAGCGAGATGCGGTCGACGACCTCGCGGTGCCCGAGTCCGACGAGCATCGAGCCGAGGCGGCGGGCGAGCTCGGCGCACTCGTCGTCAGACAGCATCCCGACACCGGAGTGGGTCAGGCGAGCGGTGGCACCCCAACGTCCCTGGTCGGTGTCGTGGATCAGGCAGATCCGCGAGCCGTGGAACTCCGGGCCGTCGGGGAACTCCAGGCGCGACAGCACGCCGGGCAGGTCGGGCTCGCTGCGGTCACCGGCCAGCCCGGCCGCGGCGCGTGATTGCCAGGGTGACCAGCGCATCAGCACTCCTGTCTGGAACATGATCAGGTCGGCCAGCCAGCGGAACGCGGGGCGGCCGTGGACGGGGACGACGATCAGCACGACCAGCACGGCGGCGAACACGCCCCAGCTGAACGCGGTGGACCACTGGTTGCGCGACATCGCGATCAGGGCCGGGGTGCACGCGGCGGCGCCCAGGAATGCTTGGACCGGGGTCATCCCGGCGATCCAGCCCATCCC
>NZ_JBEDNP010000074.1:0-1850 GCF_040105315.1 Pseudonocardia tropica
GCAGCACCGGCGCAGACCGCTCATAGTATCCGTCCGTCACGAGGGCTAGGCCGACCAGCGAGTCGTAAAGAAAGTTCCACGCCTCGGACACGGCGACATCGGGCCGCTTGAGCGCCAGACCAATGAGCTGGTCCCTACGCGTTTGCCGACTTACGAACTCCACCATGTTGGCGGCGAGTCGCTTCGCATGGTTCGGCGGGAGGTGCGCCAGGTCGTCGTCGTCGTGGGTGCCCCCGGGCAGAGCCGGCGGTTGCGGCTCCGGCTTAGTCACTCCGGGAGCGGGGACCGACGGAACGGGCACATCGCTTGATGCAGCCCCGTCGTCGGCCGCTCGATCATTCGGCTTCGCCTCTGCCAATAACTGCGCGAAGTTTGCTTTTATGCCCCCGGCCCTTCCGCAGACAGTAGACGACCAAGCAGCTTCCCCAAGGGCTCTTTCAGGATCAGGACAGAGAAGACAACAGCGGCCGGCCAAGAGAAAAGGTGACCGGTCATCGTCGCCCAGAACTCGAACTGGTTCACCCGTCGCCCATCGCTTCGCCCGGTCAGAACGACGGAACCTTACCGGCATGGAACGTTCAACGGAACGGGCTCTCGCATTCGTCCTCGGGCAGCGTCGAGGGCCGAGCAGCCGGGCGGGTTCGCGGGGTCGGGCGAGGCGCTGGGCGGCGCCGTCCTCGACGTTCGTGGTGTGCGGCCAGTCGGCGACCTGGGCGTCGGTGAGGAACGGGTCGAGGTCGGTCGCGTCGGCAGGGTCGACGAGGGCCGACGGGATCGCGGCGTCGGCGCCAGCGACTCGGACGGCCCGCGGAGTGTCGAGCCTGCCGCGCCTCGACCCGACACGAAGGTGAAGGGCGCCATCGTGTGAACAGCGCGAACGAGCCGCTTACCGTCGTGCGGTCACGGACCCGGCGAGTGCGACGACGTGGCTCCAGCGTGCCCTCAACCTGAGTCGAGTCCACATTCAGCGCGCGATGCCACTACTACGGCGCCGCTGCCGCTGATTCTCCGTACTCGCCGCCACTTCCGGGGGGCGGGGGACAGGGGCGCCGATACCGACATCTGTGTGCTCGTCGGCACGGCTCTTGTCCGCGTTGGCAGCGCGAATCTCCTCGCGAAGGGCCTTGCTGACGAGCGCAATGCGCAGCGCATTCCCTACGGTGAGCGGCGCTGCCCCATCCGCTTCCGCCGCCACATCGCGGGTCCGATCGCCCTCACGCACTGGCTGGGCGGCAGCCACATCTCGAACCTCCGGAACGGTGGTGAACAGCTCGGGCTGCCCTGCGCGTTCCCGAGCGGCCTGCGCCTCGTCGCGCCGGACGTCGGCGTAGCCCTGCCCGACCGCGACCTCGTCCCGGTCCCTCCTCATCTCGTCCGCCTCGACCGCCTGTCCCTGCGGTCCACGCTGCGTCTCCTCGTCCCGCGCGGGGCTGTCGGGGCGTGCGCTCGACACTCCGGGGAGATCCAGCTCTTCCTGAGCCGGGTCGACGACTCGACGGCGCTCGCTGCTCCGCTCATTGCTGGACTCGTCGATGGCGAACAGTTCGGTCTGCTCACCCCGGCTCGGAGCGACCTCCCGCTCCTGCCCCCGCCGCTCCAGCTCATCGCCGGCCAGCGCAGCCTGCACCCGGGTCGCGGCGGTCTGCTCGAACCACTCCTCACGCACCCGCGCCACCGTGGTGAGGGCCTCGACGCGCTGCTCCTGCAGGGCGGTCAGCCGCCGCGCGGCGGCCACGTCGCGCTCGGCGTCGCGCCGCTCGTCCGATCCCTCGGGGAGCTGGTCCAGCCCGGCGGCCCAGATGATGCTGTCGCGCCGGTACTCCTCGGCCAGTTCCCGCGCGGCACGCAGC
>NZ_JBEDNP010000075.1:0-1820 GCF_040105315.1 Pseudonocardia tropica
GTTCGACGATGTTCGGTGTAGGAACCTTCATCATCAACTTCTCGGGGCCCGCCTCACCGCAGCGACACGACCCCACCCGCGCGGTCGATCACGCCCTCACCTGCACTCCATTTCCGGAAGAGCCACTTATTTTGCAGTGCGCGAGGTGAGTGCGTTGTAATATACAAAATGTGGAGGTATGCTTTGGTATCGAAGGGAGACCGGCTACGTACGTTCCGGACGTAAACCTGAACACGGGGACGAGCCAGTCTGTCACCCCGAGTCTATGACGCGCCCCCTCCACCCTGCTGTTATCAACCCCATGAACGTGAACCCGGACCTCCGCGCAATCCCCGCCCGGGCGCGGCGTGCAGGTTACCTAAAGCAACTCAGCCGCGCCTAGATCGCAAATAAGAGCGGCTCTAGGGTTCCTCTTCTCGAGAATCGACGGAGCTTCCTAAGCCCCGCTCGGCTGTGAGCTGCTCAGCCCGCCATTCTGATTATTGATCGGTGGGCGGTTGCCTCCTCCCAATCCACGACCTAGCTCTGTTTCCGGCGCAGGTCGCGGCTCACATGGGGGCTCTCGTGCAGGACACAGATCCGCTTGCAATGTGCCGCATCGGCGAGACCTTCTCGGTACACTGGCGTCTCCCGTGGAGAATCGGACGTCGCAATTCACGCCGGTGAACCGCACGCAAGCAGCGCTCGCCCGGTCGACCGGCGTCGACCTCGCGCACTGTTTGCCCGGCGCCCACGTTCCGGGGATGAGTCCGGGTGTCGGTCAGGTCGGGGCCGGGAGTGTGACCTCGTCGGGTGTGCGGTCCGGGCGCAAGCCCCGCCAGGAGGGGTGGCGGAAGTGCCGGTCGCGAGCTGTTGACCGGACTACCGAGCGACGCGCCGGGTCCCTATTACCGGCAGGTGCTGGGGTGACGGTAGACCTCCGTCGTTCTCTCGACGGAGGTGCGATGTGAGAGTTGGCGGCGCCGAGCGTGACGTGTGCTCGATCCATTTACCACGCTGGGGAAGCGTGGTCGCGGATGACGACGATTTCGTTGGTCACGTCCGGCGGAGTGGTGTATGAGATCGACTCCGCGTGATCTTGGTTCGGGATTCTAGGCGGTTATTGCCTCGGTTGTCATGAGTGCCTCGCTGCCGGTCGGTGCGGCTTCGGTGGTGACGATGCGGATGCGTGAGCGGGCCAGTAGATCGAGGCCCATGTAGCGGCGGTTCTCGGTCCACTCATCACTCTGTTCGGCCAGGACGGCGCCGACGAGGCGGATCAGGGAGTCGCGGCCGGGGAAGATCCCGACCACGTCGGTGCGACGGCGGATCTCCTTGTTCAGTCGCTCTTGAGGGTTGTTCGACCAGATCTGGCGCCAGACCTCGCGCGGATATGCGGTGAACGCCAGCAGCTCATCGCGGGCGTTGTCGAGGTGCTCGGCTGCGTCGGGCCAGCGCGCGGTGAGAGTGTCGACCACGCGTCCGTACTGGGCTGTGACGGCGTCGGCGTCGGGCTGGTCGAAGATCGTGCGCACCTGCGTAGCGACATGCGGCTGCGCCGACTTCGGAACACGGGAGAGCAGGTTACGCAGGTAGTGGGTGCGACACCGCTGCCACGCCGCACCCGGCAACGCCGAGGCGATCGCCGCCACCAAGCCGGGATGGGCGTCGGAGATGACGAGCTGGACCCCGGACAGGCCGCGGGCGACCAGACTGAAGCGCCCCGGCTTCAGTGGAGGCTGGGTTCTCCCGAGATTGGATCTTCTCGGGCGGTGTCGTGAGCGTAGTAGTTCTGTTCGTACTCGACCGGCGGGATGTTGCCGATCATGGAGTGCAGCCGG